>NZ_KB894006.1 GCF_000374345.1 Heyndrickxia acidiproducens DSM 23148
AATGGGACTTTTCCATTCCAATTACGGGGTTTTTCATTCCAAAACCGGGATGATGCATTCCACCTATTTTGGTTCATTCCAAAATCTGGGTTTTTCATTCCAAAATGGGACTTTTCCATTCCAATTACGGGGTTTTTTATTCCAAAACTGGGATGATGCATTCCGCCTATTTTGGTTCATACCGAAATCTCAGTTTTTCATTCCAAAATGGGACTTTTCCATTCCAATTACGGGGTTTTTCATTCCAAAACCGGGATGATGCATTCCACCTATTTTGGTTCATTCCAAAATCTGGGCTTTTCATTCCAAAAAGGGTTTTTTCCATTCCAATTACGGGGTTTTTCATTCCAAAACCGGGACGATGCATTCCAACTATTTTGGTTAAATGTCTTTTAGAACAATCAAAAATCCAACCTAGTATCCTGAATAAGCAGGCCCCATGCTTTTTCTACTTAAAAACTTTTGTTTTGCCAAGTGATAGCAATTCGTTTACTATTTTCCAGGCTACGTATGATATAATGGCAAAAAAAGTAGTGAGGATGCCAAATGTGGGAGAAAACTGTTACAATTCAAGGCCCGTACAATTTTGACCGGGCGCTAGAGCGTTTAAGCCTCGATCCGCTACAGGCTGTTGATATTTTAAAACGTCAAGTTAAAATACCAATTTACGGTAAAGTTCCGGAAACGGCAGTAATCACTGCAATCGGAACCACGGAAGAACCTGCATTCCATATAGAAGGCGAAAATCCGGATACAGCCGAAATCGTGGAAAAGCGCCTATTTCATCTGTTTCAATGGGATACGGACATTGCCGGCATTACCGGCTATTTCACCGGAACCGCGCTGCAACCGATTTTTGAAGAACACCGCGGGACACCGTTTGTACTCGATTTTTCGCCGTACGCCTGCCTGGTCAAATGCATCATCCACCAGCAGCTCAACACGAAATTTGCCCATACCCTGACAGAACGGTTTGTCTACACATTCGGATTCCAAAAAGAGGGTGTCTGGTTTTACCCTTCGCCGGAAAAAGTTGCTGCAATTCCTGTTTCCGATTTACGCTCCCTGCAATTCAGCGAAAGAAAAGCGGAGTATGTTACCGGCCTTTCGAAGCTCGTTGCATCAGGTGAACTGAATCTGGCAGCACTCGACACGAAACCGGATGAAGAGATTTTAAAAACACTGGTGAAAATCCGCGGCATCGGCCCGTGGACCGTTCAAAACTTCCTGATGTTCGGTCTCGGCCGCCCGAACCTGTTCCCAAAAGCGGATATTGGCATCCAAAACGCATTAAAAAAACTTTTTCAGCTCGAAAAAAAGCCCACCTATGAAGAAATGGACACATACGCAAAAGACTGGGAACCCTATTTAAGTTATGCTTCTCTTTACCTGTGGCGAAGCATTGAATAAAGGACGGATTTTATGCAGAAACAACAAGCAAACATCAAAGTCAAACAACAATTCCCGCTCACGATCAAGCGGCTCGGCATTAATGGCGAAGGGGTCGGCTACTTTAAAAGAACGGTCGTCTTCGTCCCGGGCGCGCTCCCTGGCGAAGAAGTCGTCGTTGAAGCAAAACGCGTGCATCCGAAATTCGTCGAAGGGATCGTCAAAAAGGTGCGCAAACGCTCACCCCACCGCATCAAAGCCCCATGCCCGGTATACGAGCAATGCGGCGGCTGCCAGCTCCAGCATCTGGCGTATGACCAGCAGCTCATCGAAAAACGTGACATCATCATCCAGGCGCTTGAACGCCATACAAAAATCAACGTGGAGGAACTTGATATCCGCGCGACAATTGGCATGGAAAACCCGTGGCTCTACCGCAACAAAAGCCAATTCCAGCTTGGCGAGGACCACGGTAAAATCATCTCCGGCCTCTACAGCATGGACTCCCACCGCCTGATCAACGTCCCGGAATGCATCGTCCAGCATCCGCTGACAAACAAAATCACACAAGTAGTCACGCAAATTTTGAATGACTTTCATGTGCCGGTGTACAACGAAAAAACCGGAAAGGGCATCGTGCGCACAATTGTCACAAGGGTCGGGATTCAAACCGGACAGGCCCAGGTGGTACTGATCACGGCACAAAAAGAATTGCCGCGAAAAGACATCATCCTGTCTGAAATCAAACAACGCCTGCCGGAAGTCGTTTCCGTCGCACAAAACATCAACGCGAAAAAAACTTCAATCATCTTCGGCAACGAAACGATCCATCTATCCGGCAAAGAAATCATTGAAGAGCGGCTCGAAGAATTCACCTACGAACTCTCCGCACGCGCCTTTTTCCAGCTGAACCCGATCCAGACGGTCAAACTCTATAATGAGGTGAAAAAGGCAGCAGGTTTAACAGGCGTCGAAAAAATCGCTGATGCCTACTGCGGTGTCGGCACAATCGGCCTGTGGCTTGCAGACGGCGCCTCCGAAATCCGCGGCATGGATATTATTCCGGAAGCAATTGAGGATGCGAAAAAGAATGCTGCCGCCCACCATATCCCGAATGCCCATTACTATGCAGGGAAAGCGGAAGTACTGCTGCCAAAATGGCTGAAAGAAGGCTGGCATCCGGATGTCGTAGTAGTGGACCCGCCGCGTTTCGGGTGCGATGAAGCACTGCTGCGGACGATTTTGAAGGTAAAACCGAAAAAATTTGTATATGTATCATGCAACCCGTCAACCTTGGCGAAGGATTTACAGGTATTGAGCAAGGCTTATGATATAGAATACATGCAGCCTGTAGACATATTTCCGCAGACGGTGCATGTTGAGTGTGTGGCGTGGATGTCTAGGGTGGTGTAGATAAATATTAATCTCTTGGCAACCAAAATAAACTCTTGCTAACTTCACCACCAATACTGTCAAAATAAACATTTGCTTTTTCAATATAAAACTCATTAAAAACTCGGTTTTTCCACATCAGGATCCCGAGTTTTTTATGTCTTTTTCAATATCATTTCAATACATATATGTACCTAAACCGATTGATAATAGTGGGTTTATCCAATATACTAATCAATATAATCTCAATAATTTTTCCACTATTTTTATCTTTTTTCTTTACCTCTTATCTCAACCATTTTCTTCCCTCTATTATGGCAAAACTTTATTCCAACTCCGAAAAAACCGTGAAAAAACAGCCGAAAAAGGCCCGAAAAACGACCGATTTTAATCCAAAATTGGATAAAAATGAGGGGTCTGTAGCAAAACATTATTATGAGTGAAACGGTGGAATGCGGGTTGGAGGGGTGGGGTTTTAGCAAATGATTATTCTTATGGTGGAAAATTGTCTGTTTAAAAAGTAAATCTCTCAATTAAAATAAACATTACCGACTCTGATCCGAATATCGTTAAAATGAACATTTGGAAGTTCTTAAAAGAAAAAAGAGAGAAAATATAGATAAAAAATAAGGAGTTGAATCTAAAACAAGATTCAACTCCTTATTTTGATAAAATATTTCTTTAAGAACATTTACTTGAATTATAGTTTGAAAATTCCCTCAGTAAAGTTTTTTCTCAAATGCTTTTGTTTGGTTTAATCGAGGATAAGCCCAAGGAGTAATTCCGAAAATAAGTCTTCATTTTTATTAAATACTTAATTTAAGAATTCCTACCCAACTTTACTTGGTAAACAAGGTCTTAATCTTCTTTCTTACCTGCTATGCCGTAAAAGAATAACTTGGTAAGATCCTCAGCAATTGGAAGTGTCATTGTGGCAACATCTTCACGCTGCAAATATTCTTGAAACATCTTTAAATAGAATAAAATAGCTTCATCTGATATCTCAGAGTCAATATATCCTTGTTCTCTACCTTCATTAAAAAGTTTAATGAAGAGTGGAAGGGCTTCCTTTTGATATACTTCTTCAACATAACTCTGCCCACTTGCATAATCTTTCATAAAGTCTTGAAAAAATCGTTCGCTTATTTGATTAGCGGCAATACCTTTTTCAAATATAATCTTTTTAATCTTCTCATTAAATGGAAGGTCATTAACTAATAGATGTTTTTGTTCATCCCATATCTGATCAACATAAAACTTAAAAACTAAACGAACTAGATTTTCTTTACTTTCAAAGTAATTATATATGGTGACTTGCGATACATTGGCCTTTTTAGCTATTTCTGTAATAGATACCTTTTGTAATCCATACTCCATGAATAGGGCTAATGCGGCATTTAAAATGTCTCTTTTCTTTTGTTCCCTACGTTTTTCAAACCCATCCATTTTCTTCACCTCATTGTTAGTTTAATAAAAATTATGTAATAAAACAATAAAAATAGTTCATAAGTTGTTGCAGAAAAAATAGTTTTTGTATATTATGAAATAAACGAGTTAAAATAGTTCATAATTTAAAGGCGATGAAACATGAATCTATTAAAATGCTGTGGAGGATTAATATTATGATAGGAAACTTTCCAGAAATTAAAACGATAAAACTAAAATTAAATGATATAAATGTCAATTGCTATACAGCTGGAGAATCTGGTTCTCCTGTGATACTTTTGCATGGTGCAGGAGTTGATTCAGCAAATATATCTTGGAGTGAGGTATTAGGTCCTTTATCAAAAAATCACCGTGTATTTGCTCCTGACCTTCCTGGGTATGGAGAAAGTGATAAACCTAATGTGGAATATTCACTTTCCTTTTACATTGATATATTGAATCAAATAATAGATCGTCTTCACCTTGAGAAGGCTAACTTGGTTGGACTATCTTTAGGTGGAGGAATCTCTCTTGGGTATACGCTCGAATATCCAGCTCGAGTAGAAAAGCTAGTATTAGTAGGTGCGTGGGGGCTATTTAGTAAACTTCCTTATCATCTTCTCACTTATTGGTATACACAATCATTCCTCAATGAACTTTCGTATAAATGGTCAAGTAAAAGCAGAAGATTTGTGAAGTGGACGCTGCTAAATAGTTTATTTGGAAATCCTAATAATGTATCAGAAGAACTTGTAGATGAAATTTATGGATTTTTACAAGCACCACATGCTGGTAAAGCATTTATGTCATTCCAGAGAAGTGAGATTACACGCACAGGACTTAGAACTAAGTTGGCAGAAAATCTATCTGAAATTAAAAAACGGACATTAATCGTTCATGGGTCAAAAGATACCTCAGTTCCTATTAAACATGCGTTTGAAGCACATGAGGCTATGAAGGCTTCCGAGCTGTATGTAATGGAAGGGTGTAAACATTGGCCACAGAAAGAGAGACCGGAAGAGTTTACCCGAGTTATTACAACATTTCTAGGGAAAGAGTAAAGTAAAAATATGTACTTGAACAGGAGCTATAAAGAAATGAACATAGTAATTAAACAAGAACAGGTGAAAGACTATAAAATAACTGAAGAAGTGGTAAAGAATGCATTCGCTAATGCGGAGCACAGTGATAAAAATGAACATCATTTGGTGTCTCGTATTAGAAATTCAAACGTATTTATACCAGAATTATCTTTAGTGGCGATGGATAATGATGATAACAAACAAGTGGGACATATTCTATTATCCAAGATAAAAATTAAAAATGAAGATCAAGTTGTAGAGTCACTCGCTCTTGCACCTGTATCTGTCCTACCAGAATATCAAAATCAAGGCGTAGGTAAATTATTGATTAGTAAAGCATTGCAAAAGGCAAAAGAGCTTAGATTTAATTCGGTTGTTGTTTTAGGGCATCCTGAATATTATATCTTTTTTATTGGTGTTCAATATGGTTTTTTCTGAAGAAGTTCTAGAATTGGAGATGATACAGCTGTTCCGTTTTTAGAGCCCCTCTATTAAAAGTATATCTTTCATGGTAGTTTAATCCATTTCTTAATTGATTCATACTTCGAGTAACATTATTAAGCATTTTTTGACTATAAAAAAATAGACTTTAACCAGTTAGTAGGGGAAATGGAAAAAACGACCGCTGCCTCGGCCTGTGTGAAATAATTCGTTGTGATTAAATTAGCAAGTCATCTTTAAACAATGATATAAAGGAGTGAGTTTATGTCTGCTAATAATTTTCCTGGACCAAATCCACAAACTCCATTTCCATTAGAAGGAAATAAAAATGTTCAATTTATTAAGCCAACTATAACAAGAAAAAATGTTTCTGTTGGGGATTATTCGTACTACGATAGTAAACATGGAGAGTCATTTGAAGAACAAGTTCTATATCACTATGAAGTAATAGGTGATGAACTGATTATAGGAAAGTTTTGTTCGATAGGTCCAGGAACAACCTTTATTATGAATGGAGCGAACCATCAAATGGATGGCTCTACTTATCCATTCCATTTGTTTGGCAGTGGGTGGGATATGTATGTACCTACCTTAGACGACCTGCCGATTAAAGGAGATACTGAAGTCGGAAATGATGTATGGATAGGAAGAGATGTAACAATTATGCCTGGAGTCAAAATTGGAGATGGAGCAATAATTGCTGCACAATCAGTTGTTACAAAAAATGTAGCCCCCTATACAGTTGTTGGAGGAAATCCTGCGATAGTTATAAAAAAACGTTATTCAGATAAAGTAATAGAGGATTGGCTAACAATAAAGTGGTGGGATTGGGATTCTAAGAAAATTAGTGATAATCTCGAGTTCATAATAGGTGGACATATAGATAAATTGAAAAAGAACAATTAAATTAAGATCGGACTGGATGCTTAATAGGTTCTTCTGATCTTTATTCTAAAATACTTCACTCTCGAAAAGTAGTGTGGATGATGACTTACTTGGTGGGTTTTGTACCAAAAGGTTAAGAAAGTAATTTAAGTAGAAAATCTATTTTCTTATATCTGAAACTCTTTTTCTACTATGTAGATCAATAATAAACTCTTGACAGTCATAATAAACTTTTGCTAACTTTACCACCAATTCTGTAAGAATAAACCTTTGCTTTTTCAATATAAAACTCATTAAAAATTCGGGTTTTCCTCATCAGGAACCCGGATTTTTTCATGTCTTTTTCAATATCTTTTCAATACAGTAATGTTCCCAAACTATTGATGTTACTGGCTTTTTCCAATATTCGATTCAATACTATTTCAATAACAAATCAATACTTATCCAATATTTTTATCTTTCCTCTTGATCTCTTATCTCCATTATTTTCTTCCCTCTATTATGTCAAAACTTTATTCTAACTCCGAAAAAACCATGAAAAAACCGCTAAAAAAGGCTCGTAAAACGATCGATTTTAATCCAAAATTGGATAAAAATGAGGGGAAGAATAAAAATACACATTTTAAGCCCAATATGGCAGTAAATATGTAGATTTATATTGCAGAATTGTCTTGCTATATAAGCCTTTTAGAGTGATATATGTACATGCCGAAAGGACAAACACACTTTAAAAGGAGCGAGATACGATGTTAAGTGCAAAATTTGGGATTGAGATTGAATTTACCGGGATTACAAGGGAAAGGGCGGCTAAAGTAGCTGCAGAGTTTTTGCAAGGCATTTACAGTGAAGGCGGGACATACTACGACACCAAGAAGGTAATAACTCCAGATGGTCGAGTGTGGAAGTTTATGTACGATGGGAGCATCAACTGCCAAAGAAAAGAAGGTAGAAGAAAAGTAGCTGCAGGTAGAGATTATAGCGTTGAGTTGGTTAGTCCAATCCTAACCTACCGTGAGGACATTGAAACTTTGCAGGAGCTAGTAAGAAAGCTTCGCAAAGCTGGAGCCTTTACAAATACATCTTGCGGAATTCACATTCATCTAGACGGTGCTGAACATACGCCACGAAGCATTCGAAACTTTGTAAATATCATTGCAAGCAAAAATGACTTATTTTATAAAGCACTTCAGATTGCACCGCAGAGAATGAATTACTGCAAAAAGATGGACAGCATTTTGGTTGAGAAGATGAACCGTAAAAAGCCTAAAACGATGAGACAAATTGAGGACATTTGGTACGAGGGCTACAGCGAGAGTAGAAGCACTCATTATCACAACAGCCGCTACCATTTCCTCAACCTTCACAGCTTTTTTACCGGAAACCATACAGTTGAACTTAGAGGATTCAATAGCGAACTTCATGCAGGAAAGATAAGAAGCTACATTGTTCTAGCACTTGCCATCAACCACCAAGCCTTAACGCAAAAGTGTGCATCAGCAAAGAAACCGCAGGTGGAAAACGAGAAATTTGCCATGAGAACCTACCTAAACCGGATTGGTTTCATTGGAGATGAATTTGCAAACTGCAGAGAGCATTTGACCGCAGCACTTTCGGGTTCAGCTGCATGGCGGTTTCGGGCGGCCTGAGCTGCCCCTAACCCACAAAGCTAAGAAGGAGGATTACGATGAAGAATAAATTATATCTTGCCTATGGCTCCAACCTTAATCTAAAGCAAATGGCCGACAGATGCCCCACAGCTAAGGTGGTAGGAGCAAGCCAAATCAATGACCACCGCCTATTATTTAGAGGGGCACACGCGGGCGCTGTGGCGACAATCGAGCCTTTTGAGGGTGGCAACGTACCAGTTTTAGTTTGGGAGATTACACCGACCGATGAAGCGGCACTTGACCGTTACGAGGGATGGCCGTTCCTTTATCGAAAGGAAACAATAAAAGTGAAGTTGGGAAGCAAAACCGTCAAGGCGATGGTCTACATCATGAATGATGGTAGACCGCTTGGACAGCCAAGTTGTTATTATTACAGTACAATTTTAGAAGGCTATAAGAGTGCGGGCTTCGATGTGGAAATCCTGCGCAAAGCGACAACCGATTCAATAGAATCGGAGGAGGTAGCCAATGAATGAGATAATTAAGCAACAAATCCTTTCCATCCGAGAAAGTGGAGTCACAAATATGTTTGATGTGGACCGAGTACAGTATGAGGCAAATGAACGAGGGTTTTATGAATTGGTAGTCTATTTAATAGACCATAAAGCAGAATATGCCCATTTCATACTGACGGGTGAAGTGGATAAAAAGAAATAACTAAATCTAAATAGGATAGAGAAAAGGGCTTCATCTATAGGATTGAGGCTCTTTTCTTATGTCCTTTTCCATAAAAGGGGCGGTGTTTATGCGGAAACTGAAGAAATATAAGCCGACCGCCTTTATAGCTGAAGGGTCATATTACGATAAGGACGCTGCTGATTACGCTGTGGCTTTTATCGAAGCACTCTCCCATACGAAAGGTTCATGGGCAGGCAAGCCTTTTGAACTTATCGACTGGCAGGAACAAATTGTCCGTGATTTATTCGGTATCTTAAAACCTAATGGATACCGGCAGTTTAACACGGCTTATATAGAAATACCTAAAAAGATGGGAAAAAGCGAGCTTGCAGCAGCAATCGCACTTCTCCTCACTTGTGGAGATGGTGAAGAACGAGCAGAGGTATACGGTTGTGCCGCAGATCGCCAGCAGGCATCAATTGTATTTGAAGTAGCAGCCGATATGGTGCGGATGTGTCCAGCGCTGAATAAACGAGTGAAGTTGCTGGCTTCAACTAAACGACTGGTGTACCTGCCGACCAACAGCTTTTATCAGGTATTGTCGGCTGAAGCCTATTCAAAACACGGCTTCAATATACATGGTGTTGTTTTTGATGAACTTCATACTCAGCCAAATAGGAAACTATTTGATGTTATGACAAAAGGGTCTGGTGATGCGAGAACCCAACCGCTATATTTTCTTATCACCACTGCAGGGACGGATACCCAGAGTATCTGCTATGAAACACACCAAAAAGCGGTTGATATTATTGAGGGAAGAAAATACGATCCTACTTTTTATCCCGTAATCTACGGTGCCAAAGAAGAGGATGATTGGACTGATCCCAAAGTATGGAAGAAAGCAAATCCAAGCCTAGGAATTACAGTAAGTATCGATAAAGTTAGAGCAGCTTGTGAAAGCGCAAAACAGAACCCTGCTGAGGAAAATAGCTTTCGACAGCTGCGTCTGAACCAGTGGGTTAAGCAATCTGTCCGTTGGATGCCAATGGCAAAGTGGGATGCCTGTGCGTTTCCAGTAAAACCAGAGAGCCTTGAAGGTAGAGTATACTATGGAGGACTTGATTTATCCTCTACCACTGACATTACAGCCTTCGTGCTGGTGTTCCCACCGGAAGATGAAACTGATAAATATACCGTTCTCCCGTATTTTTGGATGCCGGAGGATAATATTGACCTCCGAGTGCGACGAGACCACGTGCAATACGACCTTTGGGAGAAGCAAGGCTATATTTTAACCACCGAGGGAAATGTAGTCCATTATGGATACATTGAAAAATTCATTGAAGAACTGGGGGAAAAGTACAACATTCGAGAGATTGCTTTTGACCGCTGGGGCGCTGTTCAGATGGTGCAAAATCTTGAAGGGTTAGGCTTTACTGTAGTTCCTTTCGGTCAAGGTTTTAAAGATATGTCACCACCTACAAAGGAACTTATGAAATTGACATTAGAAGAAAGAATAGCACACGGCGGGCATCCAGTACTACGGTGGATGATGGATAACATCTATATAAAAACAGATCCGGCTGAAAATATAAAACCGGACAAGGAAAAAAGTACAGAAAAAATAGATGGAGCAGTGGCAACTATTATGGCACTCGACCGCGCCATCCGCTGTGGACCAGGTAATAGTGGAGACTCGGTGTATGACGAGAGAGGTTTAATAATTCTATAAATTTCAATGATTGTTTGTGGTGTAATTCTTTCAATTTGGAGGTGAGGCCTATGAATTTATTAAAAGGACTGTTTCGTTCAAGGGACAAACCGCAAAACCGTGTGGGTAGCGCATTTTCCTTCCTGTTTGGCGGTACATCATCTGGCAAAACAGTAAATGAGCGTACTGCAATGCAAGCAACAGCGGTGTATGCCTGCGTAAGAATACTAGCTGAAGCGATTGCTGGACTGCCACTACATGTATATAGATATCGTTCTGATGGAGGTAAAGAAAAGATTCCTTTCCACCCTTTGTATTACCTTCTTCATGATGAACCAAATCCAGAGATGACTTCATTTGTGTTTCGAGAAACACTGATGAGTCATCTTTTACTTTGGGGCAATGCTTATGCACAGATAGTTCGAAATGGTCGTGGCCAGGCAATTGCGCTTTATCCCCTACTTCCTAACAAGATGGAAGTAAGTCGAGCATCAAATGGTGAACTGGTTTATACCTACTACCGGGATACAGACGAAAGTGGCCTGAATCCAAAAGGAGGCTATGTCACACTTCGCAAAGATGATGTACTTCACATACCAGGCTTAGGCTTTGATGGACTCATTGGCTATAGCCCCATTGCTATGGCAAAAAATGCAATCGGTATGTCACTTGCTACTGAAGAGTACGGTGCGGCATTCTTTGCTAATGGAGCCAATCCCGGCGGTGTGCTGGAGCACCCGGGAGTAATTAAAGACATACAGAGAGTGAAGGATAGCTGGAATAGTGCTTACCAAGGCACAGCTAAGGCACATAAAATCGCTGTATTGGAAGAGGGCATGAAGTTTCAAGCCATCGGTATACCTCCAGAACAGGCTCAGTTTTTAGAAACACGGAAATTTCAAATCAATGAGATTGCGAGGATTTTCCGTGTGCCTCCTCATATGGTGGGAGATCTTGAGAAATCTAGCTTCTCCAATATCGAGCAGCAGTCGTTGGAGTTTGTAAAATACACTCTCGATCCGTGGGTGGTGAGATGGGAGCAAAGTCTCCAGCAATCGCTTATTTTGCCTTCTGAGAAAACATCAGTATTCATCAAGTTCAACTTAGATGGTCTGCTTCGCGGCGATTATCAAAGCCGAATGAATGGCTATGCTATTGGGCGGCAAAATGGCTGGATGTCAGCTAATGATATCCGTGAATTGGAGGACATGAACCGTATCCCAGCTGAGGAAGGTGGCGATTTATATCTGGTTAACGGAAATATGACGAAACTGGCTGACGCAGGAGCGTTTGCCAAAACCGAAGGAGGTCAGTAAATGAAGAAGTTCTGGAATTGGGTGCGAGATTCTGATGAAGGGCGCACTCTCTATTTAAATGGAGTGATATCCGAAGAAACGTGGTGGGGTGATGAGGTCACACCTAAGATGTTCAAAGATGAACTGCTAGCTGGCACAGGTGATATTACAGTGTGGATTAACTCTCCTGGCGGGGATGTGTTTGCAGCAGCTCAGATTTACAACATGCTTATGGACTATACCGGAAAGGTCACTGTAAAAATTGACGGGCTTGCGGCAAGTGCAGCTTCCGTTATTGCAATGGCGGGTGGAGATGTATATATGTCGCCGGTATCCATGATCATGATTCATAACCCTTCGACCATTGCCATCGGTGACAGCGAGGAAATGCTGCGAGCAAAGGCTCTATTAGATGAAGTTAAGGAAAGTATTATTAATGCCTATGAGTTAAAGACTGGTCTTTCCCGAACAAAGCTTTCTCATCTGATGGATGCAGAGTCATGGATGAATGCAAATAAAGCCATAGAACTTGGTTTTGCAGATAAGATCATGTTTATGGAAAGTGAAACACCGGATTTGACGGATAGCCTTATCTTTAGCAGGATGGCGGTTACTAACTCACTTATTAGCAAACTACCCAAAAAACAAAAACAAAAGACAGGTACACCTATAGAGTCGCTGGATAAGCGGCTTTCTTTAATTTCTCACTAATTTAAAGGAGGAAATAACAATGAGTAAAATTCTTGAATTGCGCGAGAAACGCGCTAAGGTTTGGGATGCGGCGAAGGCATTCCTTGATTCAAAACGTGGCGGTGATGGACTGTTATCCGCCGAGGACACGACAACCTATGAAAAAATGGAAGCCGATGTGGTGGCTCTTGGTAAGGAAATTGAACGTTTGGAACGCCAAGCATCTATCGACTTGGAACTGTCGAAAGCAACCAGTAACCCAATTACCAATGAACCTACTAGAACTGGAGAGGAAAAGACCGGTCGTGCAAGTGCTGAATACAAAAGAGCTTTCTGGAATGCAATGCGTGACAATGTTAGCTATGAAGTAAGAAACGCTCTAAAAATTGGCACTGATTCTGAAGGCGGATTCCTTGTGCCAGATGAGTTTGAACGTACGCTAGTAGAAGCTCTAGAGGAAGAAAATATTTTCCGTAGATTGGCTAATGTAATCACGACATCTTCTGGTGACCGTAAGATTCCTGTTGTTGCAAGCAAAGGTACAGCAAGCTGGATAGATGAAGAAGGAGCTATCCCAGAAAGTGATGACAGCTTCGGTCAAGTATCCATCGGGGCCTATAAACTAGCGACAATGATTAAAGTCTCTGAGGAGCTACTAAACGATTCCGTGTTTAATCTCGAAAGCTACATCACAAGAGAATTTGCCCGTCGCATTGGGAACAAGGAGGAGGAAGCCTTCTTTGTAGGTGACGGTACAGGTAAGCCAACAGGGATTTTAAATGCCACAGGCGGCGGTCAAGTTGGTGTTACTGCGGCAAGTGCCACTGCCATCACTTTGGATGAGGTTTTAGATTTATTCTACAGTTTGAAAGCACCTTATCGTAATAAGGCCGTATTCGTAATGAACGATGCCACTATAAAGGCTATTCGTAAATTGAAAGACGGTAATGGGCAATACCTATGGCAACCTTCCATCCAAGCGGGAACACCTGATACGATTCTTAACCGCCCGCTGTATACCTCATCATATGTACCTACTGCTGAAGCAGGTGCAAAAACTGTGGTATTCGGTGATTTTAGTTATTACTGGGTGGCAGACCGTCAAGGACGCGTATTCAAACGATTAAATGAACTCTTTGCTGTCACAGGTCAAGTAGGGTTTATTGCTACACAGCGTGTTGATGGAAAGCTTATCTTGCCGGAGGCCGTTAAGGTACTCCAACAGAAGGCGTAACGGAGGTGCTTTATGAGTTATAACACGAAGAACTATACCGAACAAGGCGGAGGAAAAACTGTAATTGGCGGTGTTTTAGAAATTAAAGAGGGAGCCTCGGTTACGGGGCTTCCTGTTGCAGGAAACCAAGCAGACAGCACAGCCACCGATGTTGCTGGTTTAGTTACGGACTTTAATGCTCTGCTTGCTAAACTAAAAGCAGTGGGGCTTATGGAGACTGACTAAGGTGGAACGTAAAGGAGGTTGGTGGTATGGCAGTGGCAGATAATCTTTTGCCTAAAGTTAAAGCGAACTTAATTTTAACGCATGATCAGGATGATGCCCTCCTTATCGGATTTATCACTGCTGCAGTCTCATATGCACAGAGCTATCAGCACGTTCCTGAAGACTATTATGAAACCCATGCCATGCCTCCAACAACAGAACAAGCAGTGATTATGTTGTCGAGCCATTTCTATGAAAGCAGGGATGGCTCGACAGCAGGTTTCTTTGCTGACAGTGTACAGGCGGGGCAACAAGTATGGAACACAGTGAACCTGCTTTTACGGCTTGACCGAGAGTGGGGTGTTTAGCATGAGTTTTGGAAAGATGAACACATTCATAGATATCATCAGTACGGTACCAATAAAGGATGAGGAAGGCTTCGCCAAAAAAGGTGACAATATACTCGTTAGTGTACTTGCTTACAAGGAAGATCGGCATGGCAGTGAGCGATGGACGAATATGGCATCATTTTCATCTGCAACTTCCCTATTCAGGTTTAGAAAAATCTTCGGACTTAAGGTGACCAATGAAATGGTTATCGTCTGCGATGATGGCAGATATCAAATTTTAAGTGTTGAGGATGTAAGAAATCGAGGTATGTATGTCGAGGTTTTAGCCGAAAAGCTAGAACCAACTGTGAGGTGATGGATATGGCAAAAGCGAATATAAAGATGCCAGAAGAATTCCTTTTAAAGGTATCCCGATTAGCTGACCAAACCGATGTGATTCTTCCTAAGATTTTAGAAGTTGGCGGTGAAGTGGTGCTAGATAAAGTCAAGGGAAATCTAAGTAAGGTGGTTGGCAAGGACACGAAATATCCATCCAAAAGTACTGGAGAATTGCTATCTTCACTGGGCCTTTCTGGTGCAAAGCAGGATAGAAACGGTAACTTCAATGTAAAAGTCGGCTTTGCAGAGCCACGTTCTGATGGTGAGAGCAATGCTAAACTTGCCAGCATCATTGAATATGGGAAGCATGGTCAGCCTGCAAAACCCTTCCTAAAGCCTGCGAGGAATGCATCTAGGAAACCCTGCATCAACGCAATGGTTGCCAAGCTGGAGGAGGAGATCGACAAAATATGAATATCTTAGAGGAACTTAATACACTTGTGACCGCCATACCGCTCCCCGTGGAAACCGGGGTTTTTTCAGGTTTGGCACCAGATGAGTATGTCGTGATTCTTCCTCTTTCGGATATTTTTGAAGTTCATGCGGATAATCGTCCAGGCTTTGATGTGCAGGAAGCGAGGATATCACTGTTTTCAAAAAATAATTACCTAGAGCGGAAACGGCAGCTCACAACTGCTTTAATAAATGCGGATTTTACTGTGACTGAACGAAGATATATCGGTCACGAGGATGATACTGGATATCACCATTATGCCATCGATGTGGCGAAAAACTATAGATTGGAGGAATAACACATGGCAACTATCGGTCTTGATAGACTGTACTATTCAAAAATAACCGAGGACGCTAACGGTGAGGAAACTTATGCCCAACCTTCTGTACTTGCAAAAGCCATCACTGCTGAACTTTCGGTAGAACTAGTGGAAGCCATTCTGTACGCTGACGACGGTGCGGCGGAGGTTGTGAAAGACTTTAACAGTGGTACTCTCACCCTCGGTGTAGACGACATTGGTCCGACGGTCGCAGCGGATTTAACTGGCGCTTCTACTGATGACAACGGAGTACTAATCTCTGCTAGTGAAAACGTGGGTACACCCGTTGCAGTGGGGTTTCGTGCGCAAAGGGCTAATGGAACATACCGCTATTTTTGGCTGTATCGTGTTAAGTTTGGACTACCAGCTACCAACTTACAGACAAAGGCTGATTCCATTACCTTTTCTACACCCACCATTGAAGGAACCGTTATGCGCAGGAATAAGCTGGATGGATTGGGCAAGCACCCATGGAAAGCGGAAGTTACAGAAGGTGATCCTGGTGTTTCATCGACCACCATAACAGGCTGGTTCACTGAGGTTTATGAACCTGTCTATACACCTGAACCATAGGAGGAGAAATAATGGATAATGATAGAAGTGCCACAATCAACATAGGTGACAAAGAGTATGAACTGGTTTTAACTACACGAGCTACAAAGGCCATTGCCGGTCGTTACGGTGGTCTTGAAAACCTTGGAGAAAAACTGATGAAATCAGAAAACTTCGAGATGGCACTGGATGAGATTGTTTGGCTCATCACGCTGCTTGCAAACCAGTCCATTTTGATTCGAAACCTAAAGAATAAGAATGCACCAGAAGAATTACTGACAGAGGAAGAAGTAGAGCTTCTTACCTCACCGCTTGATTTATCGGCATATAAAACTGCAATTACCGAGGCGATGTTCAAAGGTACAAAGCGAAATGTAGAAAGTGAGGAGGAAACTCCAAAAAACGTGGAAGTCGGGTAACGGACGATGAGGTCTTTACCCGGCTTCTTTATTATGGAACAGTTCAGATGGGCATGGAGACAGAGGAATTCTGGCTTATGCCAATTGGGCTGTTTTTTGATTTATGGACTTGTCATAAACAATGGCATGGTATTGAAAAGCCAAAGAAAACACGGACCATTGACGATATTATCCCACCAGGTATTTAGGAGGAGGTGAAGGCATGGCAGACAATTTTGGTTTAAAAATAGGTGTTGAAGGCGAGCGTGAATTCAAGAACGCACTGCGAGAAATCAATCAATCATTTAAAGTATTGGGCAGTGAAATGGCCCTTGTAACGAGTCAGTTTGATAAAAACGATAAATCCATTCAGTCAGTTACCGCTCGTAATGCCGTTTTGAATAAAGAAATTGACGCACAGAAAGAAAAGATTTCTACCCTTAAGGCTGCCCTTGATAATGCCTCCTCCTCTTTTGGTGAAAATGACCGTCGTACCCAGAACTGGCAAATTCAGCTAAACAGAGCAAAAGCTGAACTTAACGATATGGAGCGTGAACTTGAGGAGTCCACAATCGAAGCGGACAATCTCGGTGACGAATTAGACGATTCCGGCAAAAGTGCAGAAGATGCCGGTAGCAGGTTTGAAAAGCTTGGCGGTGTACTAAAGGGAATTGGTGTGGCGATGGGCGCTGTCGCCGTTGCTGCTGGAGCCGCAGCTATTAAGTTAGGCAAAGAAGTTGTCCAACAGTTCGGAGAGTTGGAACAAAACCTCGGTGGCTCTGAAGCTGTCTTCGGTGCATACGCTGCATCAATTCAGAAAACTGGTGAGGAAGCCTATAAAAATCTTGGTGTCTCCCAAAGTGAGTATCTGGCGACTGCTAACAAAATGGGTGCCCTGTTCCAAGGCTCAGGTATCGAACAGCGTAAAAGCCTTGAGCTAACTGAAAAGGCTATGCAGCGTGCTGCGGATATGGCATCTGTTATGGGCATAGATATGTCCTCTGCAATGGAAGCAGTCACAGGTGCGGCAAAAGGCAACTTCACTATGATGGATAACTTGGGTGTTGCGATGAATGCTACAAACATCCAAGCCTATGCTCTCGCAAAGGGTCTGGATTTCACTTGGAATACCGCCACACAAGCGGAAAAAGCCGAAATCGCAATGCAGATGTTTTTCGAGAACACAGAGCAGTACGCCGGTAACTTTGCACGTGAATCCACGGAAACAATCACAGGTTCCATTGGTCTGCTTCAAGCCGCCCTCGGTTCGTTCACGGCGGGACTTGGCAATGCCAATGCTGACATGACAAACCTCACGGAAAACCTTGTAGATGCTTTTCAGGCAGTAGTGGAAAATATCGTACCGGTTTTAGAGAATATCGTGGCGGCACTACCGACAGCAACAGGAGCAATTTTAGCAGCGGTTGCAGACTTGCTTCCTATGCTCCTTGAATTAGTCACAAAAATATTTGCGCAGGTGCTGGAAACGATTTTAAATCTCTTGCCTGAACTTATCCCGGCAGCGGTTAGTGCTTTAATGACTATTGTGGGTGCTTTGATTGATAATCTTCCATTACTCATAAATGCGGCAATAGAACTGGTCACAGCACTTGTGGAGGGTATTGGCATAGCTTTACCTCAGCTGATACCTGCAGCAGTTTCAGCGGTCACGAAGATTGTTCAAGGTTTGATTGAGAACCTGCCAATGCTGCTGGATGCGGCTTTGCAGTTGATTATAGGATTAGCACGGGGATTGGTTGATGCAATACCTCAGCTTACTTCTGCATTGCCTGTCATCATTAAAGCAATAGTTGATTTTATCATTAAATCTATTCCGCAGATTATTGAAGCGGGTATTCAATTATTGTCGTCACTGGTTACAGCTTTGCCTACCATTATTACAGCAGTTGTGGAAGCAATCCCGCAAATTATAGACAGTATCATCAATGCTGTTATTGGCTCGATTCCTTTGATTATTGATGCAGGTATCCGGCTTTTGGTATCTCTCATTCAGGCATTGCCGCAGATTATTACTACTGTTGTAGGTGCTATTCCCAAGATTGTTAGCTCGCTGGTCAATGCCGTTATTGGTAACATCGATAAGATTATCTTAGCGGGTGTACAACTGTTTGTGGCATTGATTGCAAACCTACCAAGGATAATCGTGGAGATTGTTAAAGCAGTACCGCAGATTATCTCTGGACTGATCAAAGCCTTTACTGGCTATATCGGTCAAATGGCTCAAGTGGGTGGCAATCTGATTAAAGGTCTATGGCAAGGTATTTCAGACGCAGGGGCATGGCAATGGAGTAAAATATCTGGATTTTTCGGAAATGTTGTTTCAAGGATTAAAGACTTCTTCGGTATCCGCTCTCCTTCAACCCTATTTGCTGGAATTGGCCGCAACATGGGTGAAGGTATCGGTGTAGGTTTTGAGGATGCAATGACAGCAGTTTCAAGGGATATGCAAAATGCAGTGCCAACCAGCTTTGACTTTAATTACAGAGGTGTATCTGGGCAAGGCAATGCCACTGGTGCAAGTATCACTCAAAACATTTCTGTAGTGACACCTAAGGCTCTATCAGAAAAAGAACTAGCACGGGAGTTTAAGAACCTATCCCGTAAACTGGCACTTGAATTGTAAAGGAGGTACACGGCAATGGAACTAACATATACCAATAGAGATGGAGAGAGTATTACGCTAAAGCAAAGCCGACCGTACTTTCTTACGAAGATAGATGGTACTGGCAACATCCGTCAAACTGTTAACACTTTCAAGGCGCCAGACCAAGATGGCGCTTTTTATATTTCCTCCACACTAGATATGCGAAACATAACGATTGAAGGTACGGTTGTTGCTGATACTCCCGATGAAGCTTATAAAAGGAGATAACACTTCCTTCAAATATTCAGCCCAAAGCTACTAGGGACCCTTCAATACCGTGAGAGACAGATTTCCTGTGTGGTAGAGGAGGCAGGTTTTAGTGTTTCTAATCGGCAACGAATACCAAACTTCTTTGTCAGTCTGCTCTGCCCATCCCCTTTCTTTGAGACATTAAATGAGGTGCGAGAGGAACTGGCATCATGGATACCGCTATTTGAGTTTGAATTGGAAATTCCAATGACTGGGATGGAGTTCGGAATGCGTCAACCTAGCCAAATCATTACGGTGGAAAATATAGGGGATGTATCTTGTGGATGCGAGATAGTGTTTAGGGCCTTAGGTACTGTGTCGAACCCTGAACTATTAAACATAGACACGGGAGAATATATCCGACTTCTCACTACAATGAGCGCTGGGGATGAACTTCGTGTATATACCCATTTCGCTGGTAAGCGTGTGATCCAAGTTGATGGTTCAACGGTTACAAATGCTTTTTCACTGTTGGATACCAATTCGGTGTTCTTTCAACTGGCGGCAGGCCTTAATACACTGAGATACGATGCTTCTGTCAATATGGAATTGTTAGAGGTTAGTATTTACTTTCGTCCGCAGTTTCTGGGGGTGTGAAAATGGAACTGTATATCTACAATTCAAACCGGGAGCTTGCAGGCATTGTTGAATCCTTTGAGTACTTACGCTGGACGAGACGCTATTCCCAGTGTGGCTCATTTGAGTTAAAGGCGATAGCAACTCCAGAGAATACAGAACTCTTAAAGGAAGGGAATATCATCTGGAAAAATGATGATGAGGAAGCCGGGATCATTGAGCATCTGGAACTTTCTCAAACCGAGCATGAAATTATTACTGCAAGTGGTCGTTTTGCAACTTCCTTCCTCTCCCGCCGCATTGTTTGGCAAACGGAGAAACTGTCTGGTGACATATCTGTCTGTGTGGAGCAGTTGATAAATAATAATCTTATCAATCCTTCTGATACAGCAAGGAAGATTTCAAACATAACCTTTTCTGCTCCAAACTTAAATGTTCCCATCAGCACACAAATATCGTATAGAAATTTGATGGATGCGGTGACAGGACTATGTGTTGCTTCAGATATTGGCATTAAGACCGTGTTCTCTCCTGCGACAGGGGGATTTACCATATCGTTGTATAGAGGAAAGGAATCACAAGCAGTATTTTCTAAGGAATATGAAAATCTTACGGAACAGATTTATACAATAAGTGCAGGAGATTATGCCAACACTGCCCTTGTTGCTGGTGAAGGAGAAGGCACAGAGCGAACCTTTATTTCGATTACAGGTGGCTCAGGTGAGACAAGACATGAAATTTTTGTGGATGCTAAGGATTTGCGGGCGGAAGACTTTGGTTCGGATTACATTGATACACTAATCTTTCGAGGTCAAAGTAAGCTTAGTGAGCAGGCAATACGCTATTCATTTGATACATCAGTCAATCCACACGGCAATTTAACATATAAGATAGACTTCGATCTTGGGCAGACCGTCAAAGTTATTTCCAAAGCATGGGGTGTATCCATGACGACACGTATCACCGAAGTCGAGGAAACCTATGACGCAGACGGCCAGAGCATCAGTGTAGTGTTTGGAAAAGCGGAGTTAACGATAGCACAAAAAATCCGCTCTGACTTAAGCGAGGTTAAAACAGCGATATTGGCTCCAACGGGCATATCCGAAATTGCACAGGCTATAGGGACCGTGGAGGAAACGTTGGGAATTGTGGAGGAAACCTTAGGTGACTTGACTGAGGTAGATTCAGAGATTCAAGGAGACAGCGTAGCATCTACTATCAATAATCTGTATGGTAAACTACCAGCACTCGAAATCAATGTGGGCGGAGGTACTATATCCATTGGACAATATGCGTTGTACCATATGAACTCTGGGGATGCCTTTTATTTCACCTCATGGAGTGGCAATAAGTTTAGTGACCAGCCAAGTGATGACGGTCATGTCTTTTTGGTAAAGCATAACGGGGATAACACGGGGAATGGCTATCAGCGGGCAATGGGTTTCTTTATTTCTCGTAATACCATGACATTTTATGTGATTTCTGTTTTCGTATTTAACAACCCTTCTGGTCAAGCAAACTGGCTTAATATCAATAACGAACCTGTAACTACTGCAAGGATTGCCAATGGAGCAGTCACTGGCTTGAAAATTGCAGACCGTACAATTACAGCCACTAAACTGGCTTCTTCCTTTAGCGACTACTCAACTACAGAACAAAACACAGGGCGGCTATGGATAGATGGCAAGACGATTTATCGTAAAGAGATAAATCTCGGTTCGCTTACGGATACAACACCAAAACATGTACCTCATGGTATAGCAAACCTCAGCACTGTTGTCAGTTTAACCGGTTTTGTCACGAATGGGAGTGTTTTCTTGCCACTGCCCCTTGCTCGTTACAACAACTTTGCATCTCAAATCGGACTCTTCGTGAATATGACCGACATTGTAGTCGAACCAGGCAATGATAGAACTGCATATACAGGCTATGTAGTTATAGAGTACACAAAAACCGTTTAGTAAGGAGGGAATAGTTTATGGAGAAAAGTGGATTTTTCAACTCATCTGATGGAGATAGAATCTATGACGCAACAGATTTCGCTGCATATTTTGGAAGCCTTGTCTCGAATGGTGTATTTTATTCTACACCAACAAACCTTCTGGTGTCTCCAGGGATTGGGTTGGTAGTGAGCATAGCAGCGGGCAGTGCGTGGATTAATGGTTATCGATATGAAAATACGGATGTTTTAAACAAACCACTTTCTACAGCAGACGGAAGCAATCCTCGCATAGACCGGGTTGTGGTTCGCTTAAGTCAAATTACGAGGAGCATTCAGCTTGCCATTGTCACGGGTACTCCCGCAGCAACACCCATAGCTCCAGAGTTGACAAGAACAAGCGATGTCTATGAACTTGGCATCGCTGATGTTTTAGTACCTTCGGCTGCCACATCGATTTCAGCAAATAACATTATAGATACCCGATTGAATACTAGCCTTTGTGGGCTGGTAAACTCGCTAGTTTCGGCTGTTTATGAATAGGAGGAGGTGAATGTAAGTGGCGGATATTAATGGCATCACTCTGCAGGCGGGTTCTAGCCCGACCGTCCATTACACAATTACTTATACCAAAAGCCGTCTAAATAATAGTCAGATGAGATACAATTTCACCATATCCGCTGCGTTGGGTTCATCAGGTTCCTTTATCCGTAGTGGTTATGCATTGCTTTGCACTATGACTGTAAATGGATCTTCTTCACAGGTACGTATTAAAGCGGCGGATGGAGATAACTGGGAAGGGACCACACCAAGGCTCAGATATGTTTCGGTAACCTGCGCTTCTACTACAGGTAATGCAACCCAGCCAGTCACATTCAAAGTGGTATCTGATGGACGATTGCCATTATCCTCTGGTGTAATTACCAATTCAAGCTATACGGTACTAAGTGCTCCATTGCTTACTACAGCTTGTGGAGCCCCAACATCTTGTACTGTTTCTCCAACACTTGCGGAAGGGAATGTGACTCTTTCTTGGAGCGGTGCTTCTGGAGGCATCAATAATACGATTTCCAGTTATGAGATTCAATATAGTGATTCCGCCGATAATGTCACATGGGGAGCATGGACTGCTCTGACAACGGTGACCACCACAGCGACAAGTGGTAGTGTATCCGTTGCACCGCCTCCTACCCGAGGTAATTATCGTAGATTTCAGGTACGAACCCGTGGTACAGCAGGTGCTAGTTATTACTCTAGCTGGAAAGTATCCACAAACAGCGTCCGCAGAAATACGGTGCCAAAGCCAGCGACGACTGCTGTTGCCTCCCCGGCAGCATATAGCGATGAGACTATCACGCTTAATTGGAGCGGAGCATCTAACGGTACCAGTCCAATTAAGGGATATCAAATTGCCAGTCGCACATCTACGGATAATAGTACTTGGAGTGCGTGGAATGTGTTGACCACGTTGACACTGGCGGCAAGCGGAGGGAGCTATAACCCAATAGTTTCAAGGACTCCAGGAACATATACTCAATTTGGTATTTGGACAATTGATACATTGGATGTTTATTCAATAGAAAAAGTCAGCAATAGTATCTATTGTAATGTCACAGCTTGTGCAGCACCGACCCTTTGCACGGTAAGTGCAACATTATCTGAAGGAAATGTCACTCTTTCTTGGAGCGGAGCATCTGGCGGTGCAGGTAACCCTATCACTTCCTATGAAATACAGTACAGTGATTCACATGATAACATCAATTGGGGTGCCTGGTTGGCATTGGCTATAGTCAATACTTCTGCAACAAGCAGTATTTTAAATGTCAGTCCACCTGCTACACGTGGCCATTATCGTCGGTTTCGAATAAGAACTCGTGGTACGGCTGGTGAGGATTATTACTCAGACTGGACTATTTCCAGCAATACTGTTCGTAAAAACATACTGCCCATACCACCGACTATTTTTGCCGCAAACCCTCCTATATATGAAGCTAATACAATAAATCTTTCATGGAGTGGGACGGTACCTGGAACCAGTGCGATTAAGCAGTATGTCATACAACAGTCTACATCGACAGATGGTGTGAATTGGTCGGCATACGTAGCACTGACGACTATTATTTCAAGCAATACCTCAGGTAGCCTTCAGGTAAATGCTTCACAAATAGCTGGTCGGTATACCCGTTATCGAATCAGTGTTACAGATGCACTTGATGCAGTTTCTGCCTTTGTAGTTAGCAACATGGTAAAGAAAAACAGCCCACCTGCATCACCAGTAGTGGACTGTCCAATGTCTGGCAATTTTACTTATAACTCTACACCACGTTTTATGATTACAACAGGGATTGAACCAGATGGACAAACACAAATAGTGGAGGTAAGGATTGACTCTGGTCCATGGCAAAATAGCGTGGACAATCCTGAGCGGTTTTCTGTAAGCGGCTATCTTGGTAATGGTGTCAAGACGATTTACCAAGCAGAACCTCTTTCTGTAGGAAATCATACCGTTACTTTTCGTTGCCTTGACAGTGATATCGAGTCAGCAAGCACAGAAGTTGTTCGTACCTTCACGATTTTAGCATTACCTTTTGAAATCATCACCGCTAATGTGACACATGTAAAGGCAGCGCATATTAAGACGCTTCGAACTGCTATAAACAGGGTACGTAGCTATTACAATATGTCCCCTGCAACTTGGAAAGAGGAGATCATCGCAAGAAAGACCACTGTTAAGAATTGGCCATTCCATATCGTTGAAATGCGTAAAGCTATTGATGCGATTATTATGATGATTAATAGTTTCGATTCTTCCCATGCATTCGATACACCATCTGTCACATGGCTACCTATTGGTACAGGAAGACCTAGGGCAGATGTGATGCAACAAATTCATGACCTAATAAAAATAATGTAAAAATAAAATTCAGCGCTCTTGTCATTTGCAGGGGCGCTTTTCTATATGGAAATACACGAAACGGAGGTGTCTTTAATGAAAGAAATTTGGAATTGGATACAGGTGGCTATTGCCGCAGTCGGTGGATTTCTTGGGTGGTTTCTCGGCGGTTATGACGGATTTCTCTATGCACTGGTAGCCTTTGTGATCATTGACTACCTGACAGGTGTCTTTTGTGCAATTGCAAACAAAAAACTGTGTAGCGAAATCGGTGCTAAGGGGATTTTCAAAAAGGTACTCATCTTTATAATGGTAGGCATCGCTCATATTATCGATACACAAATTTTGGTTAGTATTGGAGAAAATAGTGGCATTTTACGAACAGCAGTAATCTTTTTCTACCTAAGTAATGAAGGAGTATCCATTTTAGAGAACGCTGGACATATTGGACTGCCTATTCCAGAAAACCTAAAATCGGTTTTACAGCAACTACATGGACGTGATGGGGAACCGCCTAAGCCTGGTGGTGGAAGATGATTGACTTAATATTTGATTAGAGGTGATTTTAATGAAGTTACGCAAACTATTACTTACGAACAATGCCTGCTATAAAGCGGGTAAAACCATAACGCCAAAGGGTATTATGGTTCACTCGACTGGTGCAAACAACCCATGGTTGAAGCGCTACGTTGGCCCAGACGATGGCTTGCTAGGAAAGAACCAGTATAACAACCATTGGAATCAAGACAAACCTGGAGGGCGTGAAGTCTGTGTCCATGCCTTCATTGGTAAATTAGCAGATGGTTCCATTGCTACCTATCAAACATTACCTTGGAATCACCGAGGTTGGCATGCTGGCGGAGCTGCGAACAATACTCATATTGGATTTGAAATTTGCGAGGACGGATTGACCGATGCCTCGTATTTTTCTGCTGTTTATAAGGAAGCTGTGGAGCTTTGTGTACATCTTTGCAAACTCTATGGGTTTAGTGAAAAAGATATCATCTGCCACAGCGAAGGTTATAAACGAGGAATTGCCAGTAATCATGCGGATGTGATGCATTGGTTTCCTAAGCATGGGAAGAGTATGGACACCTTTCGAGCGGATGTAAAGAAACTATTAAGTGCTGAAAATAAGTCAGTACAGCCAGTGAAAAAGAAATATTACCGTGTGCAGATCGGTGCTTATTCTGTTAAAGCAAATGCTGAGGCACAGCTTGCCAAAGCTAAAAAGGCAGGCTTTACGGATGCATTTATTAAGTATGATTAATCAAAAGGGCGAGTTTAAAATGGTGTTGCTTGATTTTCACAAAGTCTCTCAAATAATATATTAAACTATTAATTTATATAGCCTGTGGGGGTTCTTCCCTTGCAGGCTCTTTTTTTTATGCCTTGATTTAATTAAATTCTACAAATCCTCAACTTCGACCTGTTCCCACGGCTATTAGGTAGGAGGTGATTCCTAGTGAATCAGCACGAGGATAAAAAAGTTACGAAGATCTCGGATGAGGTTATAGACAAAAGCACCACCGCACTTAAGAGAGTTTCACAGGAACAGTTACAACGTGAGTTTGATTATATCCAGGCAGAAAAGATGCTGAGAAAGATGCTCGAAAAAGGCTTAATAACTGAAGTGGAATTTAACAAGATAGACGCATTAAACCGCCAAACTTTCTCCCCTTTCTTAGCAGAGATAATGCCCTGAAATCGTTGATATATAAAGGTTTCAGAGGTAATATGTGACCTACCAAGAAGGAGGTGAGAGGATGAAAAAGATAACGAAAATAGAAGGAAATATGGCCAACTCTTTTATTAAGCCAAAAACACGAGTAGTTGCCTACTGCCGAGTTTCAACAGATAGTAGTGAACAGCTAGTCAGCTTGCAAGCACAAAAGGCCCACTATGAGACCTACATAAAGGCAAATCCAGAATGGGAATATGCAGGCTTATATTATGACGAGGGAATCAGTGGCACGAAAAAGGAAAACCGCTCTGACCTGCTTAGAATGTTATCAGACTGTGAAACTGGAAGGATTGACTTAATTATTACAAAGTCCATCAGCCGATTTGCGAGAAATACTACAGACTGCTTGGAGATGGTTCGAAAACTGATAGACCTTGGGGTTCATATCTATTTTGAGAAGGAAAATATCAATACGGGTTCAATTGAAAGTGAATTGATGCTCTCCATTTTAAGTGGGCTTGCAGAAAGTGAGTCAATTTCCATTTCAGAAAATACGAAGTGGGCAATTCAAAGACGATTTCAAAACGGAACCTTTAAAATTTCCTACCCACCATATGGGTATCAAAATATTGACGGTCAGATGATAGTAAACCCCAAGCAGGCTGAAGTTGTGAAGTATATTTTTGCAGAGGTATTATCGGGAAAAGGTACACAGAAAGTTGCAAATGATCTTAATCAAAAGGGTATCCCTTCAAAAAGACGCGGTCGTTGGACAGCTACTACGATTCGAGGGATTCTGACCAATGAAAAATATACTGGCGATGTTATTTTACAAAAGACTTATACTGACAGCCATTTTAACAGGCACACTAATTATGGTGAGAAAAATATGTATCTAGTAGAAAACCATCATGAGGCAATTATCAGCCATGAAGATTTTCAAGCAGTAGATGCCATTCTTAATCAGAGAGCAAAAGAAAAAAGCATCGAAAAACGCAACAGCAAATATCTAAACCGATATTCTTTCTCCAGTAAAATTATTTGCTCTGAATGTGGCAGTACCTTTAAAAGACGGATTCATTCATCTGGAAGAAAATACATCGCTTGGTGCTGCAGTAAGCATATAAGCAATATAACGGAATGTTCTATGCAGTTCATACGAGATGATGATATAAAGACTGCATTTGTTACGATGATGAATAAACTCATATTCGGTCAGAAATTCATATTAAGACCACTTTTGAATGGATTACGTAACCAGAACAATGTGGCAAGTTTCAGCAGAATTGAAGAATTGGAAACTAAGATTGAAAATAACATGGAGCAGAGCCAGATGCTGACGGGTTTAATGGCCAAAGGGTATCTGGAACCTGCCCTGTTTAATAAAGAAAAGAATTCACTGGAAGCAGAAAGAGAAAGGCTTCTTGCTGAAAAGGATCAACTTACTCGTTCCGTCAATGGCAATTTTGCAAAAGTAGACGAAGTTGCCCGTTTACTTAAGTTTGCCACTAAGTCCAAAATGCTCACAGCCTATGAGGATGAGCTGTTTGAAAATTACGTAGAAAAGATTATTGTTTTTTCACGAGAGGAAGTCGGATTTGAATTAAAATGTGGAATCACATTGAAGGAGAGGTTGGTGAATTAGATGGGTCACACACCCTATGGATATAGAATTGAAGATGGAAAGGCTGTTGTGGATGATATAGCAGCAGAAAAAGTAAGAGAATTATTTTCAGGGTACTTGGCAGGATTTTCTTTGAAGGGGGCTGCTAAAAAAGCCGGGATAGACTGCTACCACGCCACAGCAAGTAAGATGTTGCAAAACAAGCACTACCTTGGCGATGAATTCTACCCTCCAATTATTGATGAGGAGACCTTTGAAAAAGCCAGAGTGGAAAAACGAAAACGAGCAAAAAAGCTAGGAAGGATATGGGAACCTAAAGACGAACCGGAAACGGATTATCCTATAAAGTTCAAAGCAAAACCTCTAGTGCAAAAATATGACGACCCATACAAGCAGGCGGAATATGCCTACAGTTTGATAGAAAGCGAGGTGTAACAAGTGGCAGTGAGTAGGAATGTAACAGTCATTCCAGCAATTAAACGAATCGGAAGTAATAAAAATAGTGAAAGCAAACCCAAAATACGAGTGGCCGCTTATTGCCGTGTTTCAACGGATAGTGAGGAGCAAGCTTCAAGTTATGACATTCAGATTGAACATTATACAAATTATATTAAGAAGAACAAGGAATGGGAATTGGCAGGGATTTTTGCGGATGATGGCATCACAGGTACAAATACCAAAAAGCGAGATGAATTCAACCGCATGATTGAAGAGTGCATGGCAGGAAATATTGACATGATCATCACAAAATCCATTAGCCGATTTGCCAGAAACACGTTGGATTGCCTTAAATACATCCGTCAGTTAAAGGATAAAAATATTGCTGTGTTCTTCGAGAAAGAGAATATTAACACCATGGATTCCAAGGGTGAAGTATTGCTGACTATCATGGCATCCCTCGCCCAACAAGAAAGCCAATCCTTAAGCCAGAACGTTAAGCTGGGTATTCAGTATCGATATCAGCAAGGTGAAGTTCAGGTCAACCACAAGCGTTTCCTTGGATACACCAAGGATGAAAACAAGCAACTGGTGATTGACCCAGAGGGGGCTGAGGTTGTTAAACGAATTTACAGAGAGTACCTGGAAGGAGCCAGCCTTTTACAGATTGCTAGAGGACTAGAAGCAGACGGTATTCTAACAGCGGCAGGCAAAGCCAAATGGAGACCAGAAACACTGAAAAAGATACTGCAGAATGAAAAGTACATCGGTGATGCCCTTTTACAAAAAACATATACGGTTGATTTCCTCTCTAAAAAGCGAGTCAAGAATAACGGCATTGTTCCCCAGTATTATGTAGAAAACAGTCATGAGCCTATCATTCCACGTGAGCTTTTTATGCAAGTTCAAGAAGAGATGGTCCGAAGAGCAAATCTTCGCGGCGGCAAGGGCGGTAAAAAGAGAGTTTACAGTAGTAAGTATGCTTTATCGAGTATTGTTTACTGCGGACAGTGCGGTGATATTTACAGACGGGTACATTGGAATAACCGAGGATACAAGTCAATCGTTTGGCGATGCGTCAGCCGTTTGGAGGAAAAGGACTCTGAATGCACTGCCCCTACCATAAATGAGGAAACATTGCAGACAGCAGTGGTTAAGGCTATTAACGAACTTTTGGCTAACAAAGAACCCTTCCTCTCAACCTTGCAGAAAAACATAGCTACTATATTTAATGAAGAAAATGATAATGCTACTGATGGCCTTGAAAGCAAATTGGAAGAATTACAACAACAGCTTCTTGTTCAAGCGAAGTCTAAGAATGACTATGAAGATGTGGCTGATGAAATTTATCGCCTTCGAGAATTAAAGCAAAATGCACTAGTTGAAAATGCAGAGCGAGAAGGAAAGAGGCAACGAATCGCTGAAATGACTGATTTCTTGAATGAGCAATCCTGCGAGTTGGAGGAATATGATGAGCAATTAGTAAGGCGGCTTATTGAAAGGGTTACGGTGCATGATGACAGAATTGAGGTGGAATTTAAGTCAAGTATTGAAATAGATATAGAAAATTAGATATAAGACTTGCCGCTGATTAAGGGTAACAGCTCTTGATTGGCGGCTTTTCGTTTTTATAATGCTTATGTCATACAGGAAATTGAAAAAACTTAACGGCAAGTTGCACAAGCTACTATTTTTATAAAATACTGTCTAATGGATAATTCTGCATTCATATGGTCTACGGAGCGTGGATTATATTTTGAGATACATTGTTTTATACTAGAGTCGAGGTGAAAATGATGGATACAAAAAGAAAAAAAGAGCTTTTAGAAGCCTATAAAAACAGACATCCTGAAATGGGAGTAATATCTTACCGTTGTAAAGAAACTGGCGAGGTATTTTTGGGTATCTCCAAAGATACAAAATCAGCCTTTAACAGCAATAATATGAAATTGGCAGCCAACTGGCATCCTAATAAACGATTACAAGAACTCTGGAATAAATATGGCTCGGAAGGCTTTGAACTATCAGTTATTAAAGTGTTAAAGTATGATGACCCACACGAAGATTATACAGCAAAATTAGAAAGTTTGAGAGAACAGTGTCTCGCTGCTGATCCAAATGCAAGGAGGATATGGCGATGAATGAAAAAGTTGTTATGGTATCAAATGGTTATGAGCGTATAGATGGCAGAAACGCCTATAAATCTGGCATCAAACGTTTAACATTAGGTGCACCTATGCTGGAAGAAAATAAAAAAATGCAGATTGCCGCACAGATTTGGAAAAATGATAAAGATGGTGAATTGATTTTGGCCCAGGAGCTGCCCATCCATCAAATATTTGATTTGATGATTTTTTTGTCCAGGACATTGCTTTACTTCAAGGAGGCTTACCGACTCCCCCTTTTATATGACCCGGAAAAACCCCTCGTGGAACGTGTTGGGCTACAAGGCGATGTGCTACCTGTAGAGGTGTGTGTAGACAATCAAAACATCAATGAGGACATCAAAGCATTTGCCCAGAGTCTGAATGATTTAGGGGAATTGATTGGAGAACGCAAGCGGGTGCTTAACCGAATTTTAGAAGAATTGGAGTTATATTAATATGAAACAAACCAGTATTTTATCACCTACCAGACAGCTATCAGAAGAGGAGAAGTCCCATGTCTGGCAAAAACCACCTTCACATATTGAGAGTGAAGCAGAAAAACGTATATATCAAGAAGTAGTAAGAAATTGGAATCGCGGTGAAATGAAAATTAGCACCATTTTGCTGGAGGGGGATGCTGGTTCGGGAAAAACCCAGATTGCCAAAGCTCTATCTGCTGATTTTAACCTGCCTTATACGAAAGTAACCTGTTTTGCAGATATGGATAAATCCGATGTCCTGGGTTCGATTCTTCCGGTGCTGTCAGAAGAAGATGGTCATTCTGATAAGGTTGAATATCGCTATTATCCGTCAGAAATTGTTCGTGCGTATGAAAATGGATGGCTCTTGGAGATTCAGGAACCGACAGTGATTCGGGATGCTGCTGTTTTAATGGCGCTAAATTCCGCATTAGAACCAGATGGCAGTCTAAACTTGCCAACTCGTATCGCGCATCGTCACCCTGATTTTATTGCGGTTATCACAACAAACCGCGGTTACAATGGCTTCCGGCCCTTAAATGAAGCTTTGCGAGATCGAGTGCAGCATGCAGAAAAACTAGATTTACCGCCTAAAGAAGTGATGATGGAGCGGGTTAAAGCTAAGACCGGTTATGAATCTGAACCTGTACTATCTCTTTTAGCTGAAACGATTATGGTGCTGGATGAGACAGCCCGCGCCAATGCCATTAAAGGTGTGGCCGGTATGCGTTCCTATATCTTTTGGGTGGATGCCGTTCAAAGTGGTGCCTCAATCCAAAAAAGTTTATATTATAAGGTGTTATACAAAATCACGACCGATCCGCAGGAGCTTGTTATTTTAGAGCAGGCACTGGCTAGTCATGGCTTGACAGAAAAGCTTGAGGAAATGGATCACATATGTCAATCGCAAAAAGACGGAGAAAATCCTGAAGTAATGGAACTTAATATTTCCGAAAACGGAGAATTCTCTGCCAAGACAGATCAAGCTGATAAAAACGCAGTGCGTCTGAGAAAATCAGAAGACAGTGAGGGGCATTCTGATACGAGCAGTGATGAAAATACTGATATTTCAAGCAATGATAATGGGGAAAATGGCACTCCATTCTATCATGAGCTCGATAAATCAGATACAACCGAATTACAAAAAAAAGAATTTCGTAAACAGTTGAACAGGGAAGCACGGCAAAGTGTTCAAGGAAGTGTCCATGAAGATATTAAGCTGATTGTCCATCGTCCGGAAGTTACCTACCAGAACAGGGAAGAGTATAACCGTATGATGACAACTTTGATGCCAGTTATTCGGGAATTAATCAGAAAAACAAATCCGCTGTTGGAGCATGAATTATCTGCTGAATTCGCGAAATCGAGGTTGTATGGCACAAAATTTTGCGCGGATCAGGTTGCCACTATGGATTTTCGCACATTTGCCCGCAAGCGTCCGCCTGAGGAAGAACCCTCTATTGCGGTTGCTCTCAGGATTGATGAATCAGCGTCAATGTCAGCCTTTGGTCGTTTGGATGCAGCAAAACAGGCAGCTGTCGCCTTATACGAATTCTGCAAAGGGTGTGGCATTCCGATAATGGTTTACGGGGATACAGCAGACCGCTCCAAGCTGGAGCAAATGTCTGTCTATTCCTATGTAGACTTTGAAAGCAAAGATGCAAATGAAAAATATGCTCTTATGAACATTCAGGCTCGCAGCAACAATCGGGATGGTATGGCATTGCGCATTATTTCCGATAGATTGCTTAATGCGCCCCAAAAATCCAAATTAATAATCAGCATCAGTGACGGGCAGCCTAAGGCTATGCCTGATTATTCAGGTGAAAAGGCAGCGTATGATATGAAAGATACTTTGCAGGAATTTAGGCGAAAAGGCATCCAGTTCCTAGCTGCAGCTATTGGACAGGATAAGGAGGCTATCCGAGAACTTTACGGTGCTGAAAATACACTGGATATAACCGATTTGAAGCAGCTTCCAGCAAGATTGGTACAAGTAATCGCAAGGTTCATGTAGTATGATATATTAAGCAGAAATGGAGGTGGTGGCATGGATTGTGTGAAAATAGGAAAATTAATTGCCAAGTTGCGAAAGGAAAAAAACCTTACCCAGAGAAATATTGCAGATGCACTGGGTATTCAAAATAAAACTGTTTCAAAATGGGAATGTGGTTTAGGATGTCCTGACATATCGCTGTGGCCAGAACTATCTACTATTTTGGGTGTTGATATGAAACAGATGATGGAGGGTGAAATCACATCAAATAAGCCGGATAGCGGCAATATTGATAAAGTACGTTTTTACGTCTGTCCTTCCTGTGGAAATATTTTGGTGAGCACAGGAAGTGCCTCTATCTTCTGCTGCGGAAGAAAATTAGAACGTGTCTTGCCTACTGTTGCAACTATTGCACCAAAAATCACGGTAGAGGAAATAGATACTGATTACTTTGTCACTTTTGACCATCCAATGACCAAAGATCATTATCTTTCTTTTGTGGCCTATGTTAAAAGTGACAGAGTATTTCTAAATCGCTTGTACCCAGAACAAAGTCCAACTTGTAGGTTTCCTATAACTACCGGTGGCAAACTATTTGTTTATTGTATTAAGCATGGCTTATCGGTATATTCAGGTAATCTATAATTAAATCAATATTATCTTCCTGGGATGTATATGTTTGTTGTACTGTCCATGGCTTTTTTCAATTTTAAACGTTGTTTAAAACAACTTATTGTGATAAAATATACGCTGATACAAATAAGAATTCAGGAGGAACCGAAACTATGACAGCCTCAATACGTTTAAGATAAGTTGGCAATAAAAAAAGCAGAATCTATCCTCGATGATAGGCTTTTTTGTTGTGCTTATTTATACGATATTGAGCATTCATTAGTTACGGTGAGATATAAGTTATTTAACTATACCTTTATTTAACTATGTCTTTAATATGAATGTTTCCAAATTGTATGTATGCAGACTAAAAGCCACATTGTGGATTTAGGCCTGCATTTTTTATTGCCTAGGATGCTATTCAAAATAGAAATTCGAGCAAAATAATATGCAGGAGATAATATAAATGGAAAAATACAACAATTGGAAACTTAAGTTTTATACAATATGGGCAGGGCAGGCAGTATCATTAATCACTAGTGCTATCCTGCAAATGGCGATCATTTTTTACCTTACAGAGAAAACAGGATCTGCGATGGTCTTGTCTATGGCTTCACTAGTTGTTTTTTTACCCTATGCGGTCTTTGGACCAGCCATTGGTGTATTAGTGGATCGTCATGATAGGAAGAAGATAATGATTGGTGCTGATTTAATTATCGCAGCAGCTGGGGCCGTGCTAGCTATTGTTGCATTGTATATGGAGTTACCTATCTGGATGGTTATGGTAGTATTGTTTATCCGTAGCATTGGAACAGCTTTTCATACCCCGGCTCTCAATGCGGTTACGCCACTTTTAGTACCAGAAGAGCAGCTTACGAAATGTGCAGGCTATAGTCAGTCTTTGCAGTCTATAAGCTATATTGTTAGTCCGGCGGTTGCAGCATTGTTATATTCTGTTTGGGAATTAAATGCTATTATTGCCATCGATGTATTGGGTGCTATGATTGCGTCTATTACGGTAGCAATTGTACGTATTCCTAAGCTAGGCGATCAAGTGCAAAGCTTGAAACCAAATTTCATAAGAGAAATGAAAGAAGGAATGGCTGTACTACGGCAAAATAAAGGATTATTTGCTTTATTACTCGTTGGAACATTATATATGTTTGTTTATATGCCCATAAATGCATTATATCCTTTAATCACTATGGAATATTTTAATGGTACACCGATGCATATTTCTATTACGGAGATTGCTTATGCCTCTGGTATGTTGATAGGGGGTCTATTATTAGGGTTATTTGGGAATTACCAAAAGCGAATCTTATTAATAACGGCATCAATTTTTATGATGGGGATAAGCTTAACCATTTCAGGATTACTTCCTCAAAGTGGATTTTTCATATTTGTAGTCTGCTGTGCAATAATGGGGCTTTCGGTTCCGTTTTACAGCGGTGTGCAAACAGCTCTTTTTCAGGAGAAAATTAAGCCTGAATATTTAGGACGTGTATTTTCTTTGACCGGAAGTATCATGTCACTTGCTATGCCAATTGGGTTAATTCTTTCTGGATTCATTGCTGATAGAATCGGTGTAAATCATTGGTTTTTACTATCAGGTATTTTAATTATTTGCATTGCAATAGTTTGCCCAATGATAACTGAGATTAGAAAATTAGATTTAAAACAAAATTCATAGGAGGGCCATTTTTATGTATTTAATTTTCATGTAATTTTTCCTGCTAAAATCGCAGGGTTTTCCCTGCGTACAAGCAAATGAAAACATGCGATTATAGACAGGAGGAAAATGTTATGGAATTGATATTAAAAGCAAAAGACATTCGTGTGGAATTTAAAGGACGCACTTGTTTAGATATAGATGAATTAGAAGTGTATGATTATGACCGTATTGGTTTAGTAGGAGCAAATGGTGCAGGAAAAAGCACGTTACTCAAGGTACTTTTAGGAGAATTAACTCCCCCAGGATGTAAAATGAATCGTCTGGGTGAACTTGCCTATATCCCTCAGTTGGACGAAGTAACTTTGCAGGAGGAGAAAGATTTTGCACTTGTGGGCAAGCTCGGTGTTGAGCAATTAGATATACAGACCATGAGCGGTGGTGAAGAAACAAGACTTAAAATAGCACAGGCCTTATCGGCACAGGTTCATGGTATTTTAGCGGATGAACCTACGAGCCATTTAGACCGTGAAGGAATTGATTTTCTAATTGGACAGCTAAAATATTTTACAGGTGCACTGTTAGTTATTAGCCATGACCGCTATTTTCTTGATGAGGTAGTAGATAAAATATGGGAACTGAAAGATGGCAAAATCACTGAGTATTGGGGAAACTATTCTGATTATCTTCGTCAGAAAGAGGAAGAACGCAAGAGCCAAGCTGCAGAATACGAACAATTTGTTGCGGAACGTGCCCGATTGGAAAGGGCTGCGGAGGAAAAGCGAAAACAGGCTCGTAAAATAGGACAGAAGGCAAAAGGTGCTTCAAAGAAAAAAAGTACTAAAGGCGGAGGGCGTTTAGCTCATCAAAAATCAATAGGAAGTAAGGCAAAAAAGATGCATAATGCCGCTAAATCCCTAGAACATAGGATTGCGGCCTTAGGAAGTGTAGAAGCTCCAGAAGATATTCGTAGGATTCGTTTCAGGCAAAGTAAAGCATTGGAGCTCCACAATCCATATCCTATTGTCGGTAAGGAAATTACTAAAATATTTGGAGATAAGGTACTGTTTGAAAATGCATCTTTTCAAATTCCGCTTGGAGCAAAAGTGGCTCTAACTGGTGGTAATGGAACAGGTAAAACAACGTTAATCCAAATGATCTTAAACCATGAAGATGGAATTTCTATTTCACCTAAGGCAAAAATAGGTTACTTTGCACAAAATGGTTACAAGTACAACAGTAATCAGAAAGTCCTGGAGTTTATGCAGGAGGATTGTGATTACAATGTTTCAGAAATTCGTTCCGTGCTAGCATCAATGGGGTTTAAACAAAACGATATTGGAAAAAGTTTATCTGTTTTAAGCGGCGGCGAAATTATGAAATTATTGCTAGCTAAAATGCTTATGGGTAGATATAACATCTTACTAATGGATGAACCCAGCAACTTCCTTGACACACCAAGCTTAGAGGCTTTGGAAATACTAATGAAGGAGTATGCCGGAACTATAGTGTTTATCACCCATGACAAACGGCTGCTTGATAATGTGGCTGATGTGATTTATGAAATCAAAGATAAGAAATTAAACTTAGTCCGATAATTAATTTACTTTTCGTATTTGACAGATCGTAAGTAGGCCAGTGAAAGAGGTTATTGATTTTATCTAAACGTTAAGTAGGTTAGACCTCTAATCAGGGAAAATAAGGCCTTCAAGATGAATTTTGAAGGCCCCCTTTCCATAGAAATATACGTAAAGCATAAGGAACACATGGCAAAAAAGGCGTTTCTCAGCATGGGATATAGCTTTTGATATTGAAAGGAGTGATTCAGTATGATAGATAATATTATTCAATCAGTGACAGAAAAATTATCCTCTTTGCCTTATATAGAAGGCATCGTATTAGGGGGTTCCCGTGCAAGAGGTACCCATACAGAGGATTCTGATATAGATATCGGAATCTATTACAAATCAGAATCATTTGACCTGACAGCGATTAACCAAATTGCTACAGAGTTGGATGATGAGAATAGAAATAACCTTGTTGTACCTCCCGGAGCGTGGGGTGATTGGATTAATGGCGGCGGATGGTTAGTTATAAATGGGTATCATGTTGACTTGATTTTACGTGATATAAAACGGGTGGAACAAATAATCAAAGATACGGAGCAAGGAATTGTTACTGCTAATTATCAGACGGGGCATCCCCATGGATATATAAGTGCTATGTATCGAGGAGAATTAGCGATTAGCAAAATACTATATGCTAAGAATGAAAGCTTATGCGAATTAAAAAATCAGGCAGAACGTTATCCAACCGCTTTGCAGAAAGGATTAACCGAATTTTTTATGTTTGAGGCAGGTTTCTCATTAATGTTTGCTGAGAACAATATAGATAAAGACGATGTATCCTATGTTTGTGGGCATTGCTTTCGAAGCATATCTTCCCTTAATCAAGTCTTATTTGCAGTAAACAAAGAATACTGTATAAATGAAAAAAAGGCTGTTAAGATGATTGAAGATTTTAAGACCAAGCCAAGCGATTACAAGGAAAGGGTCGATAAGGTTATTTCCTTAATATCAACTGATGTAGAGTGTACAAGAAAAGGAATAGAGATTCTTCAAAGACTAGTAAACGAGGTTGAATACCTTAAAGGAGCTGATATTCAATGACGGGGCCAGATAAGAAAAAGCTTTATCCGAATGAAAATATAAAGACGGTTTGCTATATAAGTAATCTACCTAAAAGACCAAATGTTGAGATTGGTGAATACACTTATTACAGCGACAATAATAAATCTCCTGAGAAATTTTATGATAATATAGAGCACCACTACGAATTTCTTGGAGATAAACTCATTATAGGCAAGTTCTGTGCAATTGCAGCGGGTGTTAAGTTTATCATGAATGGTGCAAATCATAGAATGGATGGAATTACAACCTATCCCTTTAATATCTTTGGCTGTGGATGGGAAAAAGTGACTCCTACAATAGAACAACTTCCTTTTAAGGGTGACACAGTGATTGGCAATGATGTGTGGATAGGTCAAAATGTAACCATAATGCCAGGTGTTAAAATTGGAGATGGTGCGATTATTGCTGCTAACTCAACAGTAGTAAAAAGTGTTGAACCCTATTCAATATATGGTGGGAATCCAGCTAAGTTTATCAAAAAACGCTTTAGTGACGAAAAGATTGAATTCTTGCTAAAGCTTCAATGGTGGAATTGGAGCGAAGAGGAAATATTTAATAATCTTGAAATGTTAACATCCGAAGCAGGGTTAGAGCAATTAATGAATAAACAAATGTAAACTAAAGGGTTTCCCGAATAAGGTGAGTCGACTACATTGTGCACAGATTGTCGGATGGGTAAATGCATCCTCTGATAATATTGATGATGAAAGGAGGTTGTTTGATGGATTCTTTAAGAAGTATGAATAATGCATTGGCATATATTGAAGAGCACTTAACAGAGGAAATTGATTATAGTGAAGTATCTAAAATCGCTTATTGTTCAGAGTATCATTTCAAGCGGATGTTTTCTTTTTTAGCAGGCATAAGTTTATCAGAATATATTCGGAGAAGAAGACTGACGTTGGCTGCACTTGATCTGAAAGATAGGGATTTGAGAATAATTGATGTAGCCGTCAAATATGGCTATAATTCGGCTGATTCATTTTCCCGTGCTTTTCATTCCCTGCATGGCATTCTCCCTTCTGAGGCAAGGAGTGAGAATACACAATTAAAAGCTTATCCTCGAATGACCTTTCAATTATCAATTAAAGGAGCATTCCTGTTAGAAGGATTTTCGGGGACTTGAATAAAAAGAGCCCTCTTGGTATGATGCGGGGTGTCAAATCTGCAAGAATTGACCCCTAATTTGTAACCAAGGAGGACTCCATAATGGATTTTAAACAAAATCAGAAAATTAATCAAGTCACCGAACAAACACTTGTGGTGGGAATCGATATTGCCAAGCGGACACACTACGCTTGCTTTGTAGATGACCGCGGACGAGTGCTCCATAATTCATTTTCTGTGTCCCAAGCAAGAAATGGATTTGAACTGTTCTATC
>NZ_KB894007.1 GCF_000374345.1 Heyndrickxia acidiproducens DSM 23148
TTCCGCTTATGAACTGCATTTGCACGGATTTTTTTACCGAGATAACGTTCATTCCGCTTATGAACTGCATTTGCACGGATTTTTTTACCGAGATAGCGTTCACACCGCTTATGAACTGCATTGGCCATGGACTTTTTTACCCAGGTAACGTTCATTCCGCTTATGAACTGCATCTGGCACCGCTTTTTTAATCCAGATGGCGTTCATCCATTCTGTTTGTCCGGATTTCCCGCTTCTTATTAGCCTTCTTCCCGTTATCAAAGACATTCCAGAAAAAATTCCACTCAAACAGGCATTTAGCGTTCAGTGTTACTCAATTCTATCCTGCGGGCGGATGTTATCAATGGGCACAAAGACTTCGAGATGGCGGTACAAGTTTTCAAATGTGGCCGGTGCTTCACCGCCGAGTTCCCCGTCCAGATTAAGGAGAATCTTTTCTGACGATTTTACTTTTACCCGGCTGGCCGACGTATATATCAGGTTCGGGTCGTTGATATGTTCACCGCGTAAAGCCATTGTAACCACGCGGATAAATTCGGCCAGGTTGGTTTTTTTTAAAATCATCAAAGTAAACAAGCCGTCATTAATGGAAGAATCCGGAGCCAGTTTTTCAAAACCGCCGACAGAATTGGTTAAGCCGATCAGAAACATCATCGCTTCGCCTTCAAAAAGCTTGCCGTCATATTCGATTGTCATTTCAGTCGCGCGGATTGACGGCAGCATTTCGATCCCTCTCAGATAGTAGGCGAGCTGGCCGAGCATCGTTTTCAAACGGCTTGGAACATCATAGGTTAATTCGGTAAGGCGTCCGCCGCCGCCGATATTGATAAAATATTTGTTGTCCATTTTGCCGATATCGACCGGAATTGTGTCTCCTTTGACAATAATGTCGGTTGCCGCCCCGACATCTCGCGGGATTTGCAGGGCGCGGGCAAAGTCGTTTGTCGTACCCATTGGGATGACGCCAAGTTTCGGCCGGTAATCCTGTTCGGCCAGGCCGTTGACCACTTCGTTGATCGTACCGTCCCCGCCTGCTGCAACAACAATGTCAAAGCGGCGCTCCACTGCTTTCTTGGCTGCTTTAATCGCATCCCCCGCCCCGGTTGTCGCGTGGCAGGATGTTTCGTAGCCGGCCATTTCAAGTTTCTGGAGAACGTCGGAAAGATGGCGTTTAAACGCTTCACGTCCGGATGTAGGGTTGTATATAATTCTTGCTCGTTTCATAAAAAATCATCCTTATATGTTTTCCTTTACACGAATATGTACGAATGCCAACCACTCATGTAAGCAAACGGGCAGCCCCTCCATTTACAGGCTTAACAAAAAAGTCCAAATGGCGGAAACTGCCCGCAGGTTTGTCCGTTCATTCAGCATGGAGAAACGCCGATCTACTCTCCACGCATCTACCGAATTATCATACAACTTTTTCATAAAAAAATCCAGTTCCAGCTTATCCGGAAGAAGGTTTCCTGTGCGATGATGAAGCATTTGTTCTGATATGGCAGCGGCTTTAGCTTTTCCCGCGGCCGCCGTTTCTATGTGCTGCGGTGAAGGCGGAACCGGTTTGATTGCCAAATAGGCCGACACCGCGCTGTTGAAGGAATTCCACAGTTTCGGCCAATGATTCTTCTTCGATTTGGTAGACTTCCTGAATTACATTTTTCCAGCGTGTAAAATCTTTCATCTGAACTTCGCGGATATTCCGGTAGTTCATGATTTTCAAAGAGGTATCGCGCAAATAGTAGCATTCGCGGCCGTTGAAACGTACTGCGGTCACTCTGCGCATGGTTTCATTCGTCTTGTCGTCATTATACGATGCCTGGATATCCTGGTTGATATTTTCTTCAGACAACGGTACCCATTCAATGGTTTTTTTGACGAAGGATTTCCCGTTTGAACGGCGATCCACTTCAAAACGGCCAACTGCGGCTTGTGTGAAAATAATGTCCTCGCCAAAACCGTGAAGGATATGCTGCCGCTTTGCTTCCAATTCTACCGGTTTCATAATTGGAGACCCATAGCCCACATCCACGTACAGTTTCTTGCCGTTGAGGAGAACCATTAGCGCAATATGTCCGGGCACAACGCGGACCAGCGAGCATTCAAAACCGAGCGCTTTTAATAGCCGCGCAAAATTGATATTCAGGGTAAAACAAGTACCGCCCCAGCCTTTTTCCCATAGATTCCGGACAAAGGTTTCAAAGGAGGGGATATAGTTGCCATCCTGGAAATAGTGAAACTTGCTGAATGTTTCGTAGGGGATATAGGAAAGATGATTTTGAATCAGCCGCTGCAGATAATTGATTCCCGGCTGTTCGCGGTCAAGTTTTAAATAATGGATATAAGCATCTGCCACACCTTCCATTTTCTTGCCTCCCTTTTTCGAAAATCTTCTTGTTATCTGATTCGCTTTTAGAATGGGAAAATCCTTTATTGCTTTAAAAAGGATAAGCCGCCATTGGGAAAGATGTTTGATTAAAAAGTCTATCCCCTTTTTAGTAAAAACAAGTCATTGCAGCGGAACCGGGAAATTGGTTCGCATGGCGGGTTTTCAAGGTGAAAACAGTAAATAAGTTTATTTTCATAGTACCGTGGTATATATATTAACGTAAGCGATGCTAATACTTTTTGAACAAAGGAGATGTGTTAAATGGCAGACAAAGATAAGAAAATGACAGTAGAAGAAGCAGGACGTAAAGGCGGAGAAGCTACAGCTGACAGCCATGATAAAGAATTCTATCAGGAAATCGGGCAAAAGGGCGGAGAAACGACCGCTGATAAACATGGCAAAGAATTCTATCAGGAAATCGGCGAAAAAGGCGGAGAAGCCACAGCTGACAGCCATGACAAAGAATTCTATCAGGATATTGGCCAAAAAGGCGGAGAAACGACCTCCGATAAACACGATAAGGAATTTTATCAGGAAATCGGACGTAAAGGCGGAGAAGCCACTTCCGATAACCATGATAAAGATTTCTACAAGGAAATTGGGGAAAAAGGCGGTAACGCAAGAAGCAGATCAAACGACAACGACTAATCAAAAATGGAATATGATGAAACAGAGCCGATTCAGCGTGCGGGCTGAATCGGCTTTTTTCATACCGGCTGCCGCTGTGCTTTTCTAACTTTTTCCCCAATTCAATTCATTTACAAATCTATCATAGCACAGCTCAATTGCTTTGGTAAGGATTTTGCATATATGATGGATTCAAACAAAAGACGTTCGCTTAAAGGGGATGTGGAAATGTTTGAAAAACCGTTCTTCCTTCCCATGAATCAAAAAGCTGCAGTTCAGACGGGCTGCCTGACAGAAAAACAGGCGGCGTGATCTTACCGGGTGGATGCCCAACCCCACCCCACATTAAAGGGACCCCGCGTGATTACGGGATCCATTTGGTTTGGGGTTTAGCGTTTATTCATTTCCTGGATCAGCAGTTTGTTGACGATTGGCGGATTGGCCTGGCCTTTTGTCGCTTTCATTACTTGGCCGACAAGGAAGCCGAGTGCCCGGTCTTTTCCGTTTTTGAAGTCAATGATGGATTGCTCGTTTTTATCGAGAACCTCAGTGATGTACTTCAACAGCTCTCCTTCATCGGAAATTTGGACAAGGCCTTTTTCTTTGACGATTTTCTCCGGATCGCCGCCTTTTTGAACAAGTTCGCGGAATACTTTCTTCGCCATCTTCGAAGAGAGCGTGCCGTTTTCGATCAATTTGATCATGCCGGCTAAGCTTTCCGGCGTTAAGGCGATTTCATCCAGTTCTTTCTGGGCGGCGTTCAAGTAGGCGGACACTTCGCCCATCAGCCAGTTTGATGCCTGCTTTGCGCCGGCGCCGGCAGCAATCGTTGCTTCAAAGAAGTCGGACATTTCTTTTGTCAGCGTTAAGACCATTGCATCATAATCAGGCAGCCCGAGTTCTTCGGTGTAGCGTTTTTTCCGCTCATCCGGCAGTTCCGGAATTTCAGCGCGGACCCGTTCTTTCCAGGCATCATCGATATACAAATCGACAAGATCCGGTTCCGGGAAATAGCGGTAGTCATCCGACCCTTCCTTGACACGCATCAGAATGGTTTTGCCCGTTGCTTCGTCAAACCGGCGTGTTTCCTGTTTGATTACGCCGCCTGCGAGCAGCACTTTTTCCTGGCGCTCCTGCTCAAATGCCAAACCTTTGCGCACATAGTTAAATGAGTTTAAGTTCTTTAACTCTGTCTTTGTGCCAAATTCTTTTTGGCCGACCGGACGGATGGAAATGTTAGCATCGCAGCGCAGCGAGCCTTCTTCCATCTTACAGTCAGACACACCGGTGTATTGGATGATTGATTTTAATTTTTCCAGGTAGGCGTAGGCTTCTTCCGGCGTGCGGATATCCGGTTCCGAGACGATTTCAATCAGCGGTGTGCCCTGGCGGTTCAAATCGACAAGGGAATACCCTTCGGAAGCCGCGTGGGACAATTTTCCGGCGTCCTCTTCCATATGGATGCGGGTAATGCCGATTTTCTTTTTCTTGCCGTCTGCTTCGATTTCAATCCAGCCGTGTTCGCCGATTGGCTTGTCATATTGCGAGATTTGGTACGCTTTTGGATTATCCGGGTAAAAATAGTTTTTGCGGTCAAATTTTGTTTCGGTTGCGATCTCACAATTGAGTGCCATTGCGGCTTTCATGGCATAATCCACAACACTTTTATTTAATACCGGCAAAACGCCCGGGTAACCGAGGTCAATCACATTCGTATTTGTATTTGGTTCCGCTCCGAAATGTGCTGGCGCCGGCGAAAAAATTTTCGTGTTCGTTTTTAATTCAACGTGGACTTCAAGCCCGATCACTGTTTCAAAGTTCATGTTTTTCACCCCTTACAATTGTGGTTTTTGTTTATGGAAATCAGTTGCCTGTTCAAATGCGTGGGCAACGCGGTATACAGTGCTTTCATCAAAATGCTTGCCGATGATTTGCAGGCCGAGCGGCAGCCCGTTTGCAAACCCGCATGGTACGGAAATCCCCGGAACGCCTGCGAGGTTGACCGGAATCGTTAACAGATCATTGGCGTACATCGTTAACGGATCGTCAACGTTTTCACCGATTTTGAAAGCAGGTGTCGGCGTTGTCGGCCCGATGATGACATCATATTTTTCAAGAATATCATCAAAGTCTTTTTTAATTAAGGTGCGGACCTGCTGGGCTTTTTTGTAGTAAGCATCATAGTAGCCAGCACTTAACGCAAAAGTTCCAAGCATAATCCGGCGTTTGACTTCTTCGCCGAATCCTTCCGAACGGGTGAGTTTATACAGCTCTTCAAGGTTCTTCGCATTTGGCGAACGGTAGCCGTAACGGACCCCGTCAAACCGCGCCAGGTTGGAAGAAGCTTCAGATGATGCCAGCAAATAGTAAGTCGCAATCCCGTATTTGGAATGCGGCAGCGATACTTCTTCCCATGTGGCGCCAAGTTTTTCCAATACTTTTAAAGCATCAAGGACAGACTGGCGCGCTTCTTCTTTGACACCTTCGCCAAGGTATTCTTTTGGCACCGCAATTTTTAATCCTTTTACGTCTCCGGTTAAAGCTTGTACATAATTTGCGACTTCGACATCGGCCGAAGTGGAATCATGCGGATCAAGTCCCGAAATTGCTTGTAAAAGATAGGCGTTGTCTTCCACCGTACGGGTGATTGGCCCGATTTGGTCCAAAGATGAAGCAAACGCCACAAGGCCGAAACGGGAAACACGGCCGTATGTCGGTTTCATGCCGACAACCCCGCAAAAGGCGGCCGGCTGTCGGATCGAACCGCCCGTGTCGGATCCGAGCGAAAATGGAACCTGGCCGGCTGCAACAGCTGCTGCCGAACCGCCTGAGGAGCCGCCCGGGACCGTATCAAGATTCCATGGATTATGGGTGATTTGGAATGCGGAGTTTTCCGTGGAAGATCCCATCGCAAATTCGTCCATATTCAACTTCCCAATTGTAATGGTATGGTGCTTATGTAATTTTTCCATTACGGTCGCATCATAAATTGGATCAAAGTTTTCCAGGATTTTGCTGGCACAAGTCGTCCGCAAATCTTTCGTGACAATATTATCCTTAATCCCGATTGGCATTCCGAACAGTATTTGCCCAGATTCCGCTGTGCCAATTTTGTCTTCAAGCGCTTTGGCTGTCTGTTGTGCTCTTTCTTCATCTAATGTTAAAAAAGCTTTTACTTTGCCGTCGGTTTCTTCAATTTTTTGATAGGCTTCGCCGACAAGCTCGGAAACCTTTACTTCTTTATTATGTAAAAACTCATGGAGTTCAGAGATCTTGTGGTCAAATAGTGACATGGTTTCCCCTCCTTATTCTACAATTGTCGGTACGCGAATTTGCCCGTCCTGGTGTTCAGGCGCATTTTTCAAAACAAGCTCGCGCGGCAGGCCTTTTTCGATCTTGTCTTCACGCATCACGTTCCGGATCTGAAGCACATGGGTTGTCGGCTGCACGCCGGTTGTATCGAGCTCATTCAAGCTTTCTGCAGAATGAATAATATCGCCCAGCTGTGTTGTGAATTTTTCAATATCGGCTTCGTCCATTTCAAGGCGCGCCAAGTCTGCTACGTGTTTTACCTGTTCTTTTGAAATATTAGGCATAACCCTTCACCTCCATCAAATATCGAACCCTGCAATACTATTGATCATAGCAGAAAAATGCATCTTTAAGCAAGTGGGCGCATATACTTTAATGCTTATACCCATAACTATTTCCGCGGAATATACTTAAAAATTTCACCTGATTCGAAGCTGCCGATTAAACGATCTACCCAATCATAGTAGTCCAGGGCATTGTTTAGTTTTTCTATATCAATATCTATTTCATGTGCCAGGTTTTCGCTTAAATGATCTTTGTTTCTTAATTCCCGCAATTCCTGCAAGGATCTTTGGATCGCTTGGATATTCATATGCACGCCTGTTCTCCACTTAATCGTGAAAAAGTTGATAAAAGTTTGATACCAGTCTTCTTCAACCAGATAAAGGTCTTTGCGAACACCCCGTTTCCAAATCTTTTCCACCATTTTTAAATCAACCAGTGTCCGGACGGATGTACTCATACTCGTTTTACTCATTCCAAGTTCCTGTTTCATTTCATCTAATGTTAAAGGTTCATTATGGAAATACATCATTCCGTAAAGCCTTCCGACTGATGGGGTCACCCCATAAAGATTCATGTTTTGTGCGATCGCTTCCGTTACGCGTTCCCTGGCTTTGAGCAATTTCTGCCGATCATCATCCATTAACGAATGCACCTCATTCATGACTATACTAAATTATAGAGTACCGATTAACCACTGAATTGTAAAGATAACTGAAAGCAGAGCATTCCGCAAGATAGGGGAGGAATAGTAAGCAATCCAGCGTTTTGTTTGTACAGTTTAAACTGTACGCATCACACGGACGAAATATTGGGAATTTACGCATTTGATTGTTCATTTTTTATCATTTAGAATAGTTAGCAGGCGTAATTTTTGAGGGGGGAAAGAATGGATCAAGAAAACATAAAAATAGAAGTCAACCAAATTACGAAGATTTTTGGTAAGCACGAAAAAAAAGCTTTGGCGATGTTAAAGGCCGGCAAAAGCAAAAAAGAAATTTTTCAAGCGCTTGGGACAACAGTTGGTGTTAGCCAGGCTTCCTTTCAAGTCAGGAGCGGAGAAATTTTTGTCATTATGGGATTATCCGGAAGCGGAAAGTCCACTCTCGTTCGCATGGTCAACCGTTTGATTGAACCAACAAAAGGATCAATTCTCATTGACGGTGAAGACATAACGAAGATGAATAAGGAAGCATTACGGCAGTTGCGCCGCAAAAAGGTGACCATGGTCTTTCAAAACTTCGCCTTGTTGCCCCACCGTACCATCTTGGAAAATACTGCATATGGATTGGAAGTCCAAGGCGCCAAAAAGGAGGAACGCACAAAAAAAGCCTTAGAAGCGCTAAAATTAGTTGGACTGCAAGGCTCTGAAAATCAATATCCAGCCCAACTCAGCGGCGGTATGCAGCAAAGGGTTGGCTTGGCACGCGCTCTGGCGAATGATCCGGATATTTTATTGATGGATGAAGCTTTCGGTGCATTAGACCCGCTCATCCGCAAAAATATGCAGGATGAATTATTGGATCTCCACGATACGGTCGGAAAAACAATTGTTTTCATCACACACGATTTGGATGAAGCACTGCGCATTGGCGACAGGATCGCTTTAATGAAAGACGGGAACATTGTCCAAATCGGTACACCTGAAGAAATTTTGATGAACCCTTCTAATGAGTATGTGGAAAGATTTGTCGAAGATGTCGATCTTTCGAAAGTATTAACCGCAAGCCATATTATGAAACGCGCTGAAACCGTGCAGCTGGAAAAAGGACCAATGGTGGCCCTTACGCTTATGAAAAACTTAGGAATTTCCTCTATCTATGTCGTAAATAAACAACACCACTTAATCGGCGCTGTTACTGCACAAGATGCTAAAATTGCTGCAGAAAACGGCACTCCTTTACACCAGGTGGTTGATACAGACATCACCATGGTATCACAAGAAACACTCCTGACAGACTTGTTTGATATTGTTTCCAGTGCAAATATTCCTGTTGCTGTTGTAGACGAAAATAGGCGTATGCGTGGCATTATTATTCGAGGTGCATTAATTGGCGCATTAGCCGGGAATATCACCTCTGTTCATTCGGAACCCCTTGTTTTGGGAGGTGAAATGAATGGATAAACTGCCGAGACTTCCTTTTGCGGATTGGATCGACACGTTTCTGGACTGGCTGACCATGAGTTATGGCGGCGCATTTGACCATGTTGCCAATTTTGTTGAAAGTACAGTAGGCGGTATCGTAACCGGCTTAGCTGTGGTCCCGCCTGTTGTTCTTACCATCATCCTCTCTCTGTTGGCATGGTGGATGTCCAAGAGAAGCATCGCCATTTTTACCTTCATTGGTTTTCTTTTTATTGATTACCTCGGATTTTGGAATGCAATGCTCGATACGCTGGCCCTTGTGATCACAGCCGTTGTCATTTCAATCGTAATCGGTGTCCCGCTTGGCGTATGGGCATCTCAAAAGGAATTGGTCAGGAAAATCATTTTACCGATTTTAGACTTTATGCAAACAATGCCCGCGTTTGTCTACCTGCTGCCTGCTATTTTCTTTTTCAATATCGGTGTTGTTCCAGGGGTCGTAGCCTCAGTCATATTCTCCATGCCGCCGACGATCCGGCTTACCATTTTGGGCATTCAACAGGTTCCCGGAGATATTGTCGAAGCAACCGAAGCATTTGGGTCCACAACTTGGCAGCGGTTATCAAAAGTCCAGCTTCCATTAGCGGCTCCAACCATTATGACAGGGATTAACCAAAGTATCATGCTCGCTTTATCCATGGTCGTGATTGCCTCAATGGTAGGTGCGCCCGGACTTGGGGAAGAAGTCTACCGGGCTGTCACACAATTAAAGACAGGGGTTGGTGTTGAAGCCGGGGTTGCGATCGTAATTTTGGCAATGGCGCTGGACAGAATTTCACAAAATATTGGTGCAAGAAAAAAGGAGAGGAATGCTTAATATGTGGAAAAAAATCTTGGGAATGGGTGCTTCAGCCCTTTTAGCCATCAGTTTAACGGCTTGCGGGAGTACTTCATCCAGTTCATCAAATGCGAAAAATGAATCCGCAGGGGAAAGTGTCGACCATAAGATTATTGGCATCGACCCTGGCGCAGGGATTATGGAAGCAACGGACAAAGCGCTTAAAGATTACAAACTTGATAACTGGACGCTCGTTTCCGGTTCCGGCGCCGCGATGACAGCGGCACTTAAAAAAGCCTATGATAAGAAAGAACCCATCATTATCACCGGGTGGACGCCACATTGGATGTTTTCAAAATACAAATTAAAGTATTTAGACGATCCTAAAAAAGTCTACGGAGATGCTGAAGAAATTCATACCATTACACGCAAAGGGTTTAAGGCGGATCATCCGGAAGCATATAAGGTGTTCAATCAATTTAACTGGACCGAGGATGATATGGGCAAAGTAATGGTCAGCATTCAGGATGGAAAAAAACCTGAAGAAGCTGCGAAGGAATGGGTCAAAAATAATCCCGACAAAGTGAAAGAGTGGACAAAAGGTGTTAAAAGCGGAAATGGAGATGCTATTAAACTTGTTTATGTTGCCTGGGACAGTGAAATTGCCAGCCATCATGTCATGGCACAAGTGCTGAAAAACTTAGGGTTTAAAGTGAAATTAACTCAAGTTGAAGCAGGGCCGATGTGGACTTCCATTGCTGACGGAAGTGCGGATGCAACATTAGCTGCATGGCTTCCTTTGACACACGCCACTTATGCGAAAAAATATGAAGGAAAATTTGAAGACCTTGGCCCAAGTATGGAAGGCGTCAGAACAGGGTTAGCCGTTCCAACCTATATGAAGATCAACTCAATCGAGGATTTAAAAGATAACTGATTAAAAAACTGTGCGTTGTAACCCAACGCACAGTTTTTTTGTTTGCTTTTCCGGTGAAATCTTTACAGCTTCCGGCGCCTTGAAAAATCTGCATCCACTATTTATCGTGTTGTTGTAAATTGGGCTTGTTCTGTTGATCCCTCGAGTGCTGTCGTGGAAGACGTTCCTCCCGAAATCACCATTGATACTTCGTCAAAATAGCCGGTGCCGACTTCGCGCTGGTGGCGGGTGGCCGTGTAGCCGTATTGTTCATTGGCGAATTCCGCCTGCTGCATTTCGGAGTAGGCCTCCATGCCGCGATCGCGGTAATTGCGGGCCAGCTCAAACATGCTGTGGTTTAATGCATGGAAACCGGCAAGCGTGACAAATTGGAACTTGTAGCCCATGCGCGCAATTTCTTTCTGGAAGTTCGCAATCGTTTTTTGATCGAGTTTCTTTTTCCAGTTGAAGGAAGGCGAGCAGTTATAGGCCAGCAGTTTGCCAGGGAATTTTTCATGAATGGCTTCTGCAAAGCGGCGTGCTTCTTCAAGATTCGGCTCAGATGTTTCGCACCAGACCAAATCGGCATATGGCGCATAGGCCAGGCCGCGGGCGATCGCCTGGTCAAGCCCTGCTTTGGTATGGTAAAATCCTTCCGGCGTCCGTTCCCCGGTAATAAACGGTGCATCATACGGGTCGATATCGCTTGTAATCAAGTTTGCCGCATTGGCGTCCGTGCGCGCAATAATGACAGTTGGTACGCCCAACACGTCAGCGGCAAGGCGCGCGGAAATCAAATGGCGTACGGCCGTTTGTGTCGGCTGCAGCACTTTCCCGCCAAGGTGGCCGCATTTTTTCTCGGAAGAAAGCTGGTCTTCCAGATGGACCGCTGATGCCCCGGCTTCGATCATCGCTTTTGTTAGTTCGAAAACATTTAACGGGCCGCCAAAACCGGCTTCGGCATCCGCGATAATGGGTGCAAACCAGTCGATGCGGTCATTCCCTTCAACATGGTGGACCTGGTCGGCACGCTGCAAGGCCTGGTTAATGCGTTTGACCACATTCGGCACACTGTTGGCCGGATACAAGCTTTGGTCCGGATACATTTGCCCGGCCAGGTTTGCATCAGCAGCCACCTGCCAGCCGCTTAAATAAATCGCTTTTAATCCGGCTTTGACCTGCTGGACGGCCTGATTTCCTGTTAAAGCACCCAATGCATGGATGTAATCTTCGGTGTGCAGCATGTTCCAGAACTTTTCTGAACCCCTTCTTGCCAATGTATACTCAATTTGGACAGAACCCCTCAGTTTGAGCACATCTTCCGGCGAATACGGCCTGGTGATGCCCTGCCATCTTTCATCTTTTTCCCAGCTACGTTGAAGTGCTTGCGCTTTTTCATTACCCATCAAAAATTCCTCCCAGTTTTGATCATATTATAAACGATGCTGCAAAAGGCCGATGAAGACGCATTTGCCGCTCGTTGCTTCCATTTTTTCCCCAATTTCATAATGATACCGTTATTCGCTGATCCTGCCGGTTTCCCTGTTACCGGTTCTATCGATTCGATTAACCCAGTAATTTATAAGCCGGCAATGTCAGAAAATCGGTAAAATCATCGGTTTTGATTAATTGGTCAAATAACTGTACGGCTTCTTCAAAACGGCCTGAATGGTAAAATGCTTCACCAACTTCACGCCGGATTCTTTCCAGCTCTTCCGCTTTCAACTCATCATACAGTTCGACAGTTACTTTCCGGCCGTCCGCAAGTACCCCTTTCGGATGGCGGATCCACTGCCAAAGCTGGGCGCGGGAAATTTCTGCAGTGGCTGCGTCTTCCATTAAGTCCGAAATCGGAACAGCTCCTCTTCCCCGCAGCCATGATTCAATGTATTGGATGCCGGCATAGATATTTTCACGGATGCCTTTTTCGGTAATTTCTCCTTCCGGCACCGTCAGCAGGTCTTCAGCTGTCACTTTCAAGTCCTTCTGCTTGCCGGAATGGATCTGGTTCGGCTCCGGCATTTCCCGGTTGAATGCCTCCAGTGCAACAGGCACCAGCCCCGGATGCGCTACCCATGTGCCATCATGGCCGTCCCGTGCTTCCCGTTCCTTATCTGCCCTGACCTTTTGGAATGCTTCTTCATTTTTTTGCGGATTTCCTTTTACCGGAATCTGTGCAGCCATGCCCCCGATTGCCGGTGCATTTCTGCGGTGGCAGGTCTGGATGGTAAGCAGCGAGTAGGCCCGCATAAAGGGAACCGTCATCGTTACTAAAGACCTGTCCGGGGTAATGAATTGCGGCTGGCTGCGCAATTTTTTAATATAGCTGAAAATATAATCCCAACGGCCGCAGTTCAGGCCTGCTGAATGCTCTTTTAATTCATATAAAATTTCATCCATTTCAAATGCAGCCATGATCGTTTCAATTAACACTGTAGCTTTTATCGTACCTTTTGGAATACCAATGTACTTTTGTGCAAAAACAAAGACATCGTTCCAGAGCCTGGCTTCAAGATGGCTTTCCATTTTCGGCAGGTAAAAGTACGGGCCTGTTCCATTTGCGGCAAGTGTGCGGGCATTGTGGAAGAAATAAAGCCCAAAGTCTACAAAACTGCCGGACATCGGTTTTCCGTCTACTAAAATATGTTTCTCTTCCAAATGCCATCCGCGCGGCCTGACAATCAGGGTGGCGGTTTCTTTCTTCAGACTGTATGCTTTTCCGTTCGGGCCGCTGAAAGAAATGGTCCGATTCACGGCATCATGCAGGTTGATCTGGCCTTCAATAATGTTCTCCCAGGTTGGGGAAGTGGCGTCTTCAAAGCAGGCCATGAACATTTTCGCGCCGGAGTTTAAGGCATTGATAATCATTTTGCGATCGACCGGCCCGGTAATTTCCACGCGCCTGTCCTGCAAATCTTCCGGAAGCGGCGCAATCGTCCAGTCAGCCTGGCGTATGGATGATGTTTCTTCCAAAAAGTGCGGCAGTTTTCCGGATTTGATTTCTTCATCGCGCTTTTTGCGGTTTTCCAGCAGTTCGAGCCGCCTGCCGCCAAAATGCCTTTCAAGCTGTTCTAAAAATTGTAATGCGTCAGAGGATAGAATTTTATCATATCCTTCATGGATGGATCCCGTTACGGTGATACCCTGTGTTTTGGTTTCCATTCATTCACTCCCTTTCACTGTTATATTACAATATTTATAACGTGATTTTATTATATAACAGGATTTAAAAAATTGGTACCCCTTTTTTATAAAATTTTTAAAAAAATGAATGCGTTTTATTTGTACCGTTCTTTAAGTATCTTGCTGCCCGTATAGAAGGATAAAATTTAGGTACCAAAAAAGGCTGCCCCATTCATGGAACAACCCTTTTAGGTTTACTTTATTTGTATATATGGACGATTGGATCTTTCTCGTTGGCTTCGCGCGCGATCAGGGCCTTGGCTTCGTTGTTGGATGTAATGTTAACCTGGAGATTGACGTAATCCGGGAATGTCTTGACCACCAGGCCGGCTACGTATTGCGTAAATCCAATCACTTCTGCCTGCCCGTGAAATTGTATCGGGATATCGATGCTCAGGTCAACCAGCTGTCCGTCGCTGTATCTGGCCCGGCCGATACACCCGGTGTAATTTGGGAAAAAGTCTTCAATATCCGCTTTAAAGTTCTCAAAGTTTTTTTCATCATCGCGGTGTGCCCTTGTGGCGCTTTCGGATGGGAATAAATAATATTTTTCATTGACCTCTTTCCAGTTGTCCACATTTGTACTGTTTTTTTCAACCGTTGCATAAGCAAAGTAGTTGCCCGGAATAACGGAATCTTTGCTTTGCTGTTTATACAGGGCAATGGTAATCGGCACGTTTTTCAGCGCACTCATATTGCGCAACCGCTGCACCACTTCCCGGGCGATTTGCTTTCCCTTCTCATTCAAGGTGTTTTGCGAAATTTTTACTTCATAAGTGGAGCCGTACTTTTCTTTCTGATAGTAATAAACAGAATTTAAAGCAAGCCCAATCGCAACGCCTGCCAGTTTCACATTGCCTTTGCTGTCTTTTGTCAGATAATCCTGTTCTAAAATCTGGGTAAGATAAATTGGATTTTTTTCATTCTGCTGCCGGGCTGTTCCCTTTCCGTCTTTTAAAGGGTTTAACCCGATATTATCTTTTGCAGAAAGACCGTTTGCTTTTAACTGTTCGCTTGTATACTTTCTATTCAGCCATTTGGTTACGGTATCCTTGGAAAGCACCTGGCCTTCCTGAAAAAGATAGTCATCAGGGGAATAATTTTTTTGCGCAACCCGCATCAGCCCGGTTTCAAATTCATCAATATCGTAGGAAGTGTTTAAATTACCGACAACCAGGCCCCTCGATTTGCTCGTTTTATAGGGATAAATATTTTTATAATAATTAGATGAAATTTGGTAGCTCGATACAATGGATGTTTCTTTTTTATTGTTTTTCTTTTGTACCACCTTATCATTTGAACCAAAATTTGGTGTACAGCCTGCCAGTAAAATAACAGATAACAGGAGCGGATACATTTTTTTCATACTGCTTGTTCCACCTTTTTCAGTTTCTCGCTTTCCCAAAAGATTAAGCCTGCAGGTGATGCATAAAGGATGCTTCATCCCATACTTCAATGCCAAGCTTCTCTGCTTTTTCCAATTTGGAGCCGGCATCCTCGCCCGCAATCACGAGATCGGTTTTCTTGCTGACACTACCGGTTACACTTGCCCCCAGTGCTTCGAGCTTTTCTTTTGCTTCATTGCGTGTAAGTTGTGTAAGTTTACCTGTCAGCACGACCGTCTTTCCGGCAAATGGCGAATCTGTTTCTCCCGGGTCTTGCGGCATTGGTCCATTGTAGGCCATATTGACGCCAAGATCCCGGAGTTTTCTAATCAAAGCTTCTGCTTCTTCGTTTTCAAAATAAGCAGCGATCGAATCGGCCATTTTGCCGCCGATATCGGGAATGGCCATCAGTTCTTCACGGGTGGCTTTCGACAAACGGTCCATGGTGAGAAATTGCCGGGCGAGGATTTTCGCGGCTTTTGCACCAACGTGGCGGATGCCGAGGCCGAATAGCAGTTTTTCCAGTGAATTGTTTTTGGATGCTTCAATGGCATCAAGCAGTTTGGAAGCGGACTTTTCACCCATCCGTTCCATTTCCAAAAGTTGTGCTTTTGTCAGCCGGTAAAGATCTGCGACATCATGAATCAATTCATGATTGAATAATTGGCTGATTACTTTCTCGCCAAGCCCTTCGATATTCATGGCATTCCTTGAGACAAAATGGATGAGCCCCTCACGGATTTGCGCCGGGCAATTCGGATTGATACAGCGAAGCGCCACTTCTCCTTCGAGACGGACCAGTTCGCTCCCGCATTCCGGGCATTGGCTTGGCATGGAGAATTTTCGTTCTTCCCCTGTCCTTCTGTCCGTAATGGCCCGGACCACTTCAGGGATAATGTCACCCGCTTTTTTAATGACCACATAGTCGCCGATGCGGATATCCTTTTCGCGGATCAGATCCTCGTTATGCAGCGTTGCCCTTTTTACAGTCGTTCCGGCTACCCGTACCGGTTCTAAAATGGCTGTCGGGGTAATGACGCCGGTGCGCCCGACTTTTACTTCAATATTTGTCAGCCTGGTGATGACTTCCTCGGCAGGGAACTTATAAGCAATGGCCCACCGCGGGCTTTTTACCGTGTTACCAAGCAAAGCCTGCTGCTGGTAGTTATTGACTTTGATCACGATCCCATCAATTTCATATGGCAGGCTTGGGCGCTTTTCGGTCCATTCAGCTATATATTGAAGAACTTCTTCGATATTATAACATTTTCGGCGCGCTTTGTTCACTTTCAGTCCGAGCCTCTCCAATAAATCGAGGCCGTCACTGTGGGTTTCAACGCCCAATCCGGTGATATCGCCAATCGCGTACAGAAAAGTATCAAGGTTCCTTGATGCAGCAATTTTCGGATCGAGCTGACGCAAAGATCCGGCCGCAGCGTTACGCGGATTGGCAAATGGCACCTCGCCGTTCTCTTCCTTGATACGGTTCAATGCTTCAAAAGATTTTTTCGGCATATAGCATTCGCCGCGCGCCTCAATTGTGATGGGTTCATGGAGGCGGAGCGGAATCGAGCGCACGGTTCTGAGGTTGGCGGTAATATCTTCGCCGATCGTACCGTCTCCTCTTGTGGACCCTTGTACAAATACGCCTTCCTCATAATGAAGGGAAATGGCAAGTCCGTCAATTTTCAGTTCGCAAACATATTCATAATTTTCGCCGACGGTTTCCCGGACTTTGCGGTCAAAGTCACGGAGATCCGCTTCATTAAAAGCGTTCGCCAGGCTCAGCATCGGGATGTCATGGACCACTTTGGTAAAACCTGACAGAACCTGGCCGCCGACCCTTTGTGTAGGGGAGTCCGGGGTGACAAGGTCAGAATATGTATTTTCAATCTCCTGCAGTTCACGCAGAAGCCGGTCATACTCAGAATCAGGAACCGACGGCTGATCAAGCACATAATATTCATAACTGTATTGATTGAGCAGTTGGCGCAGTTCCTTTGCCTTGTTGACTGCTGCTTCATACTCCATTTGCAACAACCCTTTCGATCAGGATATCAGGCAGCCGGACAAGCCTGCCGCCAGCACGCGGCCGCCCATCCTTCTTTTTTCCATTGTCAGCCTGATAGACCCATTCTATTCTACTTTTGTAATGGGAGCAAATTCAGCAAGCAGCCTTTTGATGCCGACGGGGCTCGGAAATGCAATGTCAAGTTCAATCGATTTTCCTTCCCCTTTCACGCTCACGACGGTGCCGATTCCCCATTTCTTATGTTCGGCTTTATCCCCGACATTCCACTTCAATTTTTCAGCGCCGCTTGTATGGTTTGCAACCGGCCGCATTACGGGTGCGCGGCGGGATGCCGGCGTTTTTGCTGCGGAGGTGCGGCGGAAATTAAGGCGGTCTTCTTCTTCCTGGTTGGCATTTTCAATTAATTCTTCCGGAATCTCGCTGACAAACCGGGAAACCGGATTGATGTTTGTACGCCCGTATAAAGTACGCATTTGCGCATTGGTGATATACAGTTCTTCTTCGGCGCGCGTCACACCGACATACATCAGCCTTCTTTCTTCCTCCATTTCCGCTTCATCCATTAAGGAACGGTTGTGCGGAAAAATGCCTTCCTCCATGCCGATTAAAAAGACGACCGGAAATTCAAGGCCTTTTGCGGCATGCAGTGTCATTAAAATGACGGCGTCTTTTGGCGCATCCCCTTCATCAAGGCGGTCAATATCGGAAATCAGCGCCAAATCAGTCAGAAAAGCAACCAGGCTTTTATCGTCGTTGTTTTTTTCAAAGTCTTTTGTAACGGACAGAAACTCGTCGATATTTTCGAGCCGGCTTTCAGATTCCAGCGATTTTTCCAATTTTAACGCGTCACGATAGCCTGTCTTCTCGAGCAATTCTTCAACCAGTTCGGTAACGGACAAGTATTCCTGCATCCGTGTGAAATTGCTGACCAAGTCATAGAATTCTCTTACAGACTTAGCGATTTTCGGGCTTAAGCCAATAAAATCGGCTTCCTGCAATGCGGTAAAAAATGAAACATCCTGGTCGGCTGCATAGCGTGCGATTTTATCCATAGAGGTTGAGCCGATACCCCGCTTTGGAACGTTAATCACCCTTTGTAAGCTGATATCATCATCCGGATTGGCAATCAGCCGCAAATAGGCCAAAATGTCTTTGATTTCTTTGCGGTCATAGAACCGGGTGCCGCCGACGATATTATATTCGATATTAGACTTCATGAAGACTTCTTCGATCACACGCGACTGGGCGTTCGTGCGGTAGAGCACAGCAAAATCGGACAGCTTGCGTTTGCCTGCTGCTGTCAATTCTTTAATTTTTCCGGCGACAAACTGCGCCTCCGACTGCTCACTGTCCGCCCGGTAATAAACGATATCACGGCCTTCATCATTCTCGGTCCACAAATTTTTCTTTTTGCGGTTCGCATTGTTTTCAATGACTTTATTGGCAGCCTGCAATATTTTCTTTGTCGAACGGTAATTTTGCTCAAGCAAAATGACTTTGGCGTTCGGATAATCTTTTTCGAACGACAAAATATTCGCGATGTCTGCCCCCCGCCACCGGTAGATCGACTGGTCATTATCCCCGACCACGCAAATATTCCGGAAACGGGAAGCCAAAAGCTTCACAAGTGTGTACTGGGATTTATTGGTATCCTGATATTCATCAACGTGGATATATTGGAATTTTCTTTGGTAGTATTCGAGGACTTCCGGGACGCGCTTGAATAGCTGGATCGTCATCATGATGAGATCGTCGAAATCAAGCGACTGGTTTTTCCTCAAACGTTTTTGGTACGCTTCGTACACATCACTGACAATCTGTTCAAAATAATCGCCGGTATGATTTGCGTATTGTTCATAATCAACCAGTTCATTTTTGGCGCTGCTGATTTTTCCTAAAATCGCCCGTGGTTCAAATTTTTTTGGATCGATATTTTTTTCCTTCAGAATATTTTTGATGACTGAAAGCTGGTCGGTTGAGTCAAGAATTGTAAAATTACGGTTAAAACCGATCCGGTCGATATCCCTTCTTAAAATCCGGACGCACATGGAGTGGAAGGTGGAAATCCAGACTTCCTCGGCGGCGCCCCCCATCAATCCGGCAATCCTGTCTTTCATTTCGCGGCTCGCCTTGTTTGTAAACGTAATCGCTAAAATGTTGTAAGGATTGACACCCTTTTCCACCATTAAATAGGCAACGCGGTGGGTAAGCACCCGCGTTTTTCCGCTTCCCGCCCCTGCAAGAATTAAGAGCGGGCCTTCTGTTGTTTTGACCGCTTCTTTTTGCTGCGGATTTAATCCATTCAGCAGCCGGTCTGTTAAAAATTGCATCATTTCACCACCACTTAGAACATTTGTTCCTATTTTATCATACCTCTGATCGTTTGACAACATGTACCGTTTTCACAGCTTCTTTTATATCTTCATAGACGATATTGCCGACGACGATGACATCTGCCGCCTGCCCCATTTCTTTTGCCTGTGCCGCAGTCCGGATGCCGCCGCCGTAAAACAAGGTTGTCTGTTCAAGCACCTGTTTTACATTCCTGACCAAATGGATATCCCCGTATGCTCCGCTGTATTCCAAATAAAAAACCGGCAACTTAAACATATTCTCGGCCATTCTTGCATAAGCGATCACATCTTCAGCATCAAGATTTGTATTTGCTTCTGCCAGTTGTGCCGCTTTGCAGTCCGGGTTTAAGATGCAGTAGCCTTCCACGAATATTTCGTTCCAATTCATCAACCCGCCGAATTCTTTCACGGCTTGATGATGGAATCCCGTGATCCAGGCCGGATTCCTGCTATTCAGCACCGTGGGAATCAGATACAAATCGTATCCGGGTGTGAGTATTTCTATCCTTGATACTTCCAGGCAGCAAGGAAGTGCAAATCTTCTTACCCTGGCCATCAGCTGTAAGGTATTATCCAGCGTGATGCCGTCTGTCCCGCCGATGATAATGGCATCCGTCCCAGACTCGCAAATTGTTTCTAAATCTTTATCCGAAATGTCCTTGTTCGGGTCAAGTTTGAAGGCATGCCTCCATTCGTGCACGTCATACATTAGGTAGAAATCCTCCATTCTATCATCCATCATTGCCATTATAGCATTTACAGGAACAAGCAAAAAAGATATTCCTGCAATAGACAGAAAGTGACAGGAAGAAAGAAAATCCACTGCCGTTTTCCGTGGTATAAGCCGGACGTTGCAGATGATAAATTTTTTCTTTTATGGATTGGAGCGAGCCGCTCATCGTGATCATTTTGCAAAAAAAGAGCTCCCTTCAATCGTGAAGGCAGAGCCGTCTGTTCTGTGATTACTCTTCCGTTTTTTTTCCTTGTGCATCGTCATTTTTTATGCGGTCGAGAACCATTTGATAGGAATCATTGCCGTAATTGAGGCAGCGTTTGACACGCGAGATCGTGGCCGTACTTGCGCCTGTTTCCGTTTCGATAGCATGATAGGTTTTATTATTGCGCAGCATTCTAGCTACTTCAAGGCGCTGCGTCAATGCCTGTATCTCATTGATTGTACAGAGATCATCAAAAAAGCGGTAGCATTCCTCTATGTCTTTTAATGACAAAATGGCTTCAAATAATTGATCAAGTGCTCTTCCGCGTAGTTTATCAATTTGCATAGACTTGTACATTCTCCTTTACTTGATTGCTTCCAGGATTTCCTTGGTTGAAACTGATCAATCATTTTCTGTTTATCCCAGGATAACGGGCAGTAAGAACGCCCGCCTCAAGAATCCAGGTACGAAGAGGATAGCGGGAGTTTAGCTGCCCAATCACCACGGGCGTTGCACCTTATTCTGTCGCCACATCACTTAAACGCTCGACAATATTAATCCACGTTTTTCCCGGAACAAATTTTACCCGTTCACCATCTTTATACGGAATCAATCTGCCATTTTCATTTTCCCATTCGACTTTTTGCAGCTTGCCTTTTTGGATGAGGTAGCCGCTGCCGCCGGATGCCAGGTCAATATCCCTGCGCCCATAGCTGTCGATCAGCCTGTGCTTTGCCGCTACAATAAACAAATTGTCCATCAAAACCGGTTGATGATTGTTCGCATCCACGGTTTGTGTGCCGCCGGAATAGCGCGTAAATCTTCCCCGTTTCGAATCATACCGGTACTTCGCATTCAAATTGCTGTTGGGTGAATAATGGATGGTGATCGTTTTCACATTGATTCCAGTGATTTTCTTCACTTCTTCAGGAGTTGCAAAAGACAGTGCAGCCGGAACACGGTCCATGATATACCCCTTTTCGGCCGCACCTTTTAAAATACTCTTATAGGTAATATAGGAATTGTGCGGCGCTTTCCTTTTTGATGACCGGTGAAAAAGGGTACCGTCATACTGCATGCCGTTCAAGCCGTCGATATAGCCTTCCTCCAGCAGTTTTTTCGCCCCCGGGCTGTACCCGTGCGCGATATATAAGGCATGGAAACCTTTTGCCAGCTTGACAAAATAGGTTCTCGCACTCCTGACCGGGCCGATATTGGCGGGCACGTCACTTTGAAAAACCGCCACAAACCTTGTAATCTTCCCTTCAGCAAGCGCTTCATAAACGATATCGGCAGCACTCAAGCCTGACTGGGGGCGTGCCAGCGGATGGTTATTCACCATCACAGCTACCGCCCGGCTGGTTGGTTTCCGGTCTGTACGGATTCCTGTTAACGGTTCAATCCATTGCTTGTTAGTTTCTTGCGCAGTATTTGGCTCCGTTCCATTGCCATGTTGCTGTTTGCGTGTGCCATTTTGTTGTGTGCATGCGGATAACAGAAACACCAGCATTGCCAGCCATAGGAAATTGTTCTTTCTCATCTCATAACTCCAATCGCTCATTTTGCCATGACGCAGCTTAAGAAGTGATCAACTGTACTTTATCCCGCTTCTGGCGGGCTGTAAGACACCCACCTCAAGATTCCGGGTACGAAGGCGAAGACAGGCGGGAGTCGGGCTGCCCAATCATCCACTGATGGAGGTTTTACTTTATTATTTTAACGCATTATCGTCGGAAAGAGTATCGTTTTCTTCATTACGTCATACATTCCTTTAGATGTAATGCGGATATATGGCAAGTGGGTCGCACATAAAAAGAGTAATGAATAAATAGGGTCATCATACCCATACCCGCGCATCTTTAAGTTTTCCATAAATTGTTTTACCTGTCCAATCAAATCTTCCATGTGTTCACCCGACATTATACCGCCAATTGGAAGGGGAATTTCCTGGATAATCACGCCGTTTTCTGCAATGACAATGCCGCCGCCCAGCTCTTTCATACGGTTGAAGGCAAGCAGCATATCACTTTTTGATTTTCCGATACAGAGGATATCACCTGTTGAAGAATAGGATGATGCCAATCCCTGCACATCCTTGGCAAAACCTTTTATCAAAGTATTGATGCGCCATTTCCCTTTTTTATCAATCAGCATCAAAAAGCTGTCTTCATAATCCTGCGGCAGGATATCGTATGACACATTATACGTGATTGAGTAAGGCTTCGTGATGACGTCGTTTGCCATTTCAATTCCAAATGGCATCGAAAATTGGAGATCATCGTATTGAAGGTCCCAATCCAGTTGAAGCGGTCCGAGGCCGTATTCAGCCCAATCAACCGGTTCCTCGTCCGCTGCCACTTTCCCTTCCTTTTTCAGCCATATGCCTTTTGAAAGCACAGAGACCGGTGAAGGATTGGTTTCACTTTCAAGAAAATTGATATTTGCAACCCTTCCAGTCGCAATCATGCCATGCAAATGCTGGATGCCGAAATAACGGGCGGCATTATAGCTCGCCATCAGATAAGCTTCGATCGGGGAAACGCCGTGATTAATGGCAATTTTAATCATTCTGTCGAGTACGCCTTTCTCATAAAATGCCGGAGAACTCCCGTCTGTTGTGAAAAACATCTGATCATACTGGTCCACACCGAGCGTTTTCATCTGATCCAATAGGACGGGCAAATCCGGGCGTATCGACGAATAGCGGAGGGAAACGGTATACCCTTGTAAAAGCCGCTCGTACACTTCTTTGCCTGTCATGGCTTCATGATCACAGTCTGCCCCAAACAACATCATTTTTGCCAATGTTTTTTCGGAAGCTCCCGGAAAATGGCCTTCAATTTTTTTGCGCATCCGCTTCGTTTCCTGAATCCAGTGAAGAATCAAATCATCGCCTTCCATTAACTTCGGCCAGCTCGTCAACTCGCCTCCCTGCAGTACCGCATCATGTTCCAGCCACGATTTCACGCATTCATGTGAAAAAATCAGTTCTTCATTTTTAAGCTCTGTCTGTGCATCAAACCGGCTCCACCAATACATGGAAACCGGAGAATGGCGCAGCTTTTGCAGGATGGAAAACGCTTTCTTTTTATCTGACAATAAAACAAGCATCATGTTGTCATTGATGAGTGTAGTTGTGCCACTCTGTGCTGCATAATGGGCAAATGATTGGGGATTATATAGTTGAAAAGGATGGACATGCGGTTCAATATATCCGGGAACGAGCCATCGGTTTGAACAATCGACAACCTCGCAGCCGGCAAGATTTTCAGGCAGCTTTTCCCCTGTATATATAATACGGTCCTGATAAATCCAAATATGGCCATGTAACCACTTTTTTAATGTCGAATGCAGATAGCGGGCATTTTTTAAAATCATTGTCGGGGCAAGGCTGCCGTCGAGTACAGCTACATGTTCCCTGATTTGTTTGTTCTTCCATCGGTAACGCTGGTCTAACATCTTGTCATTCCTCCTAGGAAGACCTATAGTTAATCATTATTCTACCATATTTTACCCATTAAAGCATAAAAGAAGTTTGAAAACGATAAAACAAAGGAGTTAAGATGAAATGAAAGCAGCCCCTAATATTGGGATCATAAATGCAATGGTTCGGATTACATGCGGATTGACTTCACTTACCTGGGCGACCTCCAAATTATCAAGGAGACCCTGGCGCAGCTCTTACATGGTGGTTGCCATGATGGGGGCAATGAAAGTAGGAGAAGGGATCGTCCGCTATTGCCCGGTCACGGATTTCCTTCAAAATCAGCAAACACAACATAAAGAAGATTAACGGAAATGGCCAGGCAGGTTTTTGTCTGGCCATCCATTTGTGCCGCCACAGCCCGGATTCTAAAAAGCATTCAAGCCGGACGGCGAACATTAAAACCGTTTTCCGTTACCGGACGGCGTCTTCTTTTTTCCTGCTTCCGATATCTTTGCGGTAGAAAAAACCCTCAAATGTACAGGACGCCAACTCTTTATATAAGCTGTCCCTTGCGCATTCAAGGCTGCTGCTTTTTCTGCCGATAAACAGCACGCGACCGCCGTTTGACACAAGCCTGCCGTTTTCCAGCCGCGTTCCCGAGTGGAAAACAAAAGATTCAAGCTCATTGAGAGGGGGAAGCTGTACGCCTTTTTGATAGGTGCCGGGATAGCCTTCTGATGCAATCACCACACCAAGGACAGCTTCATCGGTCCAGGTTATTTCCGGTTTTTTCCCATCTAAAAGATCGAGAATGATCTGCAACAAGTCTGTTTTGAGCCTTGAAAGCACCACCTGTGTTTCGGGATCGCCGAAACGGGCATTAAACTCAATCACTTTCACGCCGGCCCTAGTACGGATTAATCCTGCATACAGGACACCGGTAAAAGGGGTTCCCTCTTTTTTGAGCGCTTTGGCCGCCGGAATTAAAATTTCTGAAACTGCCTGTTCCACTTCATCTTGCGGAATTTGCGGCACCGGGGAGTAAGCGCCCATTCCCCCGGTATTTGGCCCTTTATCCCCATCATATGCCCGTTTATGGTCGCGGGCGATCACCATCGGGCAGACCGTTTCACCATGGACAAACGCCATCAGCGAAAACTCTTCCCCTTCCAAAAACTCTTCCACGACTACCTGCGCGGATGCTTCCCCGAATTTCTGTTCAAGCAGAGCGGCTTGGAGGGCTGCCTGCGCTTCTTCGATTGTCATAGCAACGGTCACGCCTTTACCGGCCGCAAGCCCGTCTGCCTTAATGACAATGGGTGCACCTTTTTCCTTGATATATTGCAAGGCTTCTTCGTACTGGCTGAAAACACGGTAATCCGCAGTCGGAATATTGTATTTTTGCATCAGTTCTTTTGCAAAAGCTTTGCTGCTTTCAATCCTGGCTGCGTTTTGCGAAGGCCCGAAAACCCTTAGCCCCGCGTTTTGAAATGCATCTGCAATTCCTGCGCTTAAGGGGGCTTCAGGGCCGACAATTGTAGCATCAATCCTGTGTTCCCTGGCAAAAGAGACTAAAGAAGCGATATCCATTTCATTGATTGGAACAAGTTCGGCAACCTCTGCAATCCCGCCATTTCCCGGCGCACAATAGATGTGACCTGCAAGCGGGCTTTCGGATAACTTTTGGCAGATTGCATGTTCACGGCCGCCGCTTCCTATTACGAGTATATTCATTTTATCGTGGCCCCTTTTTCCTGTCTATGAGTTCGTCAGTTTTTCTTGCGCAGATTTTGTTTTCGCCTGCCGCCGATGGACAGTCGCCTCCGCTTTTCTTTGTCCAGCTGCGGCTCCTATCGGCTAGCGGATTTCTGCGTCTTTTCCCTCCGATAAGTCAACATCGGCTCGTTCCTCACCGTGTTTCCTTTATCTCAGTCAAAGACTTCGAAATCCGTACGCCGATGGACAGTCGCCTCCGCTTTTCTTTGTCCGGCTGCGGGCGCTATCGGCTCGGGTCAACTGTTCCAGCCCCACTGTAGTCAAAGGGCGGACTTCATTGGTGCCGGCCCAGTTGCCTGTCGCCGATGGGCAAGCGCCCTCCGCCTTTCTATTAGTGTTTGAAGTGGCGGATGCCGGTGAGTACCATGGCGATGCCGTATTCATTTGCTTTTTTGATCGAGTCTTCATCACGGATGGATCCGCCTGGCTGGATGATGGCGGTGATGCCGGCTTTTGCTGCTGCTTCAACGGTATCATCCATCGGGAAGAAGGCATCAGAGGACATCACTGCGCCCTTTGCCTTTTCACCAGCCTGGGCAAGGGCAATTTCGGCGGATCCGACGCGGTTCATCTGGCCGGCGCCGACTCCGAGTGTTTTTTCCGCATCGGTAACGACGATTGCATTGGATTTCACATGTTTTACGACTTTCCACGCCAGTTTCAAAGCTTTCCATTCCTGTTCAGTCGGTTCACGCTTCGTTGCTACTTTCAAATCTGCTTGTTCTAATGTATATGTATCCTGGTCTTGAATCAGTAGTCCGCCTTCCACAGATGTCAGAACTTTTTCCGGTTTGCGTTCATCCGAGAAAGGAACGGTTAACAGGCGGATATTTTTCTTGCTGGCTAAAATATTAAAAGCTTCATCGGTAAACGATGGTGCAATGACAATTTCAAGGAAAATTTCATGCAATAATTGTGCGGTTTCTTTTTCGACAGGACGGTTAAATGCAACAATACCGCCGAAAATCGATTTCGGGTCTGCTTCATATGCTTTTTTGTACGCTTCAAGCGCAGTCTCCCCGACTCCGATGCCGCACGGGTTCATGTGCTTGACCGCAACTGCGACCGGTTCTTTAAAATCTTTTACCATTTGCAGCGCTGCATCTGCATCATGAATATTATTATAGGACAAGGCTTTACCGTGCAGCTGTTTCGCATGCGCGATAGAAAAGTCCGAGCCTAACGGATTGATATAAAAACTTGCTTTTTGATGCGGGTTTTCCCCATAGCGGAGCGATTGTTTCAGTTCATAGGTAAATGTCACACGTTCCGGATTTTCTTCGCCAACCAGTTCTGTCATGTAATTGGCAATATATGCATCATAGCCGGCAGTGTGACGGAAAACTTTTGCAGCGAGCGCTTTTTTCGTAGCAAGCGTTACATCACCTTGTGCCTTTAATTCCCCGATGACTTTACCGTAGTCATTGGCGTCCACTACAACGGTAACATACTCAAAATTCTTTGCCGCCGCGCGGAGCATCGTTGGGCCGCCGATATCGATATTCTCAATCGCCTCTGTTTCAGTAACATCCGGTTTTGCGATTGTTTGCTGGAAAGGATACAGGTTGACGCAGACCAGGTCAATCGGGGCAATGCCGTGTTCCTTGATTTGTTTTTCATGTTCCGGAGTTCGTTTTGCCAGAAGGCCGCCATGAATATTCGGGTGCAATGTTTTCAGCCTGCCCTCGAGAATTTCCGGGAAGCCGGTCACTTCTTCAACGCCGATGACAGGCACGCCTGCTTCTTCCAGCGCTTTTTTTGTTCCGCCGGTGGATAAAATTTCAAAGCCGAGCCCATTTAAATCTTTTGCAAAATCAACCACGCCTGTTTTGTCTGATACACTGATTAAAGCTCTTTTCATTCTTGTTTAAACCTCCATGCTATTTTGATCTTCAAGCAGCTGGGCGAGCACTTTCGGATAAAGGATATGCTCGGTTTGGTGAATCCTGCCAGCCAGCCTTTCCTCCGTATCCCCGTCAAGCACCGGGACAGCCGCCTGCGCAATAATCGGCCCTGTGTCCATACCTGCATCGACAAAGTGGATCGTTACTCCTGTCATCTTGACACCGGCCCGCAAAGCCTGGCCAATCGCATCTTTGCCGGGAAAAGACGGCAGCAAAGACGGATGGATATTGATGATTCTTTTCGGGAAGGCCTGAAGAAGGGTTGGGCCGATCAGCCGCATATACCCGGCAAGCGCAATCCACTCAATTCCCTTTTTCTGCAGTTGTATTAAAATTTCCTGCTCGTATGCTTCTTTATTCTGATACGCTTTCGGGTTAAAAACAAAAGCCGGAATATTTTCTTTCGCAGCTCTCTCCATGACTCCGGCCCCATCATGGTCGCAAACTACAAGTTCAATGGCTGCTTTCACTTTACCACTTTTTATTGCCTCTGTGATCGCCTGAAAATTGGTGCCGCTGCCTGATGCAAAAACCGCAATTTTATGCATTGGCCCCGCTCCCTGTTCCCAGCCGGACGCCTGATGTGTCTGTTACTTCGCCGATGATATAGGCCTGTTCGCCTGCATCGTTGAAAAAGTCTAACGCCGTCTGTGCATCATGCACATCGACCGCAATAACAAAACCGATCCCCATATTAAAAACATGGAACATCTCATCGCGGTCCATTTTTCCGTATTCTTCTATGGCTTTAAAAACCGGGTGGACCGGCCAGGAGCCTGGTGCAATGCGGACCCCCAAATCCCCATTTAGCATGCGTGGAATATTTTCGTAAAATCCGCCGCCTGTAATATGTGCCATGCCTTTGATTTTAAATTGGCGAAGGGCTTGTAATACCGGTTTAACATAAATTCTTGTCGGGGTTAAAAGTATATCACCCAATGGCTGGTTAAATCCCGCGAGCGCCTTATCAAGCGGCAGGTTCCCATCATCGAGAAAAATTTTCCGCACGAGCGAGTAACCATTGCTGTGGATGCCGCTTGAGGCAAGGCCGACCAGCACATCGCCGGGCTTGATGTTTTCCCCTGTAACAAGCGCATTTTTTTCACAGGCACCGACCGAGAATCCGGCGAGGTCGTATTCCCCGGGAGCATACATGCCCGGCATTTCAGCTGTTTCACCGCCGATTAAGGCACATCCCGCCTCTTCACAACCGTCTGCCACACCTTTTACAATTTGCTCGATTTTTTCCGGATCCGCCGACGCACAGCCGATGTAATCCAGAAAATAGAGCGGCTCTGCGCCTTGAACCACGATATCGTTGACACACATCGCCACACAGTCTGCGCCGATTGTATCATGCCGGTCCATGGCAAAAGCAAGCTTCAGTTTCGTGCCGACGCCGTCTGTACCTGAAACGAGCACAGGCTGTTTATAAGCAAGCGCGGAAAGGTCGAACATACCGCCGAACCCGCCCAGACCGTTCAGGATTCCCGGCCGTTTCGTGCGGGACACATGTTTTTCCATTCGTTTAACTGCTTCATATCCTGCCTCAATGTCCACGCCTGCATCGCGATAAGTGTTTGACATGATTTTTCCTCCATTAACAAAGATGGCATTCTGATGCAAGATGCCTGTAAGAAAGCGGGCCGCCCGCCATTAACCAGGTTTTTGGCTGCATCGTTTATTCTTTTAACGGTCACTTTTTCATGAGTTCTTTTTCATGCGGCAGCACTGTGTCCGGATAAATTTCGGTTGGATAGTTGCCGGTGAAGCAGGCAAGGCATTGGCCGCAAGTTTCATTGATGGCTGGCCTGCCAATCGCTTCGAGCATGTTTTCTACCGTTAAAAAGGTGAGCGAATCCGCGCCGATGATCTCACGGATTTCCTCGGCACTGTGATTGGATGCAATCAGTTCTTCATGCGTCGAGGTATCAATCCCGTAAAAACACGGGTTTTTCATCGGGGGCGAGCTGATGCAGACATGTACTTCTGTTGCACCGGCATCGCGCAGCATGGACACAATTCTTCTGCTTGTTGTACCGCGGACGATGGAATCATCGACCATGACGACGCGCTTTCCTTCCACAATCGCGCGCACCGGGGAAAGCTTCATTTTCACACCCTGCTCGCGCAAAGACTGCGATGGCTGGATAAATGTCCGCCCGACATAACGGTTTTTAATTAAACCCATTTCATACGGGATGCCTGATTCCTCCGCGTAACCAATGGCTGCAGAAATGCTTGAATCCGGCACACCTGTCACCACATCTGCTTCAATGCCCGCCTGGATGGCAAGGCGTTTTCCCATATTTTTGCGGGCGGCATGGACATTGATGCCATGAATATTGCTGTCAGGACGGGAGAAGTACACATACTCCATTGTGCAGATTGCGTCTTGCGTTGAATACGTGAACGGTTCGGATTCGATGCCATGGTCGCTGATTGATAATAATTCACCCGGACGAATGTCGCGGATATACTCGGCGCCGACAATATCAAGTGCACATGTTTCGGAAGCGACACAGTAAGCATCGCCGAGCTGGCCGAGGGAAAGCGGGCGCAAACCGTTCGGATCAAGCGCCACCAGCAGTTCATCTTCTGTCATGACAGCAAATGCATATGCCCCTTTTACCATTGACAGGGCATTTTTCATCTGTTCTTTAATCGTGCGGTAGCCGCTTCTTTTCATCAGATGGGCGAGCACTTCGGTGTCCGATGTCGTTTGAAAAATGCTGCCCTGCATTTCGAGCTGGTGTTTAAGAGAGTGCGCGTTAACAAGATTGCCGTTATGGGCGAGTGCAAGGCTTCCGCACTGCGAATGGAACAAAAGCGGCTGGACGTTTTCAATTCCTCCCCCGCCTGCTGTCGCATAGCGGACATGGCCGAGGGCAGAGGTACCTTTTAGTTCGGCGAAAGTTTCGGCCGCAAAAACTTCCGTAACCAGCCCTTCGCCTTTTTTTCCGATTAACTGCGGGCCTTGTTTTACAACAATGCCTGCCCCCTCCTGGCCGCGGTGCTGTAAGCTGTGAAGGCCGTAATAGGTTAAATGGGCTGCATCTTTATGCCCCCAAATCCCAAAAATACCACATTCTTCGTTTAAACCTTTTATTTCAGCAAACATGGCAAAGCTCCTTTCCAAGCATGCTCAAAGTCCTGCTTGTCTGCACGGATCCAGTTTTCGCCATTTTCACTGTCAATGGCCATCACTTCATCGTTTGTGACCGTACCAACCAGGGCCGCGTCCGCCACTAATTTTTCAAACGCCTGCTTGTGTTCCTGTTTGACTGAGACAAGGAAGCGTGATTGGGTTTCGCTGAACAAAGCAACGACCGGATTTCCTTTTAAGGACACTTTTGCCCCTAATTCTTTTGTGCCAAATAAGCATTCTGCAAGCGCCGGTGCAAAGCCGCCTTCCGAGAGGTCATGGGCGCTTTGTACCAGGCCGGATTGGATCGCCAGCAGCAATTGATGCTGGCGGCGTGCTTCAACAGCAAGGTCAATTGCCGGCGGTTTGCCGGAAATTTCTCCACGGAGCAGCTTTTGGAGTTCGCTGCCGCCAAACTCTGCCTCTGCCTCTCCAATTAAATAAATCGCATCTCCTGCCTGTTTGAATGTTTGCGTTGTAATATGCTTAACATCTTCAATGAGCCCGACCATACCGACAACCGGTGTCGGGTAAACAGGATGGGCAGCTGCTTTCCCGCCACCCGCAGTTTTCTTAAGCGTTTCGTTGTATAAAGAAACGTTGCCGCCGATCACAGGCGTCTCCAGTTCGCGGCAGGCTTCGCTCATGCCGTCCGCTGCCTTTTCAAGCTGCCAGAAGATTTCCGGTTTTTCAGGGGCGCCGAAGTTTAAGCAGTCGGTAATGCCAAGCGGCTGGGCACCAGAACAAATGATATTGCGCGCGGCCTCTGCTACCGCAATTTTTCCGCCGGCTTCCGGATCCAGATACACATAGCGGCCATTGCAGTCAGTTGTCATCGCAAGTGCTTTTCTTGTGCCGCGGATCCGCACGACCGCTGCATCCGACCCCGGCACCACGACTGTATTCGTGCGTACCTGGTAGTCGTATTGGCTGTAAACCCATTCTTTGCTGGCAATGGTTGGCTGCTTTAACAGGGCGAAGAAGGTTTCCTGAAGATCGGAAACGGCCGGGACTTCCGGTTTCATTGCCTGGAAAGCGGGAAAATAGGCCGGTTGTTTGGACGGTTTATGGTACACAGGTGCATCCTCAACAAGCGCATCGACCGGTACTTCGGCAACAAGGTCCCCATGATGGTACAGTTTCAGCAGCTTTTCCTCTGTCACCGTGCCAACTGCAACGGCATCAAGCCCGTATTTTTTAAAGAGATTCATAATCTCCTGCTCTCTGCCTTTTTTGACGACAATCAGCATCCGTTCCTGTGACTCTGACAACATCATTTCATAAGGCGTCATACCGGTCTCGCGCTGCGGAATATCATCCAGATTCATTACTAAACCGACACCCGTTTTGCTGGCCATTTCCGAAGACGAACTGATCAGGCCGGCCGCCCCCATGTCCTGAATGCCGACGAGGGCATCATTATGGACGAGTTCCAGGCATGCTTCCAGAAGCAGCTTTTCCATAAACGGGTCGCCTACCTGAACAGCCGGGCGTTTTTCATCGGATTTTTCACTGAGCTGTTCGGATGCAAACGTTGCGCCGTGGATACCATCACGCCCGGTTTTCGCGCCAACATACATGACCGTATTGCCGATGCCGCGTGCCTGGCCTTTTTGAATATCTTCATGAGAAATTAAGCCGACACACATCGCATTTACAAGCGGGTTGCCGTCGTAGCAGGGATCAAATGCGATTTCGCCGCCGACCGTCGGGATACCCATGCAATTCCCGTATCCTGCGATGCCGGCTACAATTTCTTTAAACAAATGCTTCACGCGCGGGGACTCGAGTTCGCCAAAGCGCAAAGAGTTCAGCATGGCAATCGGCCGCGCTCCCATTGAAAAAACATCGCGGATAATACCGCCAACACCTGTTGCCGCACCCTGATAGGGTTCAATTGCGGACGGGTGGTTATGGCTTTCAATTTTAAAAGCCACCGCCAGTCCGTCGCCGATATCGATAATGCCCGCACCTTCACCCGGCCCCTGCAGGACGCGTTCCCCTTTTGTCGGGAATTTTTTTAAAACAGGTTTTGAGTTTTTATAGCTGCAGTGTTCCGACCACATAACGGCAAACAACCCGGTTTCTGTATAGTTTGGTGTCCTGCCGAGAATGTTTTCAACAAGTGCAAATTCTTCATCTGTTAAGCCAATTTCACGGTAAATCTTCTTGTCTTTAATATCAGCCGGACTTGGTTCAAGCAATAACGGCATGGGATTCCCTCCAATTTTTCACAATCGATTGAAAAAGTTTTATACCATCTTGGCTGCCTAAAAGTGCTTCGACTGCGCGTTCAGGATGGGGCATCATCCCAAGCACATTGCCTTTTTCATTCACAATCCCCGCAATATTGGCAATACTCCCATTAGGATTGTCTTCATACGTAAATACAATCTGCTTGTTTTCTTTTAATTTCCGCAGTGTTTCGGCGTCACAGTAGTAATTTCCTTCGCCGTGGGCAATCGGTATTTGGATCGTTTCCAACGCCTTATACATGGATGTATACATTGTGCTGGTATTTTCAACACGCATGGAAACCGTCTTACAAATAAATTTCAGTCCCGCGTTTCTCAGCATCGCACCCGGCAACAGTCCGGATTCAAGCAATATTTGAAAACCATTGCAGACACCAAGCACCGGTTTTCCTGCTTCAGCCGCTTTGACAACCGCCTGCATTACCGGGGAAAAACGGGCAATCGCGCCAGACCGCAAATAGTCGCCGTATGAAAACCCGCCCGGCAGTAAAATGCCATCGAAGCGGTCTAAATTACCCGTATCATGGCGGATGTATTCCGCTTCTTCACCAAGTACATCCGAAATCGCATGAAACATATCAACATCACAGTTGGAACCCGGAAATACGATTACGGCAAATTTCACTGTGCAACACACTCCTCAACTTCATAGCGGTAATCTTCAATGACAGGATTTGCCAGCAGCCGCCCGCATACTTCCTGAATGACGGCGTCAAGGTCACGTTCAGACGGTTCGACCATCAGTTCCATATATTTTCCGATTCGCACATCTTTCACTTCCGAGTAGGAGAGCTCCTCCAGCGATTGTTTAACGGCTGCTCCCTGTGGATCCAATACGCACGCGCGCAATGTGACATAGACTTTCACTTTATACATGTGAAATATCTCCTCTCAAGCGATTTAAGATTTCCTGATAAACCTCTGTTAAACTGCCCAGCTCCCGGCGGAACACATCTTTGTCGAGTTTTTGGTTGGTTGCCCGGTCCCAAAGCCTGCATGTATCCGGGGAAATTTCATCTGCCAGCAGGATTTCTCCTTCTTCACTGCGCCCAAATTCCAATTTGAAATCAACGAGGCGGACGCCGGCTTCCAGAAATAAAGCTTGTAAACTGGTATTCACGGTGAGAGCCTTTGCTCTTAAAACTTTCAATTCTTCTAAACTGGCAATGCCGAGTAAAAGTGCATGGTCTTCTGTGATAAGCGGGTCGCCAAGCTCATCATTTTTATAGTAAAATTCGACAATTGGCTGTTCCATCGCCGTTCCTTCTTCGATGCCGAGCCGTTTTGAAAGGCTCCCCGCCACGACATTGCGGACGACGACTTCAAGCGGAATAATCTTAACCCGCTGTACCAGCTGCTCACGGCTGGAAATTTTGCGGATAAAATGACTCCCGACACCTTTTTCCGCAAGGCGCTTAAAAATCAGACTTGTAATTTCATTGTTTAAGTGCCCTTTGCCGGCGATTTCTGCCTTCTTAACACCGTTAAAAGCAGTGGCGGAGTCTTTGTACTCGACCCGCAGCACGTTTGGATCTTCCGTTTCATATAACCGTTTTGCTTTCCCTTCGTATACAAGCATGCGTATTGCCTCCCTCAGGTTTTCAGAAGCAGCCGGCGGGATTTCCCTGACCCGGCTTGATCCTTCTGTAAAAGAAGTCTTGTTAGACATTGCTGCTCGTGAGCTGAGCCGTTTGTCTAGTTAGGTGCTTCAATTAGACTTTTGCCGCTCGTGAGCAGGGCCGTTTGTCTAGTTAGATGCTCCAACTAGACATTTACTGCTGGTGAGCTGGGCCGTTTGTCTAGTTAGATGCTCTAATTAGACATTTGCTGCCCGTGAACCCTGCTGTTTGTCTAGTTAGAAGCCCCAACTAGACTTTTGCTGCCCGCGAGCTCTGCTGTTTGTCTAATTACCGGGCTTTAGTGCAATCCCAGGCGGTCAAAAATCATGTCGACATGTTTCAGGTGGTAATGGTAGTCAAAGCAGTCATCCAATTCCGCTTCGGTCAATTTGTTTTGGATCACCGGGTCTTTTTTTAATAATTCCTTAAACGGTACCTGGGTTTCCCATGATTCCATCGCTTTTGGCTGCACGGTATCATATGCTGCTTCACGGGCCATGCCTTTATCGATCAAAGCGAGCAGCACCCGCTGTGAGTAAATCAAGCCATGCGTTTTCTCCATATTGCGTTTCATGTTTTCCGGAAAGACCGTTAAATTTTTGACGATATTGCCAAAGCGGTTCAGCATATAATTAATGGCGATCGTCGCATCCGGCAAGATAATCCTTTCAGCGGAAGAGTGGGAAATATCGCGTTCATGCCAGAGGGCGACATTTTCATAGGCCGTTACCATGTAGCCGCGCATTACCCTTGCCATTCCCGTCATATTTTCCGAGCCGATCGGGTTGCGTTTATGCGGCATAGCGGATGAACCTTTTTGGCCTTTGCTGAAATGTTCTTCGACTTCGCGGATTTCGCTTTTTTGCAGGCCTCTGATTTCAACCGCAAATTTTTCAATTGATGTTGCGATCAAGGATAAGGTCGCCATATAGTAAGCGTGGCGGTCGCGCTGCAATGTTTGCGTGGAAAGCGGCGCCGGTTTCAAGCCCAGTTTTCCACATACATATTTTTCAACAAACGGGTCGATATTGGCGTACGTGCCGACTGCTCCGGAAATTTTACCGTATTCAATGCCGCAAGCCGCCTGCTTAAAGCGCTCCAGGTTCCGTTTCATTTCTTCATACCAAAGGGCGAGTTTCAGGCCGAATGTCGTTGGTTCGGCATGGACGCCGTGGGTTCTTCCCATCATCACGGTATATTTATGTTCCAGCGCTTTATTTTTTAAAATTTCGATAAAGTTTTCGAGGTCTTTTTCAATAATCGCGTTGGCCTGTTTGAGCACATAGGAAAGTGCCGTATCGACAACATCGGTTGACGTCAGCCCGTAATGGATCCATTTTCTTTCTTCGCCAAGGGATTCCGAAACGGCTCTTGTAAAGGCGACAACATCGTGGCGCGTTTCCTGTTCAATTTCCAAGATTCTTTCAACATTGAAAGTGGCATGTTCACGGATCTTTTGGACATCTGCTTTTGGAATCTCACCCAGTTCGGCCCAGGCTTCACAGGCCAGAATTTCCACTTCAAGCCATGCTTTGTATTTATTTTCATCTGTCCATATTGCGCCCATTTCGGGTCTTGTGTAACGCTCAATCATTCATTGCTGCCTCCGATCGTTTTTGCACATCCTGCCATACACCGCTTTTTTCAAGGGACAGCAAGGTTTCTTCAATTGTCTCTGTAAGAACTGTAATATGGCCCATTTTCCGCTGATGTTTTGCCTCTTTTTTGCCATAAATGTGGACGGACCATTGTGGCTGTAACGGGATTTGTTCAATGGCTTTTGCGACATGTTGGCCGAGCAGATTCACCATGACCGCCGGCTTCAGGAGCTCAACTTTGCGCAAAGGCCAGTTACAGATCGCGCGGATATGCTGGCCGAACTGTGAAATCGAGCATGCTTCAATCGAGTAATGCCCGGAATTATGCGGGCGAGGCGCCAGTTCATTTACATAAATCGTGCCGTCCGCCTCCAAAAACATTTCTACTGCGAGCGTTCCGACAAGGCCAATTGACTCCGCCACCTGGAGGGCGACTGCCTGTGCCTCTTCCTTCACGCTGTCTTCGATTCTTGCCGGCGCGATGGTTTGATGCAAAATATGGTCATGATGGATGTTCTCGACAACCGGGAAAAGGCTTGTTTCCCCTGCTGTATTTCTAGCGATGATGACAGAAAGCTCTTTTGTAAAATCAATCATTTTTTCAAGGACACATGGCCCATGCCCAAGGAGTGCCTTCGTTTCCGACAGGCTGCTTTCCTTCGTTAGCGTGACCTGCCCTTTTCCATCATAACCGCCACGCGCCGTTTTTAAAATACATGGATAGCCAATTTTCGCCACTGCCGTATTTAATTCGGCCTCATTTGTTACGACTTGGTATGGCGCAACCCGGACACCGGCTTTCATAATCGCTTCTTTTTCATAAATGCGGTTCTGCGTGATCCGGATCAGTTCGGCTCCCTGCGGTACATAGGCAAAGCCGGCCGTTTTTTTCAAAGATTCATAGTCAATATTTTCGAATTCATAGGTGATTACACTGCAGCGTTTCGCTAACATCCTTAATGCTTTTTCATCATTATATTCTGCAACAATCTGTGCATCCGCTGCCTGTACGCACGGAGAATCCGGCGTTGGATCGAGCACGATAATCCGAAAGCCTGCTTCTTTTGCGGCGAGTGCCATCATTCTCCCCAGCTGGCCACCGCCGATAATACCAATTGTGCTCCCTGGTTTAATGAGTTTTCTATTCAAGTTGATCACTGCTTTCATATACGATTTGGGCTAGTTTCTCCCGCCTTTTCTCGAGGTGTCCGGCTATTTGCCGGTTGGACGTGGATAAAATTTGTGCAGCGAGAAGGCCTGCATTGACAGCACCGGATTTTCCAATTGCGACCGTTGCAACTGGGACCCCGCCGGGCATTTGCACGATAGACAATAAAGAATCGAGGCCGTTTAACGCTTTTGACTGCACCGGGACACCGATGACCGGCAGCGTTGTTTTTGCTGCCACCATGCCTGGCAGATGGGCCGCGCCTCCTGCTCCGGCGATAATCACTTTGATTCCCCTGTTTCGTGCCTGCTCCGCGTACTGGAACATCATGTCCGGTGTCCGGTGTGCAGAAACGACTTTCTTTTCATATGATATCTCGAGTTCATCCAGCACCCCGCAAGCATGTTTCATTGTTTCCCAGTCTGAAATGCTGCCCATAATGATGCCGATTTCGATTGCCACCTGTATCCCTCCGCTTTTCTTCGCTTTATTCCTGCTGCGGGCAAACTCCGCTGCTCAGTAATCACGATGCAGTGAAAATCCGCAGCCTGATGCTTTTGTATGTAAGAGCGTTCCCCTTGCTCTACTGATTGTAGTAAAAACGCAATAAAAAACCCGGATAGAACTGCCCGCTCTTTTTTGAGAGAAAGCAGTCCATCCGGGATTTAGCACAAATATACATTGAAAAAAAAGTCCCAATTTCTACTTTCCCTCATAGTCCGGTCATTTACGGTAACCGGGTAGAGACGTATGGGCCATATTCCCATTATATATGAGGGTTGCTATTCACCTTTGTCACCTCTATCTTAACAGGGACAATCGGGGCTGTCAACGAATAATCGAACATTAAAATTTAACAATTGGATAATGTTCGGGTTCTCACCTTACTTTCTTCCTTCAAATACGATTTTCCGCGAAACCGGTTGGACATCTTTTTCCCCATCCTTGTCGATTTCCCCGAAAATCGGCTTCTCGATTCTTCTCACCGGCTCATATCCTTCTTTTTTCATCCTGGCCAGGCAATCTGAAATTGACTCATTTTCCAATACTTCAAATTGTTTCTTTTTGCTCATTGGTGCAGTTTTCCTCTCTTTACCGCTTTTACCCAGAATCCGCCGTAAATGGTTTTCGGTTCATAGGCAATAATAAAAGCCTTCGGGTCAAGGGTTTTAATCTGTTGGTATAATTTTAACTCATATTTGCGCGGGGTCAAAACCTGCAACGCTGTTCTGTCGCCCTCGCGTCCATGGGCATCCCAGGTTGTCACCCCGTATCCCTCGTCCCGCAAGCTCTTCGCTAAATTTAATTCACCGGTAGTCGTGATTACATTCACCGTAATATAGCCGAGTGCCAGTTTTTCTTCGATCTTCATCCCGGCCATAACGCCGATCCCGTAGCCTACCGCATAGGCAATAATATTTTGGATCTGGTTAAGATTGTCCAGTACAAGCCCGAGGCCGATAATATAAATGACCACTTCGATCATGCTCACAAATGCGGCGATATACCGGTACCCTTTCAATGTTAAAATCATCCTTGTCGTCGAAAAGGATACATAGATAATATTAACAACCAGAATAATCAGCACCATCACAACACTATTATGTAACATTTACGCTCCACTCCCAATACAGCTGAATTCATATCTTCATTCTACTTTAGCACATTCAGCCGCACATGAAACAGTTTTTATCTCTGCCATCTTTTACCCATGGCAGGAAGCGGAGCCAGATTAATATCCTGTACAACTGATTTCTTGTGGCAGCCTGTCCGTTCGTTGAAAAACATTTTCATGCTAAAAAACCAGCTAAATTACTTAGCTGGTTTTTTATCTTGCCCGGCAACGTCCTACTCTCGCAGGGGGAAACCCCCAACTACCATCGGCGCTGAGAAGCTTAACTTCCGTGTTCGGGATGGAAACGGGTGTGGCCTTCTCGCCATTATTGCCGGACCGTATTGAGTTATAAAGGATGTATTCCTTCAAAACTGGATAGGAGAAAAACAAGAAAACCAAGAATTGCACTTCTAAACTGTCCAGCTCCAGCGCCTATCGGCTAGCGTATTTCTCCGTCTTCTCCCTCCGATAAGTCAACATCAGCTCGTAAAAACCACTCGCTGTGTTTCCTTTATCTCAGTCGAAGCCT
>NZ_KB894008.1 GCF_000374345.1 Heyndrickxia acidiproducens DSM 23148
GGCTTTTCGATCTCTTGTCCCAATAACCTTCATATGTTTACCACAACAAGGGGAAGGTACTTTTTCCGCACCCCTAACCAAAAACACCAAGTTGAGTATTTTCAATTAGCTTATAATCTGATACAATAACCATAATCGTTATTTTTGGTGGGACATTCCCCGTATAGCTGATGGTACAGTTATACATCATGGGGGATGTCCTTTTCCTTTCTCAAGAATAAATACGAGGACATTATACTCGTCAAATTCCGGACAGGCAATACCGTCAACTTTCGGTTATTTTTGGATGTCAGAAACAATAAAGGCTCATGATCTTTAAATTATCTACTGTTAAGGGTATTATTCCATTTTCTTTTTATAGCCCTGGGGACGGTCTATCGAAACGTGATAATTCAGTGTTGAATGTAAACAAGCAATTTTTTATACTCTTGGTCTATTAAGTATTGAATCACTTGGTAAGTGTCATGGTAGTTATTGTATCCATTGATAAGATACTTTGATACTTGCCCTCCAATTTACCGAAAACAACAATGGAAAAAATGTGTATATCCAGTTGCGCGAAATGTTCTTCGTTGCGGAAAGCTTAACATGATGATGCCTTTGATCATGTTTTCTTTAATTTTTGTAACGAATTTTGTCAAATTGATTCTTATTGATATTGAAGTCTATATGATCACCCAAAATTTTCTTCTTCCGCGATTGAAAAAATTGTATGAACGGTCTCAGAAAAGAAAGCGGTGTAATTTACTAAGCCTCTCGTTCAGCTTTATTATTCCTTGAAAAGATTTTACGTAGCGGCTAGGAAAATGGTGAGAGGCTGCTGAAAACAAAACAAATACGTAACCGGCTTAAAAAAGCTGTCCCGCTATTACGCGAATGAGGGGCAGCCTTTTTTAATCCCCTAAAGACCCCCTTCCTTTACATTTTTTGAAAACATTTTCATCCTCCTGCATGTTACTTTATATATAGAAAGAGAAAGAAAGTAGGTGATGAAATGATCTACACATGTACATTAAATCCAGCGATTGACTTGTTTGTAGAATTTGAAGATTTTCAGCCGTTTGTCGTGAACCGTTCGATCAAAGAAGATTACCAGGCGAATGGAAAAGCCATTAATATCTCTTTCATTCTTAAAAAAATGGGGATCGGCAATACGGCGATGGGTTTTCTCGGGGGATTTACCGGGGACTACATCCGGGAGGTTTTACAGCAAAAAGGGATTGCAACCAATTTTGTAAACGTTCCCGGAATAACGAGGATTAACACATTTGTCAGAGCAAAAGAAAAGGAATATAAGATTGTGAACCGCGGCCCTAAGGTCGGCCCAGCTGAAGAAGCTTTGATGCTGGAAAAAATTTCAGAAATCAAAGTTGGGGATATGTTGTTTGTATCCGGCAGCCTCCCACGCGGTATCCGGGAAGATATTTTAGTGGAAATTGCCCGGATTTCCAAACAAAATCAGTTTCATCTTGCGTTGGATGTCAGTTCATCAAAGTTGCTGGACTGCTTGCCTTATAAACCATATTTAATCAAACCGAATGACGAAGAACTGGCGGCGTTATTTGGAAAGCCGGTACTGTTAACAGAAACGGAGATTTTAGAAGCCGCTGGTCAGTTATTGGAACGCGGTGCGCAAAATGTCCTGGTTTCTATGGGGGCAAGGGGAGCCATCTTTTTGAATAAAGAGACCGCCATATTGGCAACGGCACCGAAAGGAAAAGTGCTGAATACCGCATGTTCCGGGGACTCGATGCTGGCAGCTTTTGCAGGGTCTCTCTTGCAAGGCAAAACGATCCGCGAGGCTTTGCCGTTTGCGACCGCAGTCGGTTCTTCCACCGCTTTTTCAATGGGATTGAGTGATTTAACTGATGTTCCGGTATTAATAAAACAGATTCAAATAAAAGAATTGGAATATAAAGGAGGTTAATATCATGGCAATCAAAATTATTGCAGCAACAGGTTGCCCGACCGGGATTGCGCACACATTTATGGCCCAGGAAGCTTTGGAACAGGCGGCAAAACGGCACGGGGTTCAAATCAAAGTCGAAACCCATGGACAGGTAGGAATTGAAAACGCATTAACGGAAAAAGACATCGCCGAAGCGGACGGCGTCATCGTGGCCGCCGACAAAGATGTCCAGGCTGAACGTTTTGCAGGCAAAAAAGTCATCGATGTTTCCGTCAGCAAAGCGATCAAGGACCCGGATGTGTTAATTGAACAAATCATCAGTGGCAATGTTCCAGTCTACAGGAAAGGGAAAGGCGCCGCACAGAAATCGGAAGCTAAACAGGAAGTGGTAACCGGGAGTGGTTCTTCTATCGGGCACACGATTTACAAGCACTTGATGAATGGTGTTTCGCATATGCTCCCGTTCGTGGTCGCAGGCGGTGTTTTGACAGCAGTTTCGTTTTTGTTTGGTATTTATTCATATGATCCAAAAAGCCCGCAATACAATGAATTTGCTGCAATTTTAAAAACTATCGGCGGCATGGGCATGAACTTGATGGTGCCAGTACTCTGCGCCTACATTGCCGAATCAGTTGCAAAGCGGCCGGGCCTTGTCATCGGTTTTATCGCCGGCATGATTGCATTTACAAACGGGACAGGATTTCTCGGTGGTATCATCGGCGGTTTCCTTGCAGGTTATATCATGCTTGGATTGCAATGGGCATTCAGCAGATTGCCAAAAATGTTTGATGGTTTAAAAGCGATTTTCCTTTATCCGGTGATTGGATTGTTTATCGTCGGTTTATTGATGTGGGTATTATCGAGCCCAATGGAAGCGATTAACAAAAGCCTAATGTCATTCTTATCTGGATTTGAACATTCCAATCCAATTTTGCTTGGAATTATTATTGGCTGCATGTCCGCATTTGACATGGGCGGACCGGTTAACAAAGCTGCCTATGTAACCGGAACCATGCTCTTGGGCCAGGGCAACTTTTACTTCATGGCCGGCGTGTCTGCAGCATGTATCACACCACCGCTGATCACAGGTTTTGCAGCATTGTTCAACCGTAAATATTTCGATAAGAGTGAACGCAATGCAGCGTATGTTAATTTTATCCTTGGTTCTACCCATATCACGGAAGGTGCGATTCCCTTTGCGGCAAAAAACCCGCTTGTTGTCATCCCGATTTTGATGGTTGGTTCATCGATTTCTGCAGTCCTGACTTATCTGTTTAAAGTCCAGGTTCCTGCACCGCACGGCGGATTCCTTGTACTTCCGGTTGTTACACACCCGTTCCTCTGGGTTGTGGCCATCCTGTGCGGTTCTCTAGTTGGGGGATTCTTGTTCGGATTATCAAGAAGAGTATCCGCGAAAAAGAACGGTACTATTGAAGAAGACACTGAAATGAGCGCAGATATTTTTGGAGGCGAAGTGAAGAATGCCTGAGTTGTTCACGATTAATAACATCAAACTCAATACAGAAGCAAGCACAAAGGAAGAAGTATTTCAATCGATTGCCCGCGCTGCTGTAGAAAACGGATATGCCAGTAATGAAAATGAAATTGTAAAAGGTTTATTAAAACGGGAAGAAGAAAGCACAACTGGATTTCTTGACGGTTTTGCAATTCCCCATACAAAAAATGCCGCGGTTCAAGCTCCGGGTATTATGGTCCAGACTTTTGTCTCCGGGGTGGAGTGGCAGTCGCTCGATGGTGAACCGGTCAAATTTGTGATCGCTTTGTTGATCCCGGATAACGAAGCGGGCACCACCCATTTGGGTCTACTTTCGAAACTGGCGAAAATGCTAATGCATCAGGATGTCCGGGACAAACTTGCTGGCACAGAAAATAAAGAAGAAGTGTTAAAAATTTTAACCAAATATTTAGTGTAAAGTGAGGGTTCTGTGATGTTGACATTAACAAAAGGAAAAAGAAAGGGTTTGGAAAAATTATCATATCAAAACGGTATCATTGGGGCACTTGCCATTGACCAGCGCGGATCCCTTCGCAAAATGATTTCAAAAGATGGGAATATGGTGGACAAAGGTACCATTGAAACATTTAAGTCATTGGTTTCACGCGAACTTACGCCGTATGCCTCATCAATTCTGCTCGATCCGGAGTTCGGCTGGCCGGCTGCGAATGAACGTGCGGACGGAACAGGCCTCTTGATGGCGTATGAGAAAACCGGATACGATGCAGCCCGGGATGGCCGTCTGCCAGATCTTTTACCGGAATGGTCCGTGAAGAAATTGAAACAGAACGGTACAGACGGCGTAAAGGTTCTATTATACTATGACATTGATGAACCAGAATTTATCAACCGTCAGAAGCATGCGTTTATCGAACGTGTTGGCAGCGAATGCCAGTCAGAAGATATTCCTTTCTTCCTGGAAATCGTTTCTTACGATGCAAACATAGCAGATGTGAAAAGTAAAGCCTACGCAAAAGTCAAACCGCATAAAGTCATTGAAGCGATGAAAGAATTTTCAAAAACAGACTATAGCGTGGATGTTCTAAAAGTTGAAGTTCCGGTGAATATGGTATTTGTCGAAGGCTTTGGTGAAAGCACGGTTTATTCGAAGGAAGATGCTGCCGGTTTCTTTAAGGCACAAACTGCAGCAACCGACCTGCCATTTATTTTCCTTAGTGCAGGCGTGTCGGCGGAACTGTTCCGGAAAACACTCTACTTCGCAAAAGATTCGGGCTCCCGCTTTAACGGCGTCCTCTGCGGCAGAGCAACATGGAAAGACGGTGCTGCCCAATTTGCCAAAGCAGGGGAACAAGCTACGAAGGAATGGCTGCGGAGTGAAGGAAGAAAAAATATTGAAGCTTTGAATAAAGTGTTAAAGGAATGTGCAACCCCTTGGTATGAAGCTGGGAAAGTTTCGCAAGTTTAGAAAAGCGCAACTTAGCCTATATGGGGCTGGAAACTTTGCAGATAAAAATGTGTAGTACTTGTTGCAAATTGAGAAGTTATGAAAAAAAGCTGAAAAAAGCGTCCCCAAACTGGGTAACCGGATGAGGGGGCGCTTTTTTAGTGTGGGATGTTTGCCGCATGAATTGGAACGAAAAACGATTATTTTGGAACGAATACACCACTGTTTAGAACGAAGAACTGTATTTTTGGGACAAATCCCCGGCTGTTTGGAATAAGCCGGAGAGTGGAGGAGTTATTTTTATCTAAAATTGGCATATTGCTTTGGAAAATACAACCTGTGCCACCGTTTTTTATAAAACTGACTTTCTCCGAATTGCATACGCATCCAGCAAAATCCTCGAAATGACTTGCAGCGGCAAACGCGATCGAACTTCGTATTCGGGAAAATAAGAATGTGGGCTTTTATAGCCGACGAGCACCATTTCAGATAACTCGGCCAGTGGGGAATCAAAGTTGGCCGTGAGCGTAATCGTGCTGATGTTGCGCATTTTCAAATTCGTGCATGCTTCTACAAGTTCTTCTGTATGCCCGTTCAACGAAACAAACACAACCACTTCTTTCGGTTTGATACGTTTAGAAATTAAGCGGATAATGTTCGGATCATTGTGCATTTCAGCATTTTTTTCCAGGAGCTGGAGTTTAATAGCCATTTCGCTTGCGATCATTTCTGAGAACCCGCGCGCAAAAATATACAGTTTTTCCGCGCTCATCATTTTTTGAATCGCATCCTCGATCAAACCAGTGTTCAGCATTTTTATTGTGTTTGATACTTCCGCTTCGTTTTTCAAAATGGCTTGTTTGATTTCCTGGTCTACCTGGTCAATGGCTTCGTACTTGCTTTCATCGACCATATTGTCTTTCAGCGCCTGCTTAAAGGAAGTAAAGCCCTCATGGCCTATTTTTTTCATCGTCCGTACAATGGTTGCCGTTGATACATTGGCCAATTCACTCAGTTTAACAATGGATAAAGAAGGAATGCTTTCAATATTGCGGTTAATATAGTCAAGTAAATAACGTTCAGATGTGCTTAACGACTGGTAATCTTCTTTTGATAGATCCATAAAAAATTCCGGCATGATCTTGGCTCCTCGTTTTTTCTTCTATTATATATGATTTTGGCGGGTGGAAACCTAAAGGACTTATAAATATGCTCTTAATCAATACGTACACATTGTTTCTAACGAAGCTGTGATACATAAGGTTTGGGTCTTTCAATTGGAAAGCTTTTTAATATGGATGCAATGGATTATTTAATTGTGAGTATTTGAAAAAATAATTACAGATAACAGCCTAAACAGTTGAAAACAGGGAACGTGTGTGCTAATATAATGGCGAGTTTTACTTTGAGATCAAAAAGATATGACGATGTTCCTCATTTGCTATGTTTTATAGACGAAAATTCTGATAAAATAAATAATAAATGAGAAAGGAAGTGGTTGTTTTTGCAATTGGTGCTTGAAAACCATGCAAATTATACGGCTCATGATCGCTTGTTTAAAGAATTAATCCAGAACTTTTTCGAAGAATTTATGGAGGCTTTTTTTCCGGAAGAATCGGTTTATATCGATTTCAGGCAAGTAAAGTTTCTTTCACAGGAGTTGTTTGCAGATATCTCAGCTGGTGAACAGAAACGGATTGATATCCTAGCTGAAACAAAATTGCGCGGCAAGGAAACCGTCATCTTGATTCACGTTGAACCCCAGTCTTATTATCAAAAAGAATTCCCTGAGCGTATGTATACTTATTTTTCAATGATCAACCAAAAACACCGCAAACCTGTGTTGCCAATTGCTGTTTTCAGTTATGTTGAAAAAACAATAACTCCTCAGATTTACACACTTCAATTCCACAATCTAGAAATACTTCGCTTTCATTATTTATCGATTCATTTGATCAGAAAAAATTGGAAAGACTATATCCATAGCAACAATCCCGTTGCTGCAGCAATGCTGAGCAAAATGGGGTATACGGAAAAAGAACGTGTACAGGTCAAGCTGGAATTTCTTAGAATGATGGCTCGTATGAAACTTGACCCCGCAAAAATGAGCCTGATTTACGGATTTTTTGAATCTTATTTAAAACTAAATGAAGAAGAGGAGAATGCAGTGATGGAAAACATCAAAAAAATGGAACCGGAAGAAGCTGAACAAGTTTTACGGCTGCCAAATTCTTATTTTGACAAGGGTTACGAAAAGGGACTGCATCATGCCGTCCTGACAATTGCTACAAAAATGCTCCGTGAGAAGGCGGATGTTCGTTTTATTGAAAAAGTAACTGGGCTGAGCCAAAGTGAAATTCTACAAATAAAGAAACGCCTCAGTGAGTAAATGGAATGATCAAGGTTTTGGCAATGCCAGAAAAACTGCTTGTTAATCACAGATTTTCAAATATGATGGTTTACTGCTTTTGGAGTAGTCAGTATCAATCCATCCAAAAAGTTGCTTATTTTTGAAATTCCTATTTTGTGGTGTTACATTCAAGGAGTAGACCACACTATCTTTCAGGAGGCGATTATGTGAACGGAACAAAAAAACAAATTCGGCTGGCAAAACGGCCTGTAGGGACACCGAAATTCGAGGACTTTTCCATAACAGAATCACCAATTGGCAGTCCGGATGGCGGCGAAGTTCTGATTCGGAATGTCTATATTTCTGTTGACCCCTATTTAAGGGGGAGGTTGCAGGATGTAAAATCCTATGTTCCGCCGTTTCAATTGAATGATGTAATTGTGAGCGGCACCATTGGCCAAGTGGTGGAGTCAAACTCTGCACACTTTACCGAAGGGGATATTGTCATTGGTATGCTTGGCTGGGAAGAGTATTCCAAAGCAAATGAAAAAACGGTCCGGAAGCTGGATCCTTCCCTTGCGTCAGTTACGGCAAATCTTGGGATTATTGGCATGACCGGATTAACCGCTTATTTCGGCCTGCTTGATATCGGCCAGCCAAAAGAAGGTGAAACTGTAGTGGTATCAGGTGCAGCCGGGGCAGTAGGGTCGACTGTTGGCCAAATTGCTAAAATCAAAGGGACTCGTGTAGTAGGCATCGCAGGATCCAAAGAAAAATGTAATTATCTCATCAATGAATTGGGTTTCGATGCTGTGATTAACTATAAAGAAGAGAATGTCGCAGCTGCTCTGGGAAAAGCATGCCCGAATGGTATTGATGTCTATTTTGATAATGTTGGCGGAGAAATTTCAGATGCCGTATTCCCGCTGCTAAATAAATTTGCCCGCATTCCTGTCTGCGGTGCCATTTCTGCTTACAATAAAGTAGAGCCGGACATTGGACCACGCGTGCAAACATTTTTAATCAAAACAAGCGCACTGATGAAAGGTTTTACGGTTGGGGATTACAGCGCCCGGTTCAAAGAGGGAGGCGCCCAGCTTGCTGCATGGTTAAAGGAAGACAAGCTGAAATACGAAGAAACCATCACCGAAGGCTTCGATTCCATTATCGATGCTTTTCTGGGCTTATTCAAAGGAAAGAATCTGGGAAAACAGCTGGTGAAAATTGGGGAATTTGCTGAGTAGTTAGCTATTGGCAATTACTATTTCGAAAAAGAAAAAGTGAGAACCCCCTGTGAAACCTATTGGGTTACGGGGGGCAATCGAAAAAGGTTAAGCATTTCGATCAAAATCGTACCCCCCTGATTGTAATAATTTGAGTAAAACGAATCATCTCTGCCCCGAAAACTTCATTCGCTCAATCTGTGGGCCCCCATAAATATTGGCAGAAAAAAGCAGGCCACATTCAGCTAATAATTTTTTATCAAATGCGTTCGTATCTTCAATTTGTTGGATGATAAATAGCATATAACCTGTGTTCTCCTTTTCTTTTGCGTGTCAAGCTGTATAATGACTCGATCCACTAAATCATTGGACCAGTGATTCCTCATAATAACATTGACATAGACTATATTTCGCTCCTTTCTGCTTTTTTTCGAAGTATTCTACTCTTTTACGCTGAACAGCTACATAAATAAGGCAAGAAAATTGACAAACTAATTGCAAGTGAAGGAAAAGTATGTTATATTCTTAACAATATTGAGTCAATTTTAAGACTACTCAACAAACCTCTCAAAAAATGAAAAAGTTTTATGGACAGGCAATAGCGTGAACGCCTAACCGAAATCCATCTCCCACCTGCTCATTGGGCTGCGCTCTGCACATCCTTGAGGATGGGAGACTTCTTTCAGAAAGCCGTTAAAGATATTTTGTTATATGAAGCTGCAGCATCCACATTGCCATGCTCCTATAGTTATTGGATCTCCGCCTGTCAATTATTTAAGACAGCAAAATCTACCGGTAAAAGGCATCTGGACACATTGCTGTTTGCAAATTATCGAACAATTATCTGCTGCAAGCATCGTACAAAAAAGGAATAATTCCAAAACAACAAAGAGGTGTCCATCTTGCAACGATTATTTAGTTGGAAAATTCATGCATTGGTATTAGTTCTTGTCTGCGTCGCGGAGTTTATCGGACAAAAAAACTTCAGCATTGGCATTGGTACAGTTGCTTTATTTCCAATGCTCTACGCTCTGTTAATCGGTTCAGTTATCAGTTTGCCTTCTCTCAAAATATTAAGTGAAAAAAATATGAATATCGCAGCGAATATTCTCGGAATCTCCTTTATGCTGTTTGTTGCAAAACTTGGCACTTTAATGGGCCCATCGATCCCTAAACTGCTGGATGCCGGGTTTTCATTGACTTTTCAGGAATTTGGCCATTTTCTTGGAACCATTATTATCGGCCTGCCGATTGCATTATTAATCGGAATGAGAAGGGAAGCCATTGGCGCAACGTTCTCCATTGATAGGGAACCTAATCTCGCTATTATCGCAGAAAAATATGGTGCGGACTCTCCTGAGGGAAGAGGGGCACTTGGGGTGTATGTTTGCGGAACATTATTTGGGGCAGTTTATCTTTCCGTGATTGCCAGTCTTATCGCAAGTACAGGATTTTTTCACCCGATTTCACTTGCAATGGGAGCGGGCGTCGGGTCAGGAAGTATGATGGCTGCCATGACGGGTGCCATTACTGCCATCTATCCGGAATCCGGCAATGATATTGCTGTATTTGCCGGCGCAGCCAACTTGATCACGACAATTGTGGGCACATTTGTCTGTATATTTATTTCTTTGCCATTAACCAACTTCTTATATAAATATTTGAGCCCTATCCTGGGAAAACGCCCGGAAAATCAGGAATCCAGTTTGGAAAAACTTAATGGTTAAAAATAGGGGGAGCAGCATGTTGAACAAAATCTACACATTTGCCATCATCGGTATTATCGCTATTCTGGGAAACTGGATTGGATATCATGTCTCACCAATGAAAGCCCTGCCCGGGATGTTCATTATCATTGCCATTACGATCGCCGGTTTTGCGGTTGGGAAACTCATTCCTTTTAAAACGCCGGTCGTGGTCTGGATTTCTCTAATTGCACTGCTTGTCTCATCTTCTGCATTTCCTGGAAATGCCTATATCGTAAAAGCTGCAGAACAAATTAATTTCATGGCACTTGCTACACCCATTCTTGCTTATGCAGGATTGTCATTTGGAAAAGATCTGAAGGAATTCAAAAAGTTAGGATGGCGGATTGTCGTTGTCTCTTTAGTCGTTTACACCGGAACTTTTATCTTCTCTTCACTTATTGCAGAACTTGGTTTCAGGCTTACCGGTAAATTCCATTAAAATAGTTATTTATAGAATTGGAAGAAGAGCAGAGACTCAAGTCTCTGCTTTTTTGCTATGCTCACCGCAAAAGATAAAGACAGGACATAGAAGTAAGAAAGAAGAAGGACAGGAAACCAAATTGTATACCAAGAAAGAATACAATGAAAGCAAAGGAAAGTCATCCAAAAAACAAACGGCTTCAGCAAAAGAGGGGCCGGGACTAGCGGCTGTGATTGTAAGTGCGCTGGGTGGGGCTGACAATATTAATACGGTCACCAATTGCTATACAAGGCTGAGACTTACGCTAAAAAAACCGGAACTGGTGAATGAAGCTGTACTGAAGAATGAAACCGGTGCCAGCGGTGTCATTATCAAGGATCATAACGTGCATGTCGTATATGGATTGCAAGTCAGCAGTGTCAGACAAGCCGTTGATAAATATTTAGGAAGAGAATCTGAAGAGTAAAAATAAAGAAAGGAATGAGATGAAATGAAAAAATTTTCAGTTGTCATTGCAGGCGGAGGAAGCACGTATACACCGGGTATTGTATCAATGCTATTAGATAATCTGGATAAATTCCCCATTCGGAAACTAAAATTATATGACAATGATGCAGATCGGCAAGGGATTATTGGGGAAGCTTTGGAGATTGTCTTAAAGGAAAATGCGCCGGATATTGAATATTCTTTTACAACCGATCCGGAAGAAGCTTTTACAGATGTAGATTTTTGCTTTGCGCATATTCGCGTAGGCCAGTACGAGATGCGGGAAAAGGATGAAAAGATTCCATTAAAACACGGCGTTGTCGGCCAAGAAACATGCGGGCCGGGCGGAATTGCTTATGGGATGCGCAGTATTGGCGGGATGCTGGAACTGATTGATTTTATGGAAAAATATTCTCCAAACTGCTGGATGCTCAATTATTCAAATCCTGCCGCAATCGTGGCTGAAGCTTGCCGTGTGCTTCGTCCGAACTCAAAAGTATTAAATATTTGTGATATGCCGGTTGGAACGCTGCGGCGGATGTCACAAATTATTGGAAAAGAGCCAAAAGACTTAGATGTCCGCTATTTCGGGCTGAATCACTTCGGCTGGTGGACGAGTGTGAAAGATAAGGAAGGACATGAGTATTTACCTGAAATTCGTGAATATGTCTCTAAACATGGCTACCTTACAAAAGTGGAAGTGGATACCCAGCATATGGATGTAAGCTGGCAGGAAACGCATAAAAAAGCAAAAGATCTGCTGGCTGTAGAGCCGGACTTCTTGCCAAATACGTATCTAAAATATTATTTTTATCCGGATTACGTGGTCGAACATTCTAATATCGAGTATACAAGGGCGAATGAAGTCATTGACGGCAGAGAAAAAGAAGTCTTTTCAACTGCAAGAAGGATTGTTGAAAAAGGAACGGCCAAAAGTGAGGAGTTTTCAGCTGGCAGCCACGCTACATTTATTGTAGATCTGGCCCGCGCTATTGCCTACAACACCCATGAGAGAATGATCATGATTGTTGAAAATAACGGTGCAATTGCTAATTTTGATGACGATACGATGGTTGAAGTACCATGCATTGTCGGGACGGATGGGCCGGAACCATTGAGCCAGGGGAATATTCCGGAGTTTGAAAGGGCTTTAATGTATCAACAGGTAACGGTTGAAAAATTAGTCGTACAGGCCTATGTTGAAGGAAATTATCAGAAGCTGTGGCAGGCTTTAACGCTTTCTAAGACCGTTCCAAGTGCAAAAGTGGCAAAGGAATTATTAGATGATTTAATTGCGGCAAACAAAGATTATTGGCCTGAATTAAAATAATTTCCCGGGGCGGAAAGAGCATTCTTTTTTCGCCCTTTTCATAATAGGGTACAAAAAATAAAACTGGAAAATTGTTATGGGAGGGAAAATGATATGTTCAAACTCTTTGCGAAAAAAGCTGCAGTTGATGAGCTTGTTTCACCCATTACTGGAAAAGTTGTAAAAATTGAAGACGTTCCTGATGAGATGTTCAGCCAAAAAATGATCGGGGATGGTATTGCAATTGAACCGGAGGAAGGTGTGGTTGCCGCTCCGATCGATGGAGAAATTGTCCAGCTCTTTCCAACGATGCATGCGGTTGGAATACGGGGAAAGAGTGGTATAGAAATCTTAATTCATATCGGTTTGGAAACAGTCACAATGAACGGAGAAGGTTTTCAGGGATTTGTGAAACAAGGGGACAGCGTTAAAGCGGGTGACAAGCTGATCACTTTTGATCTTGAATCAATAAAAAAACATGCGGACAGCATCATTTCTCCGGTTGTCATTACAAATCCCGATTCGGTTAACTCTTTGGCCAAAACCGGCGAAACCTATGTAAAACGCGGTGAATCTGTTTTGTTAACCGTTAAAATGCATTAGTTAAGTGCTGCCATCATAAAAGAGGGGTGTACCATTCTACGTTGGAAAGAAAACCTCCAATTATGCAGTGCACCGCAGCTCCTTTCCAGATTACAACGCAGACTTTTCATTTGCAAAGCCTGCGTTGTATATTGGTCATATTAAACTGTCGTATGGGCTTTTATCATGGTATTGTGAGGGATTAACCATTTTCCCTTTTCCACCGTTTCTCTTATTTTCCCATTTTCATAGAGAATATTTCCGCGCCGGATGGTCATGCTGATTTTGCATGGGAAGGTATGCCCGATATAAAGGCTTTCTTTATGTTTTGCAAAAAAATTGCCTTCTGAAACCGTATAGGCTTCTTTGAGAGAAACAATTGCAAAATCTGCGTCTTTTCCTTCTTGAATGCGGCCTTTTTCAGCCAGGTTAAAACGGTTTGCCGGATTTTCAGCTGTCCATTTGGCCACTTGTGTAAATGGAATGTCATATTTGACGGCCAGCTCGATTAGTGAAAGGAGCGTAAATTGGCCGCCGCTGATCCCGCCCCATGCCTCAAACAAGTTGTGCACAGCCGGGTCTTTTAACTCATACGGGCAGGGCGAATGGTCGGAGGCAATCATATCAAATTTCCCTTCCTGCAATAATCGGATTAATTTCTGCTGCTCTTCCGGCTTGCGGAGCGGCGGGGCGCATTTGGCTACGGATCCTTTTATTGTGAGATCCTCATGTGAAAACAATAAATAATGCGGGCAGGTTTCAACCGTAATATCCATTCCTTCCTGCTTGGCTGCTTCAATTTTCCGAATGGCGGCCTCACTGCTGATATGGACAAAATGCAGGGGACAGCCGGTCAGTTTTGCAAACGCAATCGCATGCCCGACGGCTTCCGCTTCTGCAAGCACCGGCCTTGTTTCAAGATAATCATCCGCTGTGAGTGCTCCCTGCTTTTCTTTTTCAACTTTCAGCCAATCTGTAATCGCGGCGCTTTCTGAATGTAATGCCAGGACTTTTCCGAGCGCAGCGATTTCTTTCATCCCGTTTAAAAGGGTTGTATCATCTGCGCGTTCAAATTCCGGATTTCCGGAATCGGAAAGAAAGGCTTTAAAGCCGATTACACCGGAGTCAGCCATTTCCTTTAAATCTTCTACATGGCCCGGGACAAGCCCGCCCCATAATCCAAAATCAACCAGCGATTTTCCCGTGCCAATTTTTGATTTTTGCAGTAAAGCCTGCTTCGTTACCGTAGAAGGGATTCCGTTTAATGGCATATCGAAAAAGGTGGTGCCGCCGCCTGCTGCAATCATTTTCGAACCGGTTTCAAAGCCTTCCCAATTCTCATTACCCGGCTCGTTAAAATGGACATGGATATCAATCATGCCGGGAAAAATATAGGATCCGCCTGCATCCAGTTCCTGCTTGGCTGTGTCTTGCAAATTTGCTGCGATTTTCATGATTTTGCCGTCTTTTACTGCAATATCATCCTGCTTGATTTCATCCGGCAGAACAACGAGACCGTTGCGCAAAAGAAGATCATATTGTGCCATTTCGTTCACCTCATTTTAGAATGACTGACTTATTTCTTTCTTTTTCGTACACATCCAGTGCCGCCTGCAGTGCTTCACCGCGGAAGATATTTGCACCGTGGCGGATTAATACCGCTTCTAATGCGCCTAAAAGAGTAAGAATATTGTCTTTCCGGCAGCCGTAGCCCATCGTGCCGATTCGCCAAATTTTTCCGTGCAGCGGCCCGAAAGAAGAGGCGATCTCAATGCCGAATTCCTCAAGCAGCATGCTGCGGACGGATTCACCGTCAATGCCGGCCGGAATGTTGACACATGTCACAGGTGGCAGCTTATGTGCAGAGTCGCCAAACAGGGTTAACCCCATTGCTTCGAGGCCGGCCATTAAGGCTTTTTCATGGAGTTGATGACGCAAGAACCGTTCTTCAAGCCCTTCTTCCAACACGAGCCTGAGCCCTTCTCTTAATGCATAAATCATCGAAGTTGCCTCGGTGTGGTGGTTCAGCCTGCGCGGGCTCCAATAATCCTGCAACATGCTTAAATCAAAATAATTGCTGGCAATCGGGCGCCTGCTTCTTGCATAGGAGCGGTCTTCATCGGTAGCAATTCCGCGCTCGACTTTTTTTCTGGAGAGGACAATTTTTTCAATCTGGTCATTATACGTGATCGGCGCCATGCCGGATGGAACGGACAGGCATTTCTGCGTTCCGCCAATGAGCGCGTCAATACACCATTCGTCCGTTTTTACATCAACGCCGCCAATTGAGGCAACCGCATCTACAACCAGGAGCACATCGCGGTTGCGGCATGCTTTTCCGATTTCAGCTAGCGGCTGCATTCTCCCGGTTGATGTTTCACCGTGCACCATTGTCAGTACTTTTGGCGCCACTTTTTCCATTTCCCGGATGACGCGTTCTGGTTCAAACACTTCTCCCCACGGACATTCGATCGTGTGCACGTCCGCGCCGTAACGTTCACAAATTTCAACCATTAAATGGCCGAATCTGCCATAGATCGGAACAAGAACACGGTCGCCGGGTTCAAGAATGCTGCTTAATACGGCTTCAATGCCTGAGCGGGAAGTCCCGTCCACCGGGAATGCCCAATGGTTTTTGGTTTGGAAGACCTGTCTGAGCATCTCCATTACTTCATTCATGATATTTGTAAAAGCGGGATCAAACTGTCCGAGGATTGGCGTGCTCATTGCCTGCAGCACGCGCGGGTCAACTTCAACAGGGCCCGGTGTCATGATTGTCCTTTTAGGAGTCGTGAGTTCTTTATAGGTCAAATGGATCCTCCCCTTACTGATAAGCAATTTTGTATAAAACTTCTTCTAATAATGCCACGCCGGTTTCCAAGTCCTGCGCGGCCGTGTATTCTTTTGGTGAGTGGCTGATCCCGCTCCGGCTCGGCACAAATAATAATAAGGTCGGGCAGAACGGGCCAAAGACTTGCGCATCGTGGCCGGCACCGCTCACCATGTCCTGAAACCGGATGTTCTGCTTTTGCGCGATGCTTCTGGCGCATTCTGCCATCTCAGTATCCAGTTCAACCGGGGCCTCATCCATCCACTGCGAGATTAAAAACTTCATCTGCATTGCTTCCGACTGTTTCTCAAGTGCGGTAAAAATATCACTGCAAAATTGGTCCATCACTTCGGTTTTGTGATGGCGGATATCAAGGCTGAACTCGATTTCACCCGCGACGACATTGGGGACATTGGGTTTTACTTCCATTCTGCCGACTGTTGCGACCAAAAGCGGATCCAATTCTTTTGCCTTCCGGGTTAAATACGAAATGAATTCGGCCGCTGCGCTGACGGCGTCTTTCCGGAACGGCATCGGGGTGGTCCCGGCATGGTTGCTTTCTCCTTCTATCCGGATCGTGTAGCGGCGCTGCCCGACAATATGCGTTACAATCCCGACCGCATTTTGATTTTTTTCCAGCACCATGCCCTGTTCGATGTGCATTTCAATGAACCGGTGCACATCATCGCGGGCAGCCGGGGAATCGTTTTCGGGACTGAAACCGGAAGCCTGCATGGCATGTAAGAAAGAAATGCCTTGTGAATCTTTGACATCTTTCACATCATCCAGGCTAAAAGTGCCGCGGATATTTTTTGAACCCCAAAAGGATAACGGAAAGCGGCTGCCTTCTTCCTCACAGAGCGAGACCACTTCCATCGTTTTCCTTGGAGCGCCGTATTGCCGCAAAAGCCTCGACACGGCGATGAAGCTTGCGGCGATGCCGTATGCGCCGTCATACTTGCCGCCTTCAATAACGGTATCAATATGGGAACCGGTCAGTATGGTTTCCCCCGCTTCTGTTCCTTCCAGCCTGCCGAATAAATTTCCGACACTGTCAAAATAAGCGTGTAAACCGGCTTCTTCCATTTTCTTTTTCAATGCGTGCTGTGCTTCCTTCCAGGCCGGTGTATATAAAAGCCTTGTCACACCGCCGCCAGCTGTTTTTCCAAAAGAAGCAAGCCATTCGATTACATCACAGACTTCATCCGTTGCTTTTCTTTTCACGAGCATAGGGTTTGACCCGCTCCTTCCGTCTCATGTATGGTTTTCTCACATGATAAAATATTTATCTATAGTTTACCGGCTTCTAAGCAAAACTTCATTATGAATTTTACACAAATTTTCTAAGTTCTTTGTTCAACATCACTAAATTGTGATAAAATAACGAAATCATAATAAATTTGCGGAGGTGTGCCATGAAAGTGTTTGAACTGCTGGCGATCCCGGAATTGGCAGGCATGAAGCTGATTGCGGGGGAGCGGGGAAAAGACCATGAGATTCAGACAGTCAATATGATGGATGCACCCGATATTGTCCACTTTTTAAAACCGGATGTTTTTCTCGTGACGACTGCCTATCATTTTAAAGATCATCCCGGCATGCTGGCAGATCTTGTCGCCGCAATGTCGGAACGGGGCTGTGCTGTGCTCGGGATTAAGACGAAACGCTTTTTGCAGGAGGTACCGGCAGAGGTGCTGGAACTTGCCGACCGTTTATCTTTTCCGATTATTGAGCTGCCGCTTGAGCTGTCTCTTGGGGAAATTGTCAACCACACATTGCGCGCCATTCTGGATAAGCATGCTCAGGATTTAACGATTGCGCTTGAGGCCCATAAAAGGTTTACGGCCATTATTATGAAGGGAAGAGGCATCCAGCCGCTGCTTCAAGAATTATCAAAAATGATTCAGCATCCAGTCCAGTTTATTGATCCGAAAACGAAAGGGCGTACAGGATATGGACAAGCGTTTTCGGTGCTGGAATCGGTTCTGCCTGCCCGGATCCCAAATGAATCATGGTCTGAACCGCTTTTGTTTTCGGTGCTGTCCAACCGGCAGACGTACCATCTTTTCCCGATGTATATCCGGGAAAAGCATATTGGTTATCTTGCGGTCTACGGGGAAATTGAACGGACGGATCATTTAAGTGCGCTGATGATCGAACAGGCCATCAATGTCATATCATTTGCCTATATGAAAGAACAGGCTTTAAAACAGCATGCACGCAGCATCCGCAACGATTTTTTTCTGCATTTTTTGGAAGGGGCGTTTTCGTCTCAGGAAGAAATCATCAACCGGGCAGAAGAGTTTTCACTGCCCAATCACCAGGCATATATTTGTGCGGCCGGAAAAATGGATGAAACAAATGGCACAGTTCACCCGGATGATGTCTATGCGTTGATTGAAGAAGAAATCGCGGCTCAAATGCCGCATGCCCACTTTTTTAAAAAGGGGGAACATTGTATTCTTTTATTTGAGGCAAAGGAAACGGTGCCAAATCCCGTTCCATCCATCGAAGCTGTTTTACGCAGGATTCAGGAAAACGTTTCGGGCTATTTTCAACAGACCATTTCATTCGGAATCAGTAATCTGTGCCATACATTCCTACAGGTGAAAAACGCTTATAAAGAAGCAGCGGATGCGCTGGTCCATGGCAGAATGTATAAAAAAACCGCCTTTATTCAGGCTTACCTGACAAAAGATGTGATGGAACTGCTGCGTTTGATTCCTGAAGACGATTTGAAAAATTTTTATACCTTTGCACTGAATGGCTTTACCGGCCTAAAACCGGAAGAACAGCAGTCTCTGTTTGCCACGTTGTCCGTTTTTTTAGAAACAAACTGCCAAATCTCTGAAACGGCAAAAAGATTGTATGTCCACCGTAATACGGTCGTTTACCGCATTGAAAAATGTGAAGAACTGCTTGGGAAAAGGATAAGAGATCCCGAAACCAACCTGCAGCTCCGGCTTGCACTCCGAATTAAAAGCTTAATAGAAACAGCCGGATAATAGAGGAAAGTTTTCCGGCTGTTTTCAGTGCGCCGCGCATTTTATTTTCCTGGGCTTATTTGTAAGAAAATCTTACATAAAGTATTTTATCCTCTCCTGTTTCTTCCTTCAGTTGTGCAGTCTGTACAGATAAGATTCAAAGTTTTGTTGATGTTAAACATTGTTTATCGACTGAAAATTCATTAATATGTTAACAAATATAACTTTTAAACGTTATAAAATATGACATTGATTCAAGGAGGAAATGATCATGAATGGAAATACAGGATATCCAAAGGTCTTTTCACTTGGTTTACAGCATGTACTCGCCATGTATGCCGGTGCGATTTTGGTTCCGCTGATCGTTGGCAGCGCCTTAAAATTCACACCGGAGCAGCAGGCTTTTCTGATTTCGGTGGATTTGCTGACGTGCGGCATTGCGACAATTTTACAATCTTGGCAGACAAAGCTGTCAGGCATTGGCCTTCCGGTTATCATGGGAACTTCTTTCGTAGCCGTTTCGCCGGTGATTACCATCGGCACCCAATACGGGATTACGGCGATCTATGGTGCTATCATTGCTGCCGGATTGTTTATTATCTTATTTTCAAAGGTTTACGGGAAATTATTGAAACTGTTTCCTCCGGTTGTCACAGGAACAGTGGTTATGATTATCGGATTGTCGTTAATCCCGTCCGGCATTAAAAATATGGGCGGCGGGGAAGGCAGCAAAGATTTCGGCTCGGCGGAAAACTTGATCCTGTCTTTTGGCGTATTGGCTGTCATCTTAATCATGAACCGCTTCTTTAAAGGTTTTCTGCGGGCGATTTCGGTTCTCCTCGGGATTATTGCCGGAACGATTGCGGCCGCTTTAATGGGAAAAGTGAACTTTCAATCCGTTTCAGAGGCATCCTGGTTTCATATTCCATCCCCGCTGCATTTCGGTGTTCCCACCTTTCATTTGGCACCGGTTGTGACGATGCTGATCGTCGGTACCGTTATTTTGGTGGAATCGACAGGTGCTTTCCTGGCTTTAGGGAAAATGACCGGCCGGGAGTTAACTGAGAAAAACATCACGAACGGTTATCGTGCAGAAGGGCTTTCCTTTATGCTGGGCGGGTTTTTTAATGCTTTTCCGTACAGCACATTTGCCCAAAATGTCGGGCTTGTTCAATTATCCGGCGTGAAAACGCGAAAGGTAACACTAACTGCCGGTGGGATTTTGATCTGCCTTGGGCTGCTGCCGAAAATTGCCGCGCTGGCTACGATTATTCCCACTGCTGTGTTTGGCGGGGCAACCGTTGTGATGTTTGGCATGGTTGTTTCTTCCGGGATCCGGATGCTGCGGGATGTTGATTTTTCCAGCAACAGCAATCTCTTAATCATTGCTTGTTCGGTTTCCCTTGGTCTTGGGACAACCGTTGTGCCCGACCTCTTTGCCGTCCTGCCGCCGATGCTCCGGATTCTGGTGAATGACGGGATTATTACAGGCAGCCTGAGCGCAATTATTTTAAATCTATTATTGACAAAACGGGAACATAAGCCTGCTGAATTCACCCCTGCACCGGCCGTTGAACCAGGCTTAAAAGAGGGATAAAAAGGGGGGTTGCTCATGTACACAATCGATACACTTAATCAATCCAGCCGGGAAAAATTTATTGAAATCCTCGGTGGAATTTTCGAAGATTCTCCGTGGATCGCGGAAAAAGCAGCTGCCGCCAGGCCCTTTTCTTCCCGGGAGGCATTATTCCGGGAAATGGCAGCTATTGTTGAAGGCTCAAGCAAGGAACAAAAGTTGGCACTGATTCAGGCGCATCCGGATTTGGGCGGGCGCATGGAAATGAGCACCTACTCGAATGCCGAGCAAGAAGGTGCCGGATTAAAACACTTAACAAGTGAGGAATATGAAAAATTTCAAACCATGAATCAGCGCTATATGGAAAAGTTCGGCTTCCCATTTATTTTGGCTGTCCGCGGCAAAAGTAAGGATGACATTTACAATGCGATGAAAACCAGAGTAGATCATGGAGAAGAAAAAGAATTTGAAACGGCCCTCCAGGAAATCTGTAAAATTGCCTGTCTGCGTTTACAGGAAATCGTTCTATGAAAATCAAACATCGTGAAGGGAATGAAATGGTATGAGTTTAGAAGCGTTAAATCAGCGCGTCGAAAGGGATTTATCTTATCTCAATTTTGGAGGCCCTGACTGGGTGCGGCCATTCCGCCATCCGGAAGGGCATGTGTATGATGCTGTCATCGTTGGGGGCGGGCAAGGCGGTCTTGGCATTGCGTTCGGCCTGCTGAAGGAGCGGATATCCAATATCCTGGTGATAGATGAAAATCCGGAAGGCAGCGAGGGGCCGTGGGATACCTATGCCCGCATGTATACACTGCGGACGCCGAAACAATTAACTTCCATTGATCTTGGCATTCCTTCTCTGACATTCAGATCGTGGTGGACAGCCCAGTACGGGGAGAAGGCCTGGGACGAAATGGATAAAATTCCGCGGAAAGAATGGATGAATTATCTGCGCTGGTATCGGAAGGTCCTGCAGCTGCCGGTTCGCAATGAAGTCACCCTGAAGCTCATTGAGCCCGAAGAAAGCGGTATTCACCGCCTCCGAATTGAAGGGAAAGGCGCACCGGCAAGTTTCCTGCTCGCCCGAAAGGTAATTCTGGCAACCGGGATTCAAGGCGGCGGGGAATGGCATGTCCCAAACATGATCACCGAAAAACTGCCCTCAATCCTTTATGCCCATGCCTCATCTCTTTATGATGCAGCTGCTTTAAAAGGGAAAAAGGTGGGAATATTGGGCGGGGGTGCTTCTGCTTTTGACAATGCGAATCATATCCTCGCCAATGGCGCGGCGGAAGCCCATGTGTTTGTCCGCAGCGAAGGCTTAAAACGGATAAATCCGATCCGGCAAATGGAAGTTTCCGGCATGATCGAACGCTACCATGCCTTGGCTGATCCGGATAAGTATGCAGTCATGTCACATTTCTTTAAATACAATCAGCCGCCGACCAATGATGTCTTTAACCGTGCGAGCTCCTGGCCCGGTTTCCGGCTTCATACCGGCTCGCCGTGGCTTGATGTGGAAGCGGCCGCTGATGGGGCTGTTGTCACCACGCCGCACGGAAAATTTGTGTTTGACTTTCTGATCATCAGTACAGGACTGATCTCGGATCCGGCGCTGCGCCCTGAACTGAGGCTTGTGGAACCATATATTGCCCGCTGGCGTGACTATTATAAGGCACCTGAAAAAATTGCCAATCCGTTCATTGATGCCCATCCGTATCTCAGCCCGGAATTTGCTTTTCTCGGCCGCGATGAAAAAGGGGAACAGCTCCTGCACGGCCTGTTTTCCTTTAACTATGCCGCATTAATCAGCTGCGGGTTGTCCGCCTCCGCTCTTTCCGGTATGCGGTTTGCAATCCCGAAAATTGTAAAAGGCGTCGCCGATCAGCTTTTTCTCGATGATCGCAGCGAGATTTTACAGGACTTCTACGACTATCATGAAGTTGAATTTACCGGGCAATGGCCAAGAAAGGAAAGTTTACTGCCCGCAGCTCAAAATTAAGATAAGGAAGGAATCAAGATGGCTGGAATTACAACACATATTTTGGATTTAACCCATGGAAAACCTGCAGATCATGTAGCGGTTGCCTTGTATATTTTCGATTCCGCCCAATCTGCATGGACCAGCTTAAAAAAAGCAGCCACCAATTCAGACGGGCGGCTCGATTCCCCGCTCCTCAGCGGGGAAGAAGTAGAAGCGGGTAAGTACAAACTGGTTTTCTCGATCGGCGACTATTTCCGCCGGCAGGAAATCAGTTTGCCTGATCCGCCATTTTTAGAGGAAGTCCCGGTTTGTTTCGGGATTGCCGATCCTGCTTCCCATTATCATATCCCGCTGCTCGTATCACCATGGGGTTACCAAGTCTATCGCGGAAGTTAACAGGAATCAAGCGGGAATAGACATAAATAGAAGTAAAACTGACAAAAGAGGCAAGAAAATAAGAACCAGATCTGGACATGAATGAAGCGTAAATGGACATGAATATTAGCGAAGCAGATATGAAAAAGGGCAGGAAGACATGAACCACAGATCTAGTGTTTTTGTGCGGGACTAACAAAGAGCGGTAAAAAGCCGGGCGCGTATTTGGACGCCCTCTTTTTGTGCAAAAAATCTATTCTCCAGGAAATATTCTAATGATTGCAGGGGAACCTGAGGATTACAGATTTTGTTAGACAATTGTTAAAACTGTAAAGAATTTGCGAATGGGGTGTTAAGTCTCCTTAAAATGGACTTGATGCCTCTTTTTTTATGCTATCGTTTTGGTTGTAGAAAAAAGATTAAGGGAGGGGCATTTATGGCGATGATTGAAATGGAAAATGTGTCAAAGTCCTACCGAAAAGGAATGGATGTTTTAAGAGATCTTCATTTTACGGTAGAAAAAGGAGAATTCTTTGTTCTGGTCGGCCCGTCCGGATGTGGTAAAAGCTCAATCTTAAGGATGATTGCCGGCCTGGAAGAAATTTCAGGAGGCAGTCTCTATCTTGGCGGACGGCCGGCCAATCACCTTCTGCCACAAGAGCGGCAAGTATCGATGGTTTTTCAAAACTATGCATTGTATCCCCATATGACGGTAAAAGACAATATCCTGTTTGGGATCGGCCATAAAAAAATATCCAGGGAGGAGAAACAAAAGCGTCTTACACGCGCGCTTGAGCTGGTGCAGCTGCAGGACTATGCCGGGCGGAAGCCGCGCGAGCTGTCGGGCGGGCAAAGGCAGCGGGTGGCACTGGCGCGGGCAATTGTCAGCGACTCTCCAATCTGTCTGATGGATGAGCCGCTTTCCAATTTGGATGCCAAGCTCCGTGCACAAATGCGGACTGAGATCCGCCGGCTTCAGCGCCAATTGGGATTGACACTCGTTTATGTCACACATGACCAGACAGAGGCGATGACAATGGGCGACAGGATTATGGTATTGAACGAAGGAAAGATCCAGCAAATTGGAAAACCAATTGAGCTTTACAATCATCCTGCAAATTTGTTTGTTGCTTCATTTATCGGTTCACCGCAAATGAATGTGGCAGATGCCGCAGTTGTTCATCAGGGCGGCCGGAGCGATTTGCAGCTTTCGCCCGGACTGGCAGTTCCCCTTTCGTTCATACCGGAAAGAAATCATTATATCATAGGCGTCCGTCCTGAGGCTTTGAAACCTAAAGGGCGTGCGGAAGATCTTGTTATCCATGTTCCGGTTTTATCAGTCGAACAGCTGGGGAATGAAACGATCATCGGGTTTGAAGTGCAAAACCGGATTTGGAAAGCGAAATGGAACGGGCAGTGGATGGTCCAGCCGGAAGAAAAGATCAAGATATCAATATCCCCGGAAGATTTGCAATGCTTTGACCCCGGTACGCATGAACGGGTCACGGGCTTTTTCGGAAAGAAAGGCGTGATCACGGTATGATGTTGCAGCTGTCTGTTGGAGATGTACTTCCGGTTGTACAGAAACGGAAAAAATTGCGGAAAAAAACCAGCGATGTCCTGTCCGGATGGTTATTTCTGCTGCCATCTTTGCTCCTTTTGGGCGTATTTGTTTTTTATCCGATGATCCGGACTGTATTCCTCAGTTTTTATCTGACCGATTTTGCCGGGAACCCCGTCGTGTTTGCGGGCCTCAATAATTTTAAAGAGCTGCTGGTTTCCGATGATTATCTTCAGAGCATGCTGCATACCGTCTACTTTGTGGCGGGTACGGTTTCGGCCACCATCTTCATATCATTGGCTTTAGCGCTTTTAGCCAATGAAAAATTAAAGGGGATTGGATTTTTCCGGACGATCTTTGCATCGACAATGGGGATCAGCGTTTCGGTTGCTTCTGTCTTTTGGATGTTCCTGTTCAATCCTTCGATCGGAATAATGAACCGTTTGATGGAGCGGCTTCATCTGCCTGCGGTGGACTGGCTGACCGATCCGCATTGGGCATTGTTCTCCATTTCATTGTCTACCGTTTGGATGAATATTGGTTTATCCTTTTTGATTCTGTTGGGCGGCTTGCAGAGTATTGACCGCAGCCTTTATGAAAGTGCACAGCTCCAGGGGATTCCGTATATGAAGCAAATCAGGCGGATTACATTGCCGCTCTTGTCGCCAACTTTATTTTTTGTTGTGATTGTTTCAGTTATCCAGGCGTTTCAAACATTCGGGCAAATCGATATGCTGACAAAAGGCGGGCCGAGCAACGAGACAAACCTGCTTGTCTATTCGATTTATCAGGATGCTTTTGTCAACCACCAGTTTGGAACTGCAAGTGCGGAGGCGGTGACTCTGGCACTTATTATTTCTGCATTGACGGTGCTGCAGTTCAAGGTCGGGGAAAAGAAGGTGCATTACCAGTGAGAATCGGGACAAAAGCCGCGCTGTATACAGCATTAACCATTTCCGCGCTGATTGTTGGAGGGCCGCTATTACTCGGGCTGTCTCTGAGCCTGATGCCGCAGGATGAGATTTTATCGGGACACTATTTTTCTAAGAATCTGTCCTTTCAAAATTATATCGAGGCGTTTCAAAGCACGGAAATTTTACATTATCTCACAAATAGTTTGCTGGTTTCGCTTGCCGTTACTGCCGGGCAGCTGCTGCTATCCAGTTTGGCAGCGTATGCCTTTGTTTTTCCAAAGTTTAAGGGGCAGACATTCCTGTTCTACTTGTTTATATCAACGATGATGGTTCCTTTTGAAGCGCAGATGATCCCGAATTTCCAAACCATGCGGGATTTGGGGTGGCTCAATACTTATCCAGCGCTGATTGTTCCTTTCGCTGCATCGGCATTCGGTACGTTTTTAATGCGGCAACATTTTAAGCAAATTCCTGCCGAGTTAAAAGAAGCGAGTGACTTGATCGGCATGAGCCATTTGCAGTTTTATGGAAAAGTTGTGCTGCCGATGTCAAAGGTCAGCCTTGCGACACTGGGAACGTACAGTTTTCTGGCTACTTGGAATATGTACTTATGGCCGCTTCTGGCAAGCACCAATGATACGGTGCGCACGGTACAGATTGGGCTTAAACAAATGCAGTCACAGGAAACACTGAACCAATGGGGCGTTATCATGGCCTGTGCGATGTTGATTGCAATACCTGCTTTAGCCGTATTGTTTATTGGACAGAAACATTTGCAAAAAGGCCTTGCAGAAGGCTCGCTCAAATAGGGGGATGAGATGATGTTGAAAAAATGGATGGTATTTTTGATCGGATTGGCTTTGATTACCAGCCTGGCAGGATGCAGCAGCAGCTCCACGAATGCGGAGGCACAGAAAGAAAACGGCAGGATAGTCGTCACATTTTGGCATTCCATGAGCGGGGAACCGCAAAAAGCGTTGGATAAAATTGTGAAGGATTACAATCAGTCGCAAAAGAAAGTGGTCGTTAAAGCCGAGTACCAGGGCGAATATACAGAATCGCTGCCGAAATACCAAAGCGTCGGCGGAACGGAAAAAGCCCCGACCATTGTCCAGGTTCAGGAAATTGGCACGAAGGCGATGATTAACAGCGGTTTTATCGAACCGGTCCAGAAGTTTATTGACCAGGATAATTACGATACCGCCCAGCTTGAAAAAAATATATTGAGCTACTATACCGTTGACAACAAATTATATTCGATGCCTTTTAACTCATCCACGCCGGTGTTGTACTATAATGCGGACGCCTTGAAAAAAGCCGGAATTGAAATCAAGTCCAAAGATCTTACCTTCGAACAGCTTGAGGATTATGCAAAAAAAGTAACAGATTCACACGCTGGAAAGATGAAAGGTTTTGCGTTACAGCCGTATGGGTGGTTATTTGAAGAATTGCTCGCCAATCAGGGCTCCTTATTGGTAAACAAAGAAAACGGCCATGCCGGAACCCCAACGAAAGCAGTTTTCAACAATGAAGCCGGAAAAAGCATATTACAATGGGCGCAAAACATGATTAAGGACAAGAGTTTCGTAGACTATGGAACAGGCGCAAATGCCGGAAATGATATGGTTGCCGGCTTTTTATCGGAAAAAGTGGCGATGTTTATCCAATCATCCGCAAACATCCGCGATGTTGTCAATCATGCAGATTTTGAAGTCGGTGTTGCGTACCTGCCGCATCCGGAAAGCGTGCAGCGCAATGGTGTGGCGATCGGCGGAGCAAGCCTCTGGATGTCTAAAGGTAAAAGCAGTGAAGAACAAAAGGCGGCATGGGACTTCATGAAATTTTTGGCCAGCCCGCATACGCAAGCAGAATGGCATACTGGCACAGGATATTTCGCGATTCATCCGCAAGCTTACAAAGATCCTGTCGTAAAAGAGGCTTATCGTAAAGTTCCGCAGCTGCAGGTACCGGTACAGCAATTACAATCCACAAAGGCTTCCACAGCCACACAGGGCGCACTCATGCAAAGCCTGCCGGAAGAAAGAAAAGCGGTTGAAAATGCCATGGAAAGTGTATACAACGGGGAAGACATCGGCCGGGCACTCGATAAAGCCGTAAAAGAAACCAATGCAGCGATTAAAAAAGCCAATCAGGTTAATGGAGTGAAATAGCGAACCAGCTTTGATTTAATGAGGAAAAGAATGGATTTGGCTTTTGAAGAGAATAGTAAAGATGGAGCATGTGATTACCAGTCACATGCTCCATCTTTACATGGAAGGGGCAAATGAGATGAAAAAAATGGCTGTACTGCTGCTGTTCATCCTTTTGGCAGTTGCAGTGTATTCTATTCCAAAGCAGAATCAGCAAGCGGCAGGGGAGAAACGCAGCATGGAAGTGATTGCCCATCGTGGTGCTTCCGGATATGCGCCGGAACATACGCTGGCTGCATATGAACTTGCAAAAAAACAGGGCGCGGATTTTATTGAAATTGATTTGCAAATGACAAAAGACGGCCGTTTGATCGCAATGCACGATGATACGGTTGATCGCACAACGAACGGGCAGGGGCTTGTAAAAGATCATACGCTGTCCCAAATCAAAGCGTTAGATGCGGGATCCTGGTTCAGCCCGGATGATAAGGGAGAAAAAGTACCGGAACTGGAGGAAATCATCCGCCATTTTGGAACATCGATCCCTTATTATATTGAGATCAAAAATTCGGACAGTGAAATGGTCCGGAAACTTGTGGAAGTTCTTCGGCGCCATCGCTTAATCGGGAAAAACAGCCATAAGGGGCAAGTTGTCATCGAGTCTTTTCACGCAAAGAGCCTGATAGCTTTCGATAAAAAATATCCGGATACAGAAATTATCCAGCTTGGCGATCCGCTGAAAATGAACATTGAGGAAGTGAAAACCTATGCGGATGGAGTCGGCCCGAGTCTGAATCATTTGAGTGAAACTTTTGTCAAACGCGCACACAAAAACGGGTTGGCCGTCCACGTTTGGACTGTAGACAACCGGGAAACGAAACAAAAACTGCAAAAATGGCAAGTCGACGCCATCTTCACGGATTTTACGAAATTGGCCAAGGAATAAGATTAAGGGCATTTTCGCGTTACATTCATTTGAAGTGATCATTTCGGTAAAATGGGAATGGGAATAGTTTTTGCCCAAAAAGGGAAACGTATTCAATTTGTCTGTTTTCACAATCCCGATAAAATATTTTCGTTTACCAGTTGTTGATATGGTAAACCTATTGTGACGGTGTTGTAAAATCTGTATTTGTGCAGATGCCTAATTTTTTTCTCCGCCCCTCCAATGGTTTTTCGACAACATCCTCACTATAATAGAACAAAATATGATTTTGGAGGTTACAGAATTGGATGGAGTCACGATTAGCTGGATAGGCGCAATAATTGGGCTGGCAATTGCCATTATTTTGATCCTGAAAAAATTAAACCCGGTCTATGCGCTGTTTGTTGGAGCAATTCTTGGTGCCCTGATTGGCGGGGCAAACTTGGACAATACTGTTAATATCCTGGTTGCCGGAACGCAAAGTGTGATGGGGACGGTGATCCGGGTTCTGGCTGCCGGCATTTTGGCCGGGGCGATGATGGAGTCGGGTGCAGCTGAGACGATTGCGCAAACGATTGTCAATAAATTGGGGGAAGGAAAAGCGATTTTATCTCTTGCACTGGCTACAATGGTCATTACAGCAGTCGGCGTTTTTATCCCGGTTGCGGTCTTAATTGTTGCCCCGATCGCCTTATCGGTTGGAAACAAAATGGGCATTTCAAAACTGGCCTTGCTGCTGGCGCTTTCAGGCGGGGGCAAGGCTGGAAATGTGATTTCGCCGAATCCGAACACGATTGCTGCGGCACACGGATTTAACGTGGAACTGAGCAGCTTGATGATTTATGATTTTATTCCTGCCGTTTTCGGCCTTGCAGTCACGGTTTTGGTGGCTACCCTTGTCAAACATAAAGGGGTACAAGTTGCCGCATCCGATATGGTTGAAACGGATCAAAATGGAAAGGAATATCCTCCTTTTGGGCGCGCGATTGTGGCCCCGGTTGTTGCGATTGTGCTTTTGATGATCAATCCAATCGGGCAGATTTTAGGCATTTCTGCGCTGGCATCCTTTAAAATGGATGCGGTGTATGTTTTACCAATTGCCGGTGTTTTGGGCATGATCGCGATGGGCCATCGAAAACATATTTTAGCCTATTCAGCGGCCGGTCTCCAAAAGATGACGGCAACTGTGCTGATTTTAATCGGTGCTGGTGCGATTGCCGGACTGATCTCAGCTTCCAATCTTTCGGTTGAAGTCGTAGCGTTGATCAAGGCTTCCGGCATTTCGGGCACTTTTTTGGCGCCAATCTCCGGAATTTTGATGGCAGCGGCAACGGCCTCTACTTCGACAGGGGTTATTCTTGCAACGGGTTCGTTCAGTAAAGCCATCCTGGATATAGGCACGGCCCCGATTGCCGCAGCGGCGATGGTCCATACCGGTGCTACCGTGATCGATCAATTGCCGCATGGGAATTACTTCCATGTCACAGCCAGCAGTATGAATATGTCGATCAGAGAAAGAATGAGCGTGGTTCCATACGAAGCGATCGTCGGCGGCACGATGACGATTGTGGCAACAATTTTATATGGATTCATCTTATCCCACTCTTAACGGGCAGTAAGACTCCCACCTCAAGATTTAAGATACGAAGAAGAAAGGTGGGAGATCAAACTGCCCGTAAAGGTCCGATTGGTTGGGCCTGCAGGATGCAGGTCACAAAGGCGTTGCAACAAGATGTTGCGATTTTAGCCTTTGTTCAGATTTTCATCAGTGGGGTGAAGGAAAACCCCACTGATGGAAGTTTCACTTTATAATGGAGGGGTGAAATTATGAAAAACCCAGTATTTGTATTAGCGCCGGATTCGTTTAAAGAAAGTATGACCGCAAAAGAAGTGTGTATGGCAATGGAAGCCGGGATTAAGAAAGCCATTCCGGACGCGGTATGCATCCAGGTTCCGATGGCAGATGGCGGGGAAGGAACGGTACAATCACTCATCGATGCCACTGGCGGGAAAATTTATCGCGAAACAGTAACAGGGCCGCTCGGAAATCCAGTCACGGCCCACTATGGGATCCTCGGTGACGGGGAAACGGCCGCAATTGAAATGGCTTCGGCAAGCGGCATTCATTTGGTGACAAAAGAAACGAAAAATCCGTTGATAACTACGACATTCGGAACGGGCGAACTGATTAAAGCCTGCCTGGATAAACAGGTGAACAATATTGTGATTGGGATTGGCGGCAGTGCCACAAATGATGGCGGAGCAGGAATGGCGCAGGCGCTCGGTGTCCAATTTTTAAGCCAGGACGGTGCGGTGCTTCCGTTTGGCGGCGGTGCGCTTGGGGATCTGGCGAAAATTGAGATGTCCGGACTTGATCCGCGGCTTGCAGATGTGCAAATTTTTGTTGCTTCCGATGTCAGTAATCCTTTGTGCGGGGAAAACGGTGCTTCCCATGTGTTTGGCCCGCAAAAAGGCGCGACGAAAGACATGGTGCAAACATTGGATGCCAACCTTGCGCATTATGCTAAAGTCATAAAAGAGCAGCTTGGCAAGGATATTGCGGAGGTGCCGGGAGCAGGGGCTGCCGGCGGGCTCGGCGCAGGCCTGATGGTGTTTGCCGATGCCCAGTTAAAAAGCGGCATTGATCTCGTTGTGGAGTACACCGGTTTGGAGCAGAAGGTAAAAGAAGCAGATTTGGTTTGGACCGGGGAAGGCAGCATCGACTTCCAAACCCAATTTGGGAAAACCCCTTATGGCGTTGCACAAACGGCGAAGAAGCACGGGAAACCTGTAATTGCCGTCGCAGGCTATATCGGGGAAAAGATCGATGTTTTATATGAAAAAGGGATTGACGCTGTATTCGGAATCCTGCCCCATCCAATGGACCTGGAAGAAGCGTTGCAGACGGGTGCGGAGAATGTTGAGCGGGCTTGTGAAAATATTGCGCGGCTGGTAAACGTAAAGTAAAGGCAGGATGAGTATCGGCAAAGCTCGCGCACGGGTAATGTAAAAAGCTGCACGCAGGCTGGTTTGTAATTGCTATTACTGCAGCAACAAAGAAAAAACGAGGGAATTAAAGACGGTGAAACGATGTTTGTAATTGTTATTGCTGCAGCAACAAATAGACGAGTTCAAATAAATCGAGTATTCGATTTGGATTTTTTCCTGTCAGCTGTTCAATCCTGCCCAGACGGTAATACAGTGTGTTGCGGTGGATCATAAGCGCACGCGCCGTCTCGGTTGGATTGCCATTATGGTCGATAAAAGTGGTCAAGGTTTGCATCAGAACATCCGGGAGATTTAAATTGCCATGCTTTGGATCCGCCGGCAAAATATTGATCTCGGAAAGTTCTGCGGGAAATTTCCAATCCTGATAGTTGAAAAACCGGCTGGATAAGTGAAGTTTTTCAGAAACCCGCATGCATAGGCGTGCCTGGTGGAAGCTTGTGGCAATGTTCAATCCCTGCATTCCGGCTGCCACAACCGCATGCTGATCAATATCGAGCAGGCTTTCCGCCACGCGCTCAACGTCCTTTTGACTCTGCAAAATGACAATATACATATTTTCATTCTGTTTTTTAAAAGCAGGAAAGGGTTTTAATAGAGCATCAACTTTTTTCTTCTTTTTTACATGCTTTATAAGAACGACGCTGTTTTCAACATGGAGATGAATATGGTAATGTTCTGCTTCATTCATCAGCTGCTGTGAATAGGCCTTTTTTTCATTTAAAAGGGCTTCCAGGAAAGCCGCTTCCCTGTTCCGCTCCGCCTCGCGATTGCCGATTAAGATATTTTGTTCGATCAATAAAGACACCGCAGTCTTGACAATTCGGCAAAAAGGCAGTACTTCTTCCGGCTCTCCGGTAATGCCGACAACGCCGATATATTGATTACCAATGACAATGGGTTCGTTCGTGCCCCTTTTCTCAAATCGATTATCGTAATAAATTTCTATCATTTTTCCGGTATTCAGTGCCTGTACCGCACCGCGATGCAGCGTGCCAACCCGGTTTTTATTCCCGCTGCCAATTATCATGCCTTTTTCATTCATAATGTTGATACTATAGGGGATGTCCTTCATCATCTTTTCCACAATTCCCTGTGCAAGTTCCCGCGTCAGCCATTTGCTCAAAACCATCATCCTCCCAAGCGTTCGTTCACACCCGTTTTACTATTAATATAGCATAAGCTTGGGCTTGTTTTGGGATGGAAAAATGCAGCAGTGGAGTGGAGTGCTTTGTTTTGGAAAGGTAGACTTCAGCTTTATAGATCCTCTTTCAAAATAAGAAACCCATCAAAAAAATCCCGGCGGGTGCTCCGCCTGGGATCCAGTCTAATCATCTAAAATCTCGTGAATGCCTTTTAAAATCCGTTCTTGGTTGGGGAGCCATTCGTCTTCAACGGTTGCGACAGGGTAGGGGGTGTCGTAGCCGGTGATTCTATAGATTGGGGCGGATAATGAGAACAGGGCTTTTTCGCAGACGAGTGCTGCAATTTCGCCGCCGAAGCCGGATGTTTTGACCGCTTCGTGGACGATCATAAGGCGGCTTGTTTTTTCGACGGAATCGATAATGGTGCCAAGATCAAGCGGCTGGAGGGTTCGCAAATCAATCACTTCAACCGAGGTGCCTGTTTTTGAAAGTTCATGGGCTATTTTTTCGACAAGCGGTACGGTTGCGCCCCAGGTGACGATGGTAAGATCATTGCCTTCTTTTACAATTTTTGCCTTTCCGAGCGGGACTTGATAGGCTTCATCCGGTACTTCCATCGGCATGGTGCGGTACAGTTTCATCGGCTCCAAAAAAATCACCGGATCCTCATCGCGAATCGCAGAGATCAGCAGGCCCTTGGCGTCAAACGCATTTGATGGCGTGACGACTTTCAAACCGGGTGTATGGGTGAAGAGCGCTTCTAAAGAATCGGAGTGGAGTTCAGGTGTACGCACCCCGCCGCCATACGGGCTCCGGATGACCAGGGGCACGGTATATCTGCCACCAGACCGGTACCGGATCCTTGCCGCCTGGGAGCAGATCTGGTCCATCGCTTCATAAGCGAACCCGAGAAACTGGATTTCAGCAATGGGTTTAATCCCGTTGACGGCAAGGCCGACCGAAGTGCCAACAATTGCGGATTCGGCAAGAGGCGTATCAATCACCCGGTTTTCGCCAAATTGCGTAAATAAACCGTCTGTTGCTCGAAATACACCGCCATTTTTTCCGACATCCTCACCCAGCACAATAACGCGGGAGTCCCGTTCCATTTCCTGCCGCATCGCTTCATTGATTGCTTGAATCATTGTTTTTGTTGTCATTGGCGGAACGCTCCTTTCTGCTTGAGGAGGTGTTTCAAGTCCTGCTGCTGTTCTGCCAGCAGTGCCCCGGGAGATGCATACACATGGTTAAATGTCTCATCGGGTGAAGTTGGGTTTGTTTTTTCAATTTCTGCGACAATCGCTGTCATTTCACTGTTGGCTTGTTTTAAAAATTGCTGTTCTTCTTCTTCTGTCCACAACCCTTCTTTGAAGATAAGTTTTTTCATCCGCGTTAATGGATCTTTTTGCATTGCGAAAGCCTCTACTTCTTTTTGATTTCTGTATTTTGCCGGGTCATCCGAGGTTGTATGCGGGCCAATCCGGCAGGTCACGGCTTCGATAAGCACCGGGCCTTCTCCTCTGCGGGCGCTTTCGACAGCTTCTTTCATAACTTGGTAGACAGCAAGCACATCATTGCCATCAACCCTTACGCCTTTGATTCCGTAAGCGACAGCTTTTTGTGCAATTGTTTCGCTCGCCATCTGCCGGGCAAGCGGGACACTGATGGCCCATTGATTATTTTGGCAGAAAAATACGACAGGTGCCTTGTAGACAGAAGCGAAATTCAAGGCTTCGTGAAAATCCCCCTGGGAAGTGGCGCCATCTCCGAAATAACAAACGCTGACGCTTTTTTCTCCCTTCAGTTTTGCAGCCAGTGCGCAGCCGGCAGCATGCAGTGTCTGGGCGGCAATGATAATTTGAATCGGAAAAATAGGGATGCCATCCGGAGATTTACCGCCTTCAAAATATCCTTTTACAAATTTTAATACTTGGGATAGCGGCATTCCGTGAACCATACAGGCTGCTATATCACGGTAGCTTGGAAAAATCCAATCCTGCTTTTCAAGGGGAAATGCACTGCCAATTTGTGCGGCTTCCTGTCCTTTAAACGGGGCATACGTGCCAATTCTGCCCTGGCGCTGCATCTTCAACAGGCGGATATCGTATTCCCGGCTCCTTAGCATCCATTGGTACATATGGAGAAGAAGACCACGGTCGAATTCATGCAGACAATCACAGTTTCCCTCAACATCTAAAATTTGGAAGAGGGGGAATGACGGCGTTTGTTTTTCTAACATTTTTATCCCTCCCTGGCGATTATTAACGCAAATGGACCAGCATCAGTTCCGGGCTTTCCAAATATTTTCCCAGTGTGTGCATAAACTGGCCTGCCGGTTCCCCGTCAATTAAGCGGTGGTCAAACGTGAGCGATATGCCCATCACATCGCGGATAGCAATTTCATCCCCAACCACTGCCGGTTTACGCTTGATTGCATGAGCCCCTAGAATGGCGACTTCCGGATAGTTAATAATCGGTGTTGCAAACCATCCGCCTTTTGCGCCTGTATTTGTAATGGTAAACGTGCTTCCTCTCAACTCTTCGCGTGTTAAGGTTCCGGCATGTGCCTTTTCTGCAAGGCTGTTAATCTCAATTGCAAGTTCAAGTATGGATTTTTGGTCTGCATGGCGGATAACCGGCACAACCAGGCCTTTTTTTGTTGCGGTTGCAATGCCAATATGGTAGTACTTTTTCATGATATATTCATTGGTTTTCGAATCAATGCTGGCATTAAAAATCGGATGGGCTTGCAGTGCTTTTGCCACTGCCTTTACAATAAACGGCAGATAGGTGAGCTTTACCCCGTTCATTTCACCGCTGTTGATCATTTGTTTCCGCAGGGCGACAAGTTTGGTGACATCGCATTCATCCAAACCGGAGACTTGCGGGGCGGTGTAAAAAGATTTCACCATGTTTTCGCTGATGACTTTGCGCAGCCCGCGGATCGGATGGCGTTCTTCTGATGCATTTGCCTGGACTGGTCCAGCAGGGGGAGCAGCAGCTTGCACTATTTGGTTCAAATATCGGTATAAATCCTCTTCCGTTATCCGTCCGGCTTTGCCCGTTCCCGTAACTTCCGCAATCGGGATATTCAGTTCCCTTGCTTTTTTACGGACGGTTGGCGGAGCAATGATGCGTTTTTTAATCAACGGTTTTTCTTGTGCTGTCTTTTCCGGTGATTGGATGGGTTCGATTGCGGGTGATGGAGATTCTTGCGCCGTTTCTGTGGGCGTTTCTGTTTCCAGGGTGGTGAGGATTTCTCCGACTTTTATTTTTGCCCCTTCTTTGCCTCCAAGCTGTTTGATCTTTCCTTTTACGGGTGTCGTGATTTCGACCGCGGCTTTATCAGTTTGAACCTCAGCAATAGGGGAATCGGCTTCCACTGTATCACCGGCAGATACGAACCATTGGAGAATTTCCGCCTCGTGCAGGCCTTCTCCAATATCCGGCAGCTTGAACTCGTATAGCATTTTAAAATCCCTCCAATTCATTAGGGCTTTTTCATAAAATTGCGGGCTGTGTAGAAAACGTTTTCAAAAAAAGAGTCTTAGCCTATTAGATGGCAGAGCGGTATCATTCCTTACAAAAGATATTGTATAGAGCGTTTCGTTATTCCTCGTACAAGTAAGAAAAACAAAATGGGCTTTAGAACGTCAGGACGATTCAAAAGGCCAGGCCGGCAATGTGTGGTTCAATAGTTTGTCGGTGCGGTACCCGAGTACGTATTCCGCCTGCATGATCGTGTGGATTTCTCTTGTGCCTTCATAAATAACCGGGGCTTTCGAGTTTCGCAAATAACGTTCAACCGGATATTCGTCCGAGCAGCCGTATGCTCCGTGGATTTGGACGGCATCATTGGCCGCTTCACTGGCAAAATCGCAGGCCTGCCATTTTGCCAGCGAGGTTTCCCGTGTATTCCGTTTACCCTGGTTTTTCAATTCACCGGCACGGAAGACGAGCAGGCGGCTCATTTGGCAGCCGGCTTCCATTTTCGCAATCATTTGCTGGACAAGTTGGTGTCTGCCGATTTCGCTGCCGAATGTTTTGCGCTCATGGCAGTATTTGACACTGGCTTCGAGGCAGGCCATGATCAAACCACAGGCCCCCGCAGCAACCGTAAACCGCCCGTTATCGAGCGCCGACATCGCAATTTTAAAGCCTTCTCCTTCTTCACCAAGCAAGTTTTCTTTCGGTACTTTTAAATGATCGAAAAACAGTTCCCCGGTATTTCCGGCCCGGATCCCAAGCTTGCCTTTTATCGCTTTTGAGGTAAAACCCGGCATTGTGCGTTCGACAATAAAGGCAGAGATCCCGCGGTGCTTTTTCGATTTATCGGTGTATGCAAAGACGATAAAATGGTCGGCCACATCGCAGAGGGAGATCCACGTTTTTTGTCCGTTTAAAATATAATGGCTGCCTTTCTTAACTGCGGTGGTACCGATCCCTGCCACATCAGAGCCGGCACCAGGTTCAGTCAGGCCGAATGCGCCAACTTTTTCTCCTTTTGCCTGCGGAATTAAATATTTCTGCTTTTGTGCTTCCGATCCCCATTGCAGCAGGGTCAGGCTGTTTAAGCCAGTATGCACGCTGACGGCTGTCCGGAATGCCGTATCGCCCCTTTCCAGTTCTTCACACACAATCGCCAGCGAGTTGTAATCCATGCCGCTTCCGCCGTACGCTTCCGGAATGCAGACCCCCATCAGCCCGAGATTCGCCAGCTTTTTTAGTATCCCTGTTTCAAAATGATGATTTCTGTCCCACTCATCGATGTATGGTAGTATCTCTTTGTCTGTAAAGCTTCTTACGGTCTTTTTTAGCAGTTCCTGTTCCTCGGTCAGGTTGAAATTCATGTATTTTAACCCCCTAATTGATTCAGCTATTGTAAATTTACGGCCCAATGGTTATTTTGATGCCATCAAGTGGGGTAAAAGGTTAAATTAAAAAACTGCTGCCCCGGACTTTTGGGTAAGCAGTGTTCAGTCTTTACCTGTAAAAATTTAACTGTACAACATTGGAAATGTATTTGTACAAGACAGCGTATTCCGGAGAACAAGACTGTATTTCCCAAGTGAATGTCACTCATGAAAAGAGACGGTTTTGCAGATCCTATATATATTAACAATTGAAGGAGAATCCAATGGAAACCAACAACTTTGATCCAAATCTGAATCCATTATCTAAGAAGAACCGGCAGGAAAACTTGGAAGTCAGCTCCACAGGTTATGGACTTGAGTCTGTCCAAAAAGAAACAGCAGAAGTGCGTGACAAGGAAGAAACGAGTAAGAAATCCTGTGGAGGTTTATAAGTAAAAAATTGGGGCCGATGCGTAAAGATCGGCCCCAAAATAACGCTTATTTGCTTGTCTTTTTCCGGATTCGCTCAAAAGATTAAATTATCGTTTGAATTGAATTTTTATGAACCTGTAACCTAAGATCAGTTTCTGAGCCAGGGTAAACAGCAGTTTTCAATATTATATACACAGGTAGACAAGCACATACTTTTGGGTATATAATTCTTCTGTGGAAAAACTATACAGAATGAATGAAGCCGCAGCAATATTAGGTGTAACCGTAAAAACACTTCAAAGATAGGACAAAGACAATAAAGTAACGTTTACCAGAACTCCGAGTGGAATGAGAAAATTGAGTCAAAGCGAACTGGATCGTTTGCTTGGCAACAAAAAAACGTCCAAAAAACATAAGGTTTTGGCTATATATGCCAGAGTGTCCTCCCATGAGCAAAAGAAGAAAGGGGATTTAGAAAGACAAGTTCAAATTATCAAGGAAAAAATAGACTCTCATCAATATCAAGACATTATCGTTATTGATGAAGTGGGTTCCGGACTAAACGATAAACGAAAAGGCCTTTTAAAAATAATGAAACTCGCTAACGAAGGGAAAATAACGGA
>NZ_KB894009.1 GCF_000374345.1 Heyndrickxia acidiproducens DSM 23148
AAGAGAGTACGCACAAGATTTTATTGGCTCAAGAAATTAGGGATCAATAAAAGTAAAGCTTGGGAATGGGCAAACACAAGAAAAGGCTACTGGAGAATTGCCGGCAGCCATATCTTAACCAGAACCTTAACAAACGAACTCTTCCGAAGAGCAAGGTATATAAGTTTTCTGGATTATTATCTGTCTGTAAGGTCGTAAACTTTAGAACCGCCGTGTACGGAACCGTACGCACGGTGGTGTGAGAGGTCGGCTAATCAAATAATGATTAGCCTCCTACTCGATACCAAATTCTGATAACCGGCGGCCTTCTTGTTAATTTAGGAATAATTTAACTCCTCCCTGCCTATACTGAATGACAAATAGAGTTAACGGGGGGTTCGTAATGCTTTATCTTCATGATGTATGGGTAAATTGGTTTGAAGGAGAAGAAAATGGATACAATATTTGCCCGTTTCACGAATGGCGCAGAGACGATGTCATTGAACTGTTAGACCAGGTCCCTTTATTATATGTGGACACGCTCTTATATGACTACATTGAAAATGATCTGGCAGAGTTGCCGGAAGGGCTATTAAATGATGTCTATCAAAAAGGAATCTTGCGCAAAAACCATGAAAGAGTCCAGTTGGAATATTGTTTTGTTGTGACAGACGGGAAAGGAATTCTTGCTGTAGATACGATCGGGTATACGTTGCCAATCCGGAAAAGCAGGCTGATTCCGAGGCAGGAACAGCTCGTTTACGATATGATTGCCGGACACGACCGGATCCCGTACCATTTTGAAGAAAATGTGAAAAGCAAAGAACATCATATTCTTTCGCCGGCGCCGGAAAGTATGCAGGGCCTGACAAGAAGGGAAAGGCAGTTAAAACAGCTGTTATTTATGGCACTTGACCAACTCTACTCCTCAAAAAATACCGCAGAAGTACGGTACTGGTATACAGAGTGGTGCCCGGAAAAATACCAGCATATCCAGTACATGGAATTTGAAAATGTTTGGCACAAGCTTTTCGAGGAAACGAGAAACGGCTGGTCAAAGAAGCATGAGCAGCTTTGTGAAAATCTCATAAAAGGACAACCCTTCTTTGAAAAGCTTTGGGAACTGGAACATAATGAAAAAAGCGAACTAACATAAAAAACCAGTTGAGGAACACCTCAACTGGTTTTTCTCGGTTAACGTTTTTTCCTTCCAAGTCCCATCGCGTTTTCCATCTTGCGCAGCATTTTGCCGGCAACAATATTTGCTTTTTCCGCGCCTTCGTCAAGAATGCGATCCAGTTCCTCCGATTCGACCAGTTCATAGTAGCGGTGCTGGATCGGCCTCAAAGCATCATTGACGACATCTACGAGATCCGCTTTAAATGTACCGTAACCTGCGCCATCATATTTCTTTTCAAGTTCTTCGATTGACAGATTGCTGAAGTTAGCGTAAATCGATAATAGATTGGAAATGCCCGGTTTATTTTCTTTGTCATATTTCACGATGCCTTCAGAATCGGTAACGGCGCTCTTGATTTTTTTATCAACCTGTTTTGGATCATCCAATAATGAAATAAATGCCTTCTTATTCGGATCGGATTTGCTCATTTTTTTCGTTGGATCCTGGAGCGACATGACACGGGCGCCGGATTTTGACAGGCTGATTTCAGGAAGCGTGAAAATTTCAAGATAACGTTTGTTGAAACGTTCCGCTAAATCCCTTGTTAACTCAAGATGCTGGGTCTGGTCTTCGCCGACAGGGACCAAATCCGTGCTGTACAGCAGAATATCGGCAGCCATCAGCGGCGGATATGTCAATAAACCGGCCGGGACACTTTCCTTGCCGGCAGATTTGTCTTTGAACTGGGTCATTCTTTCAAGTTCACCGACATATGACACACATTGCAGCATCCATCCGGCCTGGGCGTGTGCCGGCACTTCAGACTGGATAAAGAGGGTCACCTTTTCAGGGTCAATCCCGGCTGCAATGTAGAAAGCAGCCAGGCTGCGAATATTTTTGCGCAGCTCAAGGCGATCCTGTGGTACCGTGATGGCATGTTCATCCACAATGCAAAAATAACAGTTATAACGGTCTTGCAATTCGACAAACTGCTTCATTGCTCCGAGATAGTTTCCAAGATGAATGGTTCCGCTCGGCTGAATACCGGAAAATATTGTTTTCATGTTCTAACTTCCTCCTCATGCGCTCGTAACTAAAATAGGATATTTAAAATGCTGCAAATTGCAGCTTTTTCCCCAGAAAATAAAAAAACCATTCATCCAAAATAGGGACGAATGGGAGATCTCCGCGGTGCCACCCTAAGTGCCCTTATGCCGGGCCGCTTAGTTCCAAAAAAATGGAGCCTTTTTAACGTCAGACCAACGCCGGAAACTAGTGAGAAAAAATTCTGTTCATCTCCGGAGCTCAAAAGTCCATTCCATTTCACCGGCATGTTTGTTCCCACCAGCCACAAACTCTCTAAAATGCCAGGAAAAATGTACTACTCTTTATCATCGCTTTTTTATGATGTTGCAGATATTATAATAAATAAATCGCAAAAAGTCAAAATTCAACATTATTTTTGCAAAGAAAGGGCAATAAGCATCAATATCATCATAATCAACCCGGTTAAAAACGGAACACGGAACCGGAAAGGAATCAGTTTCGATAACGGCCGGATGTCTGTTCCGCTTTTATAATAAAAACGCTGGAAACTGAAAAAAATGACATCAAAAAAGCCGGTATTTATGATAAAACCGGTCATCGCTGCAAGAAGCAGCAAACCGCCGGCAACAAAAGAAGTATTAATATAGGATAGCAGATCAATGCGGCGGTAAAAGAGCAGGGAACATCCTAGAACAACAACCTGGGAGGCGGCTACCCACCAGCAAAGCTTTTTAATCATTTACTCACCTTTTTCCAATGGTCACTGCTTCAATTATAATTGATCCGGCTTAAATAAAAAACCACTGATTGAAAAAAAGGTAAAACAGGGAAAGACAACATATTCATATTTAAATTAATGTTTTTTAATAATAGTAAAATGAGTAAAAATGAAATAGTTCAAGCGATTAAAAATGTTAATACACGTTAAAATCAACACGAAATCAAGGGAGATATGTCGTAAAATGTCGGACGAAACAGGGAAATGTGTTTATTTTGTTAAGAAAACTACCAAAAATGTAACGAATAAAATAGTCTGATAAAAAATTATTTAATCATTATGATAGTGTTTACATTCCTGTTATTATCACATTTTAAAAAATTGTAAAGCTCTCTGGGAATCAAAAAGATTAAAAAAATATGTACAACTACAAGAAAAGTTAGTATAATTAATTTCGTTAAGTCATTAGATTAACAGAAAAAATAAAAAAGGGTGGTTAGCAGATGAAAAAGTCAAAATTTTATGTTTTTACGGCTTTGGCTTTGGTGCTGTCTCTTGTGCTTGGCGCATGCGGAAGCAACAGCGATACTTCAAGCAGCAGCAAAGGATCATCGTCGAAAACAAAACAAGTTTTGAACATGGACGAAAGTGCTGAAATACCAACCGGGGACCCGTCACTTGGGACTGACCAGGCAAGTTTCATTGTTTTCGGTAATACGATGGAAGGCTTGTATGTATTAGGCAAGAACGATGAATTAAAACTCGGGATTGCGAAAGAAGAACCAACTGTCAGCAAAGACGGCAAGACCTACACGTTCAAACTGCGTGACGATGCAAAATGGTCTAATGGCGAACCTGTAACAGCAAAAGACTTTGTCTATTCATGGCAAAGAGCGGTAAATCCGAAAACCGGTTCCCAATACTCCTACATTTTTGCCGGCGTTATTAAAAACGCAGCAGATATCATCGGCGGCAAAAAAGACCCAAGCACTTTAGGTGTTAAAGCAGTTGATGATAAAACTTTGGAAGTCCAGCTTGAACAGGCTACACCATACTTAAAATCATTATTGGCTTTTGCCACATACCTGCCGCTGAACCAGAAATTTGTAGAATCTAAAGGCAAAAAATTTGGCACAAACAGCGACAACATGTTATTCAACGGCCCGTTTGTGTTAAAAGACTGGAACGGCACAGGCTTAAAATGGAAATATGTAAAAAACCCGAACTACTATGACAAGAAAAATGTTAAACTGAGCCAAATCAACGTTCAAGTAGTTAAATCGCCGAATACAGGGGTGAACCTTTATAACACAGGAAAAATTGACCGCGTTGTGTTGAGTGCTGAATATGCAAAGCAATATAAAAATAATAAAGATGCTTTAACTGTTCCTGAAGCTACTTCCTGGTATTTCAAATTCAACCAAGTTAGAAACGGCAAGAAGACAGACTTAGCGAATGAGAATATCCGCAAAGCGATTGCAATGGCTTTTGATAAAAAGTCGTTTGTCGATACAGTTTTGTCTAACGGATCAATTGTTTCAAATGGCCTGGTTCCGAGAAACTTTGCGAAAGATCCATCCGGAAAAACGGACTTCCGTAAAGCATCAGGATCATATCTCAAGTACAATGCTGATGAAGCAAAAAAATATTGGGAAAAAGGTCTGAAAGAAATAGGCAAAAAATCTTTAACGCTTGAAATCCTTGGTGACGATACAGAAAATGCGAAGACAACAGGCGAATTCTTCCAAAGCCAATTGGAAAAGAATCTTCCTGGTTTGACAATCAAATTGAAGAATGTTCCATTTAAAAACCGCCTGCAGTTGGATACGAACCAAGATTATGATATCCAAGTCGCCGGCTGGGGGCCTGACTACAAAGACCCTATGACATTCTTAGACTTGTTCGTAACGAATGGGGATAATAACAGAATGGGTTATTCCAATAAGGAATACGACAAGTTAATTGACCAAGCGAAAAACGAATATGCCAATAATCCGCAAAAACGCTGGGATGTTATGTTACAAGCTGAAAAAGTATTAATGGAAGATGCAGCAATTGCTCCAATTTATCAACGTGCGGTTCTGCGTTTGCAAAAACCTTATATCAAAGGTTTGGAATACCATTCATTTGGCCCTGACTACACGTTTAAGGATGCATACGTTCAAAAGTAAGCTGATTTTACTGAGAGACATTTTAATGGTAAAAGAGAGTATTTTCTTTTAGAAATACTCTCTTTTCACCGTTAAACGGGATTTTTTGTGAAAATTTAAACATTCCCTTTTAGGAGGTGCCGGCTTTGACAAAGTACATTGTTCAACGCATCATTTATTTATGTATTACCTTGTTGATCATTTCTTCATTCACTTTTTTCTTAATGAAGTTTTTACCGGGTACACCATTCCGGAACCAGGAAAAATTATCGGCTGATCAGATCCAAATTCTTAATGAAAAATACGGGCTGAATGAATCGCTGCCTGTCCAATATAAAAATTATATGGTGAATATGCTGAAAGGCGACTTGGGTGTTTCTTTCCAATTTGACAACCAGTCTGTTACACAGTTGATCATTGACCGGATGGGCCCTTCACTGCAATTAGGGATTCAGGCCATGATTGTCGGCACAATACTTGGGATTTTGCTGGGTGTATTAGCAGCAATGTTCCAGAATACATGGATTGACTATGGGAGCACATTTCTTTCAGTCCTCGGTATATCAATTCCCTCGTTCGTATTTGCTGCAGTCTTACAATATTTCATAGGTGCTAAGCTACAATGGCTGCCGGTTGCCGCGTGGGATGGGTTTGCCTCATCTATATTGCCTACCATTGCACTTGCCATTTTCCCAGTTGCAACAGCTGCACGTTTTATGAGGACAGAGCTGATTGATGTGCTTGGTTCTGATTATATAACACTAGCGAAAGCAAAAGGAAACTCCTACGGGCAAATTGCGATTAAACATGCGATCCGTAACGCGCTTATACCGCTGATTACGGTACTTGGCCCGCTTGCGGTAAGCTTAATGACCGGTTCGATGGTCGTTGAACAAATTTTTGCAATCCCTGGAATTGGGGAACAATTTGTAAAATCCATTCAAACGAATGATTACCCGATTATTATGGGGACAACCCTGTTCTTCTCATTCTTATTGGTCGCCATTACATTGGTTGTCGATATTTTATATGGTGTCATTGATCCGAGAATACGTCTGGCTGGGGGGAATAAATGATGAACAACAATGAAACACTGCCGAAGGAATTATTTGAACCCGCAGCTTTGGACCAGCAGCAGAGCGAACTGATTGCAAAACCGCAGCTGTCCTTTATGCAGGATGCCTGGCTGCGGCTGAAGAAAAACAAAGGTGCCGTCATCAGCCTGTTTGTCATTGCCATTTTAATCATCATGGCGATTATCGGGCCTCATCTTACAAAACAAGGCCCGTTTGATCAGGATTCGTCCAGAACCAATTTGCCGCCGAGAATTCCGGTTGTTGAGAAACTGGGGATTTTTGATGGGACCCAAACAATTGGCGGCGAGGAGGTCAATCTCTATAAGCAAAATCATATAAAAGATTATTATATTTTTGGTACCGATGCTTTAGGCCGGGATATGTTTGCAAGAGCCTGGCAGGGAACGCGCATTTCACTCTATATCGCTTTCCTGGCTGCTATCATTGACATGATCATCGGCGTCACATACGGCCTGATCTCAGGTTATAAAGGCGGGCAGGTTGATAATGTCATGCAGCGGATTATCGAAATTTTATCCGGTATTCCGAATTTGATTGTCGTTATCCTGATGCTGTTGATTTTCAGCCCGGGTATCTTTTCAATCACGATTGCGATGGTCATCACAGGCTGGCTGAATATGGCGCGGGTTGTGCGCGGACAAGTTTTAAAAATTAAAAATATGGAATATGTATTGGCTGCCAAAACTTTAGGGGCTTCCAATCTAAGGATTCTCTTTAAACATTTGCTGCCGAATTTAACCGGGGTCATTATCATCAATACGATGTTTACCATTCCAAGCGCGATTTTCTTTGAGGCTTTCCTAAGTTTTATCGGGATCGGGCTGCAGTCTCCGGCAGCGTCACTTGGTACATTAATTGAAGATGGTTATAAGACATTCCAATTCTTGCCGTATTTAATGGGGGTTCCAGGTACAATCATTTGTGTCTTGCTAATCGCCTTTAACATGCTGGCAGATGGTTTGCGTGATGCATTTGATCCGAAAATGCGCGATTAAGAATTGAGGTGAATTTATAATGGAAAAGATCTTGCAGGTAAAAGATTTAAATATCTCATTTCACACTTTTGCCGGTGAAGTAAAAGCGATCCGCGGTGTGAGCTTTGATTTGCATAAAGGCGAGACATTGGCGATTGTAGGAGAATCAGGTTCGGGAAAATCAGTTACAACGAAATCCATTATGCGGCTTTTGCCCTCAAACAATGCTGAAATCAAGTCGGGGGAGATTCTTTTTGGCGATATTGATATTGTGAAAGCGTCCGAGAGAAAAATGCAATCGATCCGCGGCAAAGACATTTCGATGATCTTTCAGGACCCGATGACTTCCCTGAATCCGACCATGACAATCGGCAAGCAGATTATGGAGCCGTTATTGAAACACCAGCATATGCATAAAAATGAAGCAAAAAAACGCGCGATCGAATTATTAAAGCTTGTCGGGATTCCGAAAGCTGAAATTCGTTTTAAACAATATCCCCATCAATTTTCAGGCGGGATGCGGCAAAGGGTTGTGATCGCGATCGCTTTGGCTTGCAATCCAAAAGTTTTAATCGCAGATGAACCGACGACAGCATTGGATGTAACAATTCAGGCACAAATATTGGAACTGATGAAAGATTTGCAGTCTAAAATTGATACTTCCATTATTTTCATTACACATGATTTGGGCGTCGTCGCCAATGTTGCAGATCGGGTGGCCGTGATGTACGGCGGCAAAATCGTCGAAATCGGTACGGTGGATGAAATTTTTTATAATCCGAAGCATCCTTATACATGGGGGCTGATCAGCTCCATGCCAAGCCTCGATGCCAGGGATGCGGAACTATATGCGATCCCGGGTACGCCGCCGGATCTGCTAAATCCGCCAACAGGAGACGCTTTTGCGCCAAGGAATCAATATGCGCTAAAAATAGACCTGGAGAAAGAACCGCCAATGTTTAAAGTTTCAGATACGCACTATGCAGCGACATGGCTTTTGCATCCGGATGCTCCTAAAGTCGAGCCTCCTGCTGCAGTGAAAAAGAGAATGTACAAGTTCAAGGGTGCGAAAACGACTCCGGTAAAGGAGGATAAATAAACAATGGCAACAAAAGAAAAATTGATTGAAGTGAAACATTTAAAACAATATTTTAATATCGGCAGAGCAAACGAAGTCCGTGCTGTAGATGATATTACTTTCGATATTTATAAAGGGGAAACGCTTGGCCTTGTGGGTGAATCAGGCTGCGGCAAATCGACTACCGGCCGGACAATTATCCGCTTGTATAATGCAACGTCAGGTGAAGTGATCTATAAGGGGAAAAATGTTCACGGCAAAAAGTCTGCAAAGGAATTAAAACATTTCCACCAGAAAATGCAGATGATTTTTCAGGACCCGTACGCCTCTTTAAATCCCCGCCTGAAAGTGGCCGACTGCATTGCGGAAGGCATTGATATTCACGGCCTGGCAAAAAACAATGAAGAAAGAATGAACCGCGTTTATGAATTACTCGAGACGGTCGGTTTAAGCAAAGAACATGCCAACCGCTATCCCCACGAATTCTCGGGGGGCCAAAGGCAAAGAATCGGGATTGCAAGGGCACTTGCGGTTAATCCGGACTTTATTATTGCGGATGAACCAATTTCTGCGCTTGACGTATCCATTCAGGCGCAAGTCGTCAACCTGTTGAAGAAGCTCCAAAAAGAACATGATCTGACATACTTGTTCATTGCCCATGACTTATCCATGGTCAAGTATATCAGTGACCGGATCGGTGTCATGTATTTCGGGAAACTCGTTGAACTGGCGGATGCGGAAGAATTATATGCAAACCCGCTGCATTCGTATACCCAGTCCCTGCTGTCAGCGATCCCGCTTCCTGATCCCGATTATGAACGGACAAGGGTGCGAAAAACGTATGATCCGTCAATCCACCACTATGAACCGGGCGAAGAAGTTAAAATGAGGGAAGTTGCCCCGCATCATTTTGTTTACTGCTCTGAAAAAGAATTCACACAATATCAGCAAGCGTTAAACAAATAATCGCGCCGGAATGGATTCTCATTTAAGCAGAAAGAACGCACTTTACTTGAAAAGTGCGTTCTTTCTATTTTAAGGGGCTTTTTTCATGAAATTTTAATGTTAATATGTTTAAATGACTGATATGCGGGTATAAGGTAATTATATACCGGGGAGAGAAGAATGAAATTTATTTTTTGAAAATATATATTCAATAGTGTCCTTTTAGTGTATAATACATAATAGAGATTGTTTTATTAAAGTTATTTTAATATGATAATCCTATTGATCTGCTGAAAATAAAAAATAACATTAGGAGTGTGAATGATATATGGTAACATTATACACTTCACCAAGTTGTACATCATGCAGGAAAGCAAGAAACTGGCTTGAAGAAAATCATATTGAGTATAAAGAGCGTAACATTTTTTCTGAACCGCTTACATTGGATGAAATCAAAGAAATTCTCCGCATGACTGAAGACGGGACAGATGAAATTATTTCCACCCGTTCTAAAACATTCCAAAAATTAGATGTAGATCTGGATGCACTTCCGCTGCAGCAGCTGTATAAATTAATCCAACAAAACCCCGGGCTTTTAAGGCGTCCGATTATTGTGGACGAAAAGCGTTTGCAGGTTGGGTATAACGAAGACGAAATCCGCCGTTTCCTGCCTCGAAAAGTGCGTACGTTTCAACTTAGAGAAGCTCAAAGGCTTGTTAATTAATGGATAAACAAATAATTGCGAAAGCCTCCCGTACCGAACGGGAGGCTTTTCTCGACGGCAGCAATGTCATGAAATTGTAAAGATTCGCAGCTATTTTTAGAAAATTATGTCTTGAATTTTCCCTTGAATTCCGTTACAATACATAAAAAGATAAAAGTGGAGAACATGATAAAGTGAAATAATGGTAAACTGTTGATGTTTAATAAATAGGCGGTTGTGGAATTTTAAAAAAAGGAAGTAATTTTATTTCCATTTGCACGTATTTTATCATAAAATAGAAGTACAAGGTTACCTATGAGGCGCGAAATCATAAGTACCTTAAACAGGGGGAAAAAGTCCCTTCATCACATTCGCCGGAAGGGAGAGTTGATGTATGGAAATCGAAAGAATTAATGAGAATACGGTTAAGTTTTATATTTCGTATGTTGATATAGAAAAGCGCGGGTTTAACCGGGAAGAGATTTGGTATGACCGGGAAAGAAGCGAGGAATTATTTTGGGAAATGATGGATGAGGTTCATCATGAAGAAGTATTTGATCCGGAAGGTCCGCTGTGGATCCAGGTTCAGGCGCTTGAGAAAGGCTTGGAAGTCCTCGTCACAAAAGCGCAGGTAACAAAGGACGGACAGCGTTTCGAATTGCCGATCCCCGAAGACAAACTCAAAGAACTGACTGTAAATGAACAACTGGAAGATTTCTTTGATGAAAACTTTCAAAGTTCCATGCATCAAGGCTTTATTGAAAGTGATTCATTGGAGCAGGTTCTTTACTTTAAAGATATTGAAGATCTCATTGCCATGTCGAAGAACTACCAGTTCGGCGGGCTCGAGACGAGATTATACGCCTTTGAAGGCAAGTATTATCTGTATGTCATTTTCCCGGAAGATGCAAGTGAAGAGGCGAATGATTTTATGCTCAGCCAGCTGCTTGAATACAGCGAGCTTGTAAGCATTACCAGCCACCGCCTTGAAGAATATGGCAATCTGATTATGGATGGCGATGTTTTTACGAAGTTGAATCAATATTTTAATAAATAACAGGTCGGTGCATAAACTGCATCGATTTTTTTTGCGTTCATGAAGGAAATTTGCCTGCTCGTGCCGAACTAAATACTGCCTGCTATTCATGGTTCTTTTTACCATTTTTCAAACAGGAGATGATGCCTTTGCTTTCTGCAGTGAATCAAGACGGAAATCTGGTTTTGCTGACGCGCCGGTTCAGCAGGAGGGAACTTCAAGCGCTGAAAGAAACAGACAAATTTTATTGCCGGGACTGCCGTGAACCGCTTGTGCTAAAAATTGGTACAAAAATCACCCCCCACTTTGCCCACCACAGCCGCTCCCAATGCAGTGCATATTCGGAGCCTGAGAGCGAAATGCACTTACTGGGAAAAAAAGACCTGTACAGGTGGTTAACCGGACAAGGCTTGGATGTTTCCATTGAACACTATCTTCCTCCCATTCAGCAACGGGCCGATCTTCTTGTCCGCAAATACGGGCAGCTGTTTGCAATCGAGTACCAATGTTCCCCGATACCTCCCGCACAACTCCTGAAACGTTCAAAAGGGTACAAAAGCCAGCATATCATTCCGGTTTGGATATTGGGCGGCCTGCCATTCAGGAAAACGCACCAGGGCCATTATATCTGTTCAGAATTCCAGCTGAGTTTTCTGCACCACGCCCGGAAAGAAGACTTTTATTTATTCAGCTATCAACCGTTCTCCAAAAGGATCTGCATTCTCTCCCATCTGATTCCGGCTTCAACGGTAAAATTCCATGCCCGATATGAAGAAAAACCGCTCACAGCTTTTCATTTTCCTTTTACGGATATTCAGTTCCATATTGATCAGGCAGCCCTTTCTCTGCCGGATTGGCTTGAGGCAAGGAGAAAGTGGATTGAAGCAAAGCTGCAGTATGGAAAAACTTTTCAAGATCCCTTTTTGCGCCGGGTATATGAAAGCGGCCATCATCCGCTGCTGCTGCCGCCCGTGATCGGCTTGCCCCTTGTTAAAATGGCCTTATGCCGGCAGCATCCGGCGGAATGGCAATTTTATTACTGGTTAGCCGTTTTAAAAAATTTTCCGCAGCATGAATGGCTGGCTCTGGATGAAATGATGGCTCGTTTTTCACAAAGAATCCGGAAAAATGAAATCCAATTGCGCGAAAGCCCGTTCATATATGAAAAGGAGGTCCGCAGGCTGATGCTTTACGAGTATACCCAAATGCTGATCGGGCTGGGCTATATGAAAGGGAATGGTGCAGGAAAATATACGGTGCATAAAAAGATAAGCTTTCCAAAAAATAGGGAAGAACTTGAAAGCATGGAGCAAAATCTGTGTTTGCGATGGCCGCCCATCCGATAAAGTGAAACTTCCATTAGTGGGGGTTTTCCTTCATCCCCCACTGATGGTTAGTTGAACCAATCGGACCTTTACGGGCAGTTTGATCTCCCACCTATCTCCTTCGTACCTTGAATATTGAGGTGGGAGTCTTACTGCCCGTTAAGGCGGGATAAAAACGGATGAGTAGCGGGATCGTGCCGGGTAGGTTAGAATAGAAAAAGAAGGAAGATTTTGAAGAGAATGGAGGATGTTTCATGGCGGATGAGAAAAAAGTGCAGACATTGCCAAACCGTAATGAAGTTGAAAAAGAATTGACCTGGAGATTGGAAGATATTTTTCCAACAGATGAGGACTGGGAAAAAGAATACAATGCAGTGAAGGAAAAACTAAAGGGCGCCTCCCAATTCCAGGGGCATCTTGGGGAAAGTGCCGGCCAGTTGTATACTGCCCTTCAATTCCAGGATGAGGTCACCGAAAGATTTGGGAAACTGTATACATACGCACATATGCGTTATGACCAGGATACCTCCAATGCTTTTTACCAGGGGCTTGATAGCAAGTCCAAGAGCCTGGCTGCGCAGCTCGGCAGTGCATTTGCCTATGTGGTGCCGGAGATTCTGTCGATTGATGAAGCGGAACTGGACCGCTTTTTAAAAGAAAACGAAGATCTTAAGTTGTACACACATGTGTTGGAAGAAATCAATGAAATGCGCCCGCATATCTTATCTGCAAAAGAAGAGGCATTGCTTGCACAGGTTTCGGAAGTGCTCAATGTATCAAGTACCACATTTGGCATGTTGAATAATGCCGATCTTGAATTCCCCACTGTTGTCGATGAAAACGGGGAAGAAGTCCAGATCACACATGGCCGCTATACACGGTTATTGGAGAGCAAAGACCGGCGTGTCCGCAAAGAAGCATTTCAAAAACTGTATGAGACGTATGGATCGTTCACCCATACTTTTGCCAGCACTTTAAGCGGGCAGGTGAAAAAGAATAATGTTGTTTCAAGCATTCGCCATTACGACTCAGCACGGCAGGCGGCACTGGCAGCCAACCATATCCCGGAGCAGGTATATGACCAGCTGGTGGATACTGTCAACCAGAATTTGGATCTGTTAAAGCGTTATGTGAAATTACGCAAGAAAGTGCTTGGCGTTGATGAACTCCATATGTACGATCTTTACACGCCGCTGGTTCAGGATGCAGAAATGGATATTACCTATGAAAAAGCAAAAGAAATCGTGTTGAACGGGCTGCATCCGCTCGGGGAAGAATACCAGGGGATTTTAAAACAGGCACTTGAAAACCGCTGGATCGACGTGGTTGAAAACAAAGGCAAGAGAAGCGGCGCCTATTCTTCCGGGGCATACGGCACAAACCCGTATATATTATTGAACTGGCAGGATAGTATCGACAATGTCTTTACATTGGCGCATGAATTGGGGCACAGCGTCCACAGTTACTATACACGCACCAGACAACCGTATCCGTATGGCGATTATTCCATTTTCGTGGCGGAAGTGGCATCGACCTGCAACGAGTCGCTGCTCAATGATTATTTGCTGAAAACGCTCAAAGATAAAAAGCAGCGGATTTACTTGTTGAACCATTATTTAGAGGGCTTCCGCGGCACTGTATTCCGCCAGACGATGTTTGCCGAGTTTGAGCATTTGATTCATCAGAAAGCCCAGCATGGCGAAGCATTGACGTCAGAACTTTTGACGAAAGAATATTATGCTTTGAACCAAAAATATTTTGGCGAAGAGGACATCAAAATTGATAAGGAAATCGGCTTGGAATGGGCGCGTATTCCGCATTTCTATTACAATTATTATGTTTACCAATATGCGACAGGCTTCAGCGCGGCGGCAGCCCTCAGCAAACAAATACTCGAAGGAGGGGAACCGGCTGTCAAACGCTATATTGGCTATTTAAGCGCCGGCAGCTCCGATTACCCAATTGAAGTGCTGAAGAAAGCCGGTGTTGATATGGCGTCACCGAAGCCAATTGAAGATGCATTAAAAGTGTTTGAAGAAAGATTAAACGAAATGGAACGCCTGCTCAGCTGATGGTGTTGACAGAAAAAAGGCCGGTACCACAAACCGTGGTGCCGGCTTTTAAAAATGATGGCGCCGTGCAGACGGAGGCCTGAAGCCCCGGAACCTGTTCCGGCCGTTAACGTAAACGAGAAGGGCTGTAATCGCCGCAAAAAGAAGCGGGGCTGTGATGATGAGCGGGAGCATTTTCATCAGCCCGAACAAATTTACGCAGAACAAAATCAGGATAGCGGTAACCAAAAGCGGCAGTTTCAATTTCTGCATCTGTGAAAACCCCCTTTATGGATTGGACGGGTGGACTGATGCCATTTTATGAACGTGAAGATGAAAATATGGCTGCCATACCTGAAAATCATATCATTTTTGACGAATATGTGAACAATTTTACATTTAGCTTGCTTTCGACAGTTTTCGATGTTATATTATATACGTGAAGTTGATCACAAGCAAACATATACCCCTTTGTTTGACCGTGAAAAATTTCTCCCATCCCCTTTGTTCGTGTTGAAAAAGGCCTTGCAGCTTGCAAGGCCTTTTTCGTTTGTAAAAAAGCAAAATAAAAAACCTCCCGCTGACCACTGCGTAGGAGGTTAATCAATACATTTCCAAAATGAACCATGCTTGCCGATAATTTTCTGCACTTTTTGCTGGAGCACCAATTTTTTCAGTTCTTTTTCCACTTCATTCATCGGCATATCGTACACAACTGAGATTTCTTTAGATGCCACGAGTCCGAAAAACTTTAAAAATTGTTCCAATGGCGGCAGCGGCATTGGTTCCGGCCGTTTGCCCAGCATTTCCTGAAGCACCTGGACATAAATGTCATACGAATAGAGGCCGGTGATTTTCAAGCCCTCATCCTCGATATTTTCATTAAAGAAAACAAGGGAAGGGCTCTCGTTGACTTCCATTTCAGCTGTAATTTTCAGATCACATTGAAAAGCCTTTGCCGCACTGTCAGAATGGATATCATGCAAAAACTCATCGACATCCAGTGACGCTTTTTCCGCACACTCCATCAGAATACTGAGATTAGAAATATTTTGTTTTTCAAGAAACACGACTTCCTGGACTTTCCGCAGAAAGCGCAATCCAAGTTTTTTTCCCTGAAGTTCGGCTGCCTTAATGGCAATCGAGACAATATACGGGGAAGTAATCGGATTTTCGATCCACAGGCTGCCGTCACAGGACATCCCTGTCCGGCTCGCTGTTTTCTCCCAGTAATCAGCCATTGCGACCCGGCGTTTCCGGTTCACATTTAAACTGGTGAGCTTCCCGATCAGCACGTGCCTGAATCTGAAGTAGGTGCCGTATTCGAGGCGCAGTTTTTTTAATACCGGTTCCAGCGCCCAGCATTCAGGGCAAAGCGGATCGATAAACACGTAAATTTCCAATGGCTTTTTATTTAAACAATCAGTTTTACTCATTAGTTCAAAAATATTTTTCAATTTTCTTCACCTGAAAAATCATCCGGCGAATTTACCATATGCTGCGCAGTCAAAACAAGCCTTGAGAAAAAGAAATCGCGGATTTCACCGCTTAAGCCGACTTCATCCATCGCACTGCTCATACAGGACAGCCATGCTTTGGCACGCTTGGGTGTCACTTTATGGGGCAGATGCCGAGCCCGCAGCATCGGATGGCCGTGTTCTTCCGTATAAAGCGCCGGGCCTCCTAAAAATTGTGTAAGAAACTGTTTTTGTTTCCTGGCCGTTTCGGTTAGATCATCCGGGAAAATCGGGAACAAATCCGGATGTTTCGCAACCCGGGAATAAAAGGCATCGACGAGTTGATCGAGTTTTTCCCTCCCGATCACGTCAAACGGTACAGTTTTCTTTTCCACCATAGAATAACTGCTCCTTTTTTGATATTCATCTTTCTAATATTGCTAACGCAAGAGAAGGGCTCATCTATCCATAGTCTTGTCTGCTTTGTTAATAATATTTACGTTTATTTTAACAAGCAGATGCCTATAACTCAAACAATCCGCTTTTAGCGCCACGGGCGGAACAGAAAAAACACCGTTCATGGAAACGGTGTTTTTCCGGTTAACTTAAATTTTTCATAATCGAGTGGACATAATTTTGCGTTTCTTTAAATGGCGGGATGCCTCCGTAACGATCCACATTCGCGCTGCCGGCATTGTAAGCAGCCAGTGCGAGTTCTGTGTTGCCGCCATATTTGTTCAGCAGGGATTTCAGATATTTTGTCCCTCCGTCCACATTTTGGGCAGGATCAAATGCATCCGTAACGCCGAGGCTTGCGGCAGTTGCCGGCATCAGCTGCATTAAGCCCTGAGCCCCTGCAGGACTGGCTGCATCCGGATGAAAGCCGGATTCCTGCTGGATCACCGCTTTAATTAAGTTTTCCGGCACAGCGTATTGGTTCGCGGCCCGGGAAATAATGGCACCCAAACCGGTTGAACCTGAAGCATTTTTCCCATTTGCCGAACCACTTTTATCGGTTACGTGCTGCAGCTGGTTTGATAAATGCATACTGTTTTGGCTCATGTTCGTTTTCTCCGGCGGAAAAAGGGAAGACTGGTTTACTGGTTCACTTGCTGTTTTACGATCAACGGCCTCTTCAAGCAGCACCGAAAGCATTTCCCGGAATAACGATGTGCTGCTGCCTGTTGCAGCCGGGCTTGAGGAATCCGCTGTTGAAGTTGAATGCAGGGAAAGGGATTGCAGTGCCTGCAGTTCCAATAATGATTTTAACTGGCTGATCGATGTCATGGTTTTATACGCTCCCTATTCATGATCATACGTTTTACCCGGTTCCGGCGCCTGATCCTGGGATTTTCCAATCTTTGCTTCATAAAAACGGCGGACTTTATTTTTGGCCGGCAAAAACGGAATCCCATATTGCTTCAATAACGCTTTGAAAATACGGATGCCGGTTTCCAGTGAACTTACTTCATATTCTATCTCATAATCTTCCTTATTTAAATAAAAATTATGGTCAAAAACGAGCAGACCGCCCTTGTAACTGATTTCCGCCCGTTTCGTTGTGAGCGTGCCAAAGTACGCCAGGCTGCTGCATGAAATGCCTGCTGCGTTCAGGCGCTTTTTCACTTCGCCATCCGGAAAGGCACGCTTTTCCACCATGTTTTGCACATCCTCAGCATCCAGCAGCTGGCTTGTTTCCAGCAGGCCTTCTGTTTCCGGCGTTTTGAGTGTCAATTGGAAGCTGCCTTGTTTCTTCCGGATACGAAGCGCGGACTGCAGGGCTTTTAATGCAAAATCAGGCGTATCGAAATAAAGGTTCTCCTGTTCCTGGAAATCTTCCGGGCGGATAGCGAATGCTGCCTGCAGCCGGGTGAAATGCTCTTTTGTGACCATATTTTTTAATTCAATCTCCAATTCTTTGCTCATTCTTCAGGCCTCCTTCGTCCAACCTTTATTATACTAAAGGGAAGAACATGGTGAAAGTGTCTATTCCAGGGCGGATTATGGTAAAATAAAATGGAGCAGCATACAGTTTTTTCCCTTTAAGCGGCTGCGGCAGCCCGGCGGGGAAAAAGTGAGTGTAATCAGCAGGGGGAGAGGCATTTGCGAAAGAAAATTGAACTGGACCGGTCAAAATTGCTGGAAGAAGCGCTTGAACTTTACAGCTGTGATCCTGCCGTTTCTTTGCACAACTTACATGCAGCAGGGCAAATGATTGTGGATTCTGATGCCTGTGCGTTCATTTACCTGGCCGAAGCATCCGGAGAAGATGACTATACATATTTGTATTTACCTGTGGCAGTCTGGGAAGATATTCACACGGCTATCCAGACACGAAAAAAGGTATTTGCTGTTTCCGGAGAAGAAAGATTGGAACTATTGCAGTTTCATGAAGAACTTGATTATTTGCTTGATAATATGCAGGATAACAGCAACTATGGGAAAAATATGCTGGAAAAAGTGGCATCTGTTTTTACAATGGAGCGGGGAACAAAGGGGTGACAACAGATGGCGATCATAAGCTGGAAAGAGTTTCTAACACCATATAAACAGGCCGTTGATGAATTAAAAGTCAAATTTAAAGGCATGCGTGCCCAATTTGAAAAAGAGCATACCCATACACCGATCGAATTTGTAACAGGGCGTGTGAAGCCGATTGCAAGTATATTGGAAAAGGCTGCACTCAAAGGCATTCCGCTTGATCACCTGGAAACGGAAATGCAGGACATTGCCGGGGTCAGAATGATGTGCCAGTTTGTCGATGATATTAAGACAGTGGTTGAACTGCTCCGGAAGCGGAATGATTTCCGGATTATCGAAGAAAAGGACTATATCACGAATAAAAAACCGAGCGGCTACCGTTCTTATCATGTCATTATTGAGTATCCGGTAGAGACGATCCGCGGTGAAAAGAAAATTTTAGCGGAAATTCAGATCCGCACTTTGGCCATGAACTTCTGGGCCACCATTGAGCATTCCTTAAATTATAAGTATAAAGGCCAGTTCCCGGAAGAAATCAATTTGCGGCTGAAACGGGCGGCGGAGGCTGCTTTCCGCCTGGATGAGGAAATGTCGGAAATCCGTGAAGAAATCCAGGAAGCCCAAGTATTTTTTACAAAAAACAAGGAAAAAGCTGACCAGAAAAAGCAGTGAGCTTTATTTGGTTTTGGCTGGGTTTTCTACTCAAATCGGGGGAAGGTGAGTCAGGTGAAATTTGCAGTTACTTCAAAAGGAAATACGGAATCAAACATTTGGATGCACCAAATCCGTACCTATTTGCAGGACTACGGGCTAACGTACAATGAGGAACAGCCGGATATCGTGATCTCAGTCGGCGGCGACGGGACGCTTTTATATGCATTCCACCGCTACAGTTCAAGGCTCGATAAGACTGCATTTGTCGGCGTCCATACCGGGCATCTTGGCTTTTATGCTGACTGGGTCCCGGATGAAATTGAAGAATTGGCCGACGCGATTGCCCATCAAACGTTTCAGACGGTTGAATATCCGCTTCTGGAAGCAACCATCTCATATGAACACGGCGGTATTGAAACAAGATATCTCGCGCTGAACGAGTCAACCGTTAAATGTGTCGACGGGACATTTGTGATGGACGTCGAAATCCGCGGCGAACATTTTGAACGCTTTCGCGGCGACGGGCTCTGCCTGGCCACCCCGTCCGGGAGTACGGCATATAATAAGGCACTGGGAGGAGCAATTGTCCATCCCTCGCTGCAGTCGATCCAATTGACGGAAATGGCTTCAATCAACAACAGGGTATTCCGGACAATCGGTTCTCCGCTGATTTTGCCGGCGCACCATACATGCGTTTTAAAACCGGTGCGGCAGAAGGACTTTCTCGTCACGGTCGATCATTTAACCCTTCTTCATAAGGAAGTCAAATCAATCCAGTACCGGGTGGCGAAACAAAAAATCCGTTTCGCCCGCTTCAGGCCGTTTCCGTTTTGGAAAAGGGTCCATGATTCTTTTATTTCAGATTCGGATTAGGTGGAAATATGGCCCAGTTTACTTTAACCTGGCAGATCGGAACGCAGGATACGAGCCGGGAACTGAAAGCATTTTTAAAAGAAAAGCGAATTTCCAAACGCGCGCTGGCCGCTATCAAATTCCGCGGCGGCCGCATCCGCGTAAACGGCAGCGAAGAAAATGTCCGCTACCGTCTGCAGGCAGGGGATGTGGTCGAGATTGTGTTTCCAAAAGAAATCCCAAGCCCTTCTTTGCAGCCGGATCACATCCCGTTTGAACGCATATATGAGGATGGGAGCTTGATGGTTGTCAATAAACCGGCTTTTATGAATACAATTCCATCGCGGGAACACCCGTCAGGCAGCCTTGCCAATGCGATCATGGGCTATTATCAGGAGTCCGGTACTGAATCCGCGATCCATATTGTCACGCGCCTTGACCGCAATACATCAGGGCTTGTCCTCGTCGCGAAAAACAGCTATGTCCATTTTTTATGCAGCCGGATGCAGCAAAAACGGCTCATCCACCGCGTATATGAAGCATTTGCAGAAGGCATCTTTGCAGAAAAAAGCGGCGTGATTGAAGCGCCAATCGGGCGAAAAGACACCAGCATTATTGAGCGGGAAGTCCGTGCAGACGGCCAATTTGCCCGTACCCATTATGAGGTGATCCGCCAATTCCCGGACTTTGCCCATGTCAAACTTTGGCTGGATACCGGGCGTACCCACCAGATCCGCGTCCATTTGTCGCATATCGGGCACCCTCTAGCCGGGGATGATTTGTATGGGGGCAGCACGGAACTTTATTCAAGGCAAGCTTTGCATTGCAGCGGGCTGCATTTTGAACACCCGATTTCGCATCAGGGCATGCATTTTCATTCCGAGGTTCCGTTTTTGTGACAAAGGGAAAACCTTCATCACGATGATGAAGGACATTAGGCATGAATTTTATTGGTGGAAAGTCGTTCATCGGCCAGATGAAGGACGATGGGGCCGAATTTTTGGGGCGAAATGACGTTCATAAGCTCGATGAAGGACATTAGGCATGAATATTTTTGCTGAAATGACGTTCATAAGCCCGATGAAGGACATTAGGCATGAAATTTTTAGTCGAAATGACGTTCATCGACCAGATGAAGGACGATAGGGCCGAATTTTTGGGGCGGAAAGTCGTTCATAAGCCCGATGAAGGACATTAGGTATAAATATTTTTGCTGAAATGATGTTCATAAGCCCGATGAAGGACATTAGGTATAAATATTTTTGCTGAAATGACGTTCATAAGCCCGATGAACGTCATTAGGCATGAATATTTTTGCTGAAATGACGTTCATCAACCCCATAAGGACATTAGTCTCAAATTTTTCGCATGGAAAGTCGTTCATTTCTGGGAATTCAAGAACGTGCATGAATCTTAATCAAATGTCCTGAATTTTTCTTCCACGAACGGCATGGACGAGGGGACCGATACGGTTTCGATATCAGGATAGCGCAGCGCTGTGAGTTTGCCGCCAAATACGCAGCCGGTATCAATATTTACGGTATGACCGGCAAAACGCGGCTCTTTTACAGGTGTGTGGCCGTAAACAATCCAGCCATCGCCCATGTCTGCCTTTGCCCAGTCGCGGCGCACAGGTGTTCCGTCAGGGTTCTTCTCTCCGGTAATGTCACCGTAGAGGGCAAAAGTTTGAATGGCTTTGTTCATGCGCCCAATATTTTTGCGTTTGATGCCGGCATGGACAATGACCAGTTTGCCGCTATCCAGCACCTGATAAAGCGGGGATTTTTCATAAAGCTCGATAAATTGGCGGCGGTGCCGCTGCTGCTCTTTTGGTGGACATGCTTTTAGTTCGGCTACTGTTGTTTCCAGCCCGTGCGTTTGCTGCACATTTCTGCCCAAAAAATAACGGTACAGTTTATTGCAGTGATTGCCGGGTACATAGGTGGCAAGTCCTTTTTTCCAAAGTCTCCAAACCGTATCGGCCACTTGCAGGGATTTTGGCCCGCGGTCAGTCAGATCCCCGACGAATCCAAGCATCCGCTTTCCCGGGTGGACAGGCATGCCTTTCTCCCAATCATACCCCAGCTTTTCTGTCAGTTCTTTTAGTTCATCCATACAGCCGTGAATATCGCCAATCATATCAATTTGCATTGTTTTTTCTCCTTCATTGTTTTCTCACCTTTATATGAAAAAACCCGTATGATTTTACTTTTTCCCAAAAATCATGTACATTATTTCAAAAAAAGGGGGACTTGCTTTTGGAATCAAGTTCATTATTTTCACTTGTCATCGTAATGGTTGCGGCATTTATCACCCCGGTTTTGCTGCACCGTCTAAAACTTCATTTTATTCCGGTTGTCGTCGGGGAAATTCTGATGGGCCTTATTATCGGAAAAAGCGGCTTCGATCTGATTGAAAAAGATATGTGGCTGAATACATTATCGACACTCGGCTTTATCTTCTTAATGTTTTTAAGCGGGCTTGAAATTGATTTTACCGCGTTTTCAACATCAAAAAATGCCACAACCCGCCCAAACGGGAAAAAAGTGCCAAACCGGCTGAAAACCGCCTTGGCCATTTTTGCAGGCATCTTCATTCTTTCCATCGGGCTTTCCTATCTTTTCGTACGAAGCGGACTGATTGATAACCTCTTTCTCATGACATTAATCATCTCAACGATTTCCCTTGGTGTTGTTGTCCCGACCTTGAAAGATGCGCGCTTGATGAAGTCGGAGATCGGCCAGATCATTTTGCTGATCGCCGTGATTGCCGACTTGGCAACGATGGTTTTACTTGCAGCCTTTGTCTCGATGTCAAGCGAGGGTGGCGGGAAGATGTGGCTGCTGCTGATTTTACTGGCAGCCGGGATGGTGCTTTACGCCGCTGCCCGGATTTTAAAAAACCGGCCGTTTTATGAAACACTTTCCGCAGGCACGGTTCAGCTCGGCACACGGGCAATCTTCGCGCTCATTATTATCCTCGTTGCTTTATCTGAATCAGTCGGCGCCGAAAATATTTTGGGGGCGTTTCTGGCAGGGGCGCTTGTTTCATTGCTGTCGCCGAATCAGGAAATGGTCACAAAACTGGACTCATTCGGTTACGGCTTTTTCATTCCAATCTTCTTTGTGATGGTTGGGGTGGAATTAAATATCTGGTCACTTTTCGGCAATCCAAAACTGCTTTTGGCTATTCCGCTGTTTATGCTCGCCTTTTTCGTATCAAAATGGATCCCGATGCTGTGGCTGAAAAAATGGTATGACACAAAAACCGTTCTCGCCTCCGCTTTTTTGCTGACCTCCACTTTATCGCTTGTGATTGCGGCGGCAAAAATTGCTGAGCGGATGGGCGCCATCAGTTCGGAAATGAGCGGTACTTTTATTTTGGTGGCTGTTTTGACCTGTATCATTACGCCGATTCTGTTCCGGAAATTCTTGCCGCAGGATGAGCACCAGGAACGGAAGAAGAAGGTTGTATTTATCGGGGCCAACCAATGGACGATGCCGTTAAGCCTGGAACTGGAACCATCCCAATATGAACCGGTTTTAATCCATACGACATTGGACAAAGAGGACCAACATCATGATTCTGTTTTCAATATAAACGAAGTGGAAGACTATGAGAAGGAAACACTTGAAAAAGCGGGAGTGCTTGAAGCAGACATTCTCATGTTTATGACAGGAAACGAAGCGTTGAATGCTGCGCTCGCCAGGTGGGCAAAAGAGCATGGTGCCAAGCGGGTGATTGCCCGGATTGAATCCCCGGAAATTGCGGAGGAAATAAAGGCTGCCAATATTGAAGACTTCTCGACATTGTTATCGACAAAAGCATTGCTGCGGGCTTTAATTGAGTCGCCAAATTTATGGAAGTTCTTAACCGATAAGGATAGTTCCCTGCATGAAATCCAGATGCAAAACCGCAAATTTGAAGGCATACGTTTAAGGCATTTTCCATTTACCGGAGATGTGATTTTTGTCCGGATTTTCCGCGGCAAAGACTCGATTGTCCCGCATGGCGATACCGAACTTCATGTGAACGACCGTTTAATTGTTACAGGATCTGAAACCTATGTCGAAGAACTGCGGCAGCAAATAGCGTATTAAAGGCAGCATCCGCGCTTTGCAAAACTGGAAACTTCATGTAAAATTGGTACTAGGTACTAAAAACACGTATTAAATGTTAAAAAAAGGAGTTAATGAGATGAATTTGTCTTTAGAAGGAAAAACATATGTTGTGATGGGGGTCGCAAACAAACGCAGCATCGCCTGGGGAATTGCCCAATCGCTTGATGCAGCAGGCGCACGGATCATTTTTACATACGCAATGGAACGGAATGAAAAAAGTATCCGTGAACTCGCAGCGACTTTAAACGGGAAAGATTCGATGTTTCTTCAATGCAATGTGGAAAGCGATGAAGACATCCGGTCCTGTTTCCAAATCATCAAACAGGAGGTTGGCTCAATCAGCGGGATTGCCCACTGTATTGCATTTGCGAAAAAAGAAGAATTAAAAGGCGATTACACCAATGTAACCCGCGAAGGTTTTCTGCTTGCCCATAATATCAGTGCTTACTCCTTATCAGCGATTGCAAAGGCCGTAAAAGAACTGGAACTGATGCCAAACGGGGGCAGCATCGTGACCCTCACATATCTTGGCGGCGAACGCGTGATGGAAAATTACAATATTATGGGTGTGGCAAAAGCGTCCCTGCAGGCAAGTGTCAAATACCTGGCATATGATCTCGGCAAGCAAAATATCCGTGTGAATGCTATCTCAGCGGGACCGATCCGTACTTTGTCGGCAAAAGGCGTCAGCGGCTTTAACGGCATCTTAAAAGTCATGGAAGAAAAGGCACCGCTCCATCGCGGCGTTGATACCCGCGAAGTCGGCGATACCGCGCTGTTTTTGTTCAGCGATTTATCGCGTGCGATTACCGGCGAAAACATTCATGTCGATGCCGGTTATCATGTCATGGGGTAATAGGCAGTTTAAATGAGAAAAAGCCAAGATGGTTCACCATCTTGGCTTTTACCTTATCTGCATGCAGAAACCCGGGAAAGGATTAGTATTTATCATCTTTATATTTCTTATGGTTTTGATTGTCTTCAATTTCTGCAGCTGAGAAGGTGTAGCTGACCACATTTTGAGGCGTCAGTGTAATGGTTCCAAGCAGTGTAGGTGCAACTCCCGGAATCGTTGTACCCGGAGCAAAAGTACCGAGATCAATGGTTAAGAAGTATTCATTTTCACCTTTTGAAGGATCTGTATCAACAGCGTGAATTGTAGTTGTCACGTTTTCAAAAAGCAGGGTAACGAGTCCTCCAGTGAGGATTGCAATCCCGGAAATGCCGCTTTCGTCCGTTTTCTGAGAGATGAGTGTCGTACCGGAAGAACTTCTTCTCCAGATCCTGAAGGTTGCCGGGATGGTTAACGGAATGACGATACCCGCTGCTGCACCTGTAATGGCCGTAATTAATGCTGCAAGTGTTACACCCAGCGGCAGGTCTGTTGGCGACCACTCGACAGTTGCCAGTAATGAAACGCGGTCATCATAATCGTCGACTTTTACATCCACTTCCGCAATGGCACTTGCCATGTTAAAGACTCCTGTCGTCGGTACCGGTACGGATGGCGATTGATCGACATCAAATTCCGCAAGAAGCCCTTGTTCGTCGTCATTTTGATGATGTTTATGTGATTTGCGGCGGCAGCTGTCTTTTGATTCATATGAGTCATAATAAGATTTTGACATTTAAATGCCTCCTTTCGTTTTGGTAATATATACTACTCAATTGGTCTATCTTTGGAATAGGCAAATCATAGAGTATAAAAACACATTTTCAGTACGGTTGCGGCAAGACAGATGCAAAAAAAGAAAAATGTGCAGTCCATCCTGTTGAAACTGCGGATACAGGTTGTACTTTCCATACATAAGATAAAATAAAAATATTCATAAAACACGTACCCCTTTTACAGCCCTCCAAAAATAGGCACATTTCTCATTTCCGCGCATAGTTATAAAGCGAGTTAGAAATCAGGAGGAGGGACCTTTTAAATATGAAGGGAAATCAGTACAGCAGCCAAAAGCCGCTACTTTATATCATCCAGCCCAAAAATTATCCGCTCGCAGTAAATATGCAGAACATGTACAGAAATGTGCTGGATGAAAAAAAGCATATTGGCAGAGATGAAAAAGCTGATGGCGAAACTGACGATACAACAGAAATTCAACTTGCTGAAGAGGATAAACCGATCCCCCAGGATGAAGCCTTCCATGAAGAAATGGTGCTGCCGGATGAAAAAATTGCGGCTGCAAAAGAAGCAGGACAAGAACAGGCTGCCGAATCGGAGAGGAACCTGGTGATAGAATCGGCAGAAAGAGAACCGGCAGAAGAGAACGCTCAACCGGAACCGGCAGAAACAGAGCTGGAAGAAATGGATGGCACAGGCAAAATTGGCCGCGAAATGGAAGAAGAAATCATACATCCTGCCGCCAGAAAACGGTTCAAAGAAATGACCATTCCCGAAAAAATCGGTTTTTTAATTCATAAGCCGGGATTTCTTCCGGAAATTCCTGTGATGATTCAAACGAATGGTACAGCCTATCGGGCGATTGTACTTGAGCTTGTACAAGACCAATTATCCATCATGCCTTTTACTTCAATGGAAACGGTTTGGCTCGGCGTAGACGAAATAATGGATATAAAATTATTGGTTTATTAACAGCCAGCCGGTAAAAAAGTCGATAAGCGGCAACTTATCGACTTTACCCTGAAATTATAGGCTGACAAAAGTGTCTTCAAGGCATTGGATTGCACTAAAGAAGGTTAAATCAACGGTAATGCAAGTATCGGTTGCTTCGAAACGTACTCTTGAGTGGTCGCCATGATCATCATCACATGCACATTTTAAAACGCGGACGACAGCGCAGCATCCATCAACATTCTCTACTCTTAAAAATTTGGATTCCTCGCAAAAGTCATCACAACTTTCAAAGTAGTCATTTTTGTATACTGGTTCAAAAGGTTTACCATCTTTTGTATATAGAATGAATGGACGTGTATTCACATGCGAATGATGTCCCTTGTTCCCTCCCAGCACAGGATTCAGGCAGTTGGTCGGACAGCTGCTGTCTTCAACTGCAGCGTCTTGGATATCGTTGATAAAGTGTACGACGTCGCAAACGCAAGCGTGGGAGTGGTTATCATAGGATTTACTGCTCATTCTTTATTCAACTCCTTCACTATATTTTGGTTTCATTACACTATAGAATATTGCCTGCAATCCCATTTTGTTACGAATGTCCCCGCGTTTTTGCAAAAATAGGCAAACAACCTGCGTATATACCCGCGCAGGCACCCGATCAGCATTTGCCCGGTCATCCATGAAAAAGAAATGCTTGCGTGTTTGATCATGATCATAAGGAGGCATTGGATGGTTTCATTGTGGCTCGATTTTATTTTGCTAGTGCTGGCAAGCTTCAGGCTGACCCGGTTAATTGTCTACGATAAGATCACGGCATTTTTGCGCAAACCTTTTCATGAGGAAGTGACGGAAATTTCTCCTGATGGTACGGAAGAGGAATATATCATCTTGAAGGGAAAAGGCTTAAGAAGGTGGGTCGGTGAATTATTAAGCTGTTACTGGTGCACAGGGATTTGGTCTGCAGCGGTTATTTATATATTATGGCAGTACTTTCCACAAGCAGGGTTCCCTGTCATCATCATATTGGCCATCGCCGGGCTTTCAAGCTTTATAGAAACGATACTGGCGCGCATTATGGACAAATAGCGTGAACAACACTTTTTTTTCAGCATAAAATGAAAGAGACCAGGCAATCCTGCAGGAAAGGGTGGTAGTCAGATGAACAACAGGCCATACATGAAAGTACCGGTCCTTCCCAAATCCGTCCAATCCGCAAACCAAAAGAACGGCAAAAAAATCAAAAAAGGCGGATGCGGATGCGGCGGCAAAAAGACACGTTAAGAACCGACACGATAGGATTCTTTCTAAAGCACCAAGGATGTTCCCTGGTGCTTTAATCTATTTGCCAAAGGGAGCAATTGTTAACATTTTCTAATCCGGCCTGTTCATAAATCCCCGCTTTCGGTGAAAAATAAGACAGATAACGATGAGAGTGCAGAGGGATGAGTATGAAAAAAAACGGAATTAGACTTATTTTGTTAGGAATGATGATCCAGTTCATCTTTGTATCCGGCTGTAATTTTAACGGGCCGGAGCACAAAGACAGTAAGTTGGCGCTGATGAAAGAAACCCGGCCTGCGCCGGTCCAATTAAGCAACCGTCCAGCCCGGGAAAGGATTTCTGGGCAATTACGAAACGATGTCCTCCATTTTGACAGCATTTACGATGTTGCCATCATTGAAGGCCCGCAGCAAACACTGATCGCTTACAAGGTCAGACATCTTCACCGTTTCAGAATGGGAAAAATTGAGAAGGATTTAACCGCTTCCCTGGAAAAACGCTATCCGCGCCAAAAATTTATTGTATCCAGCGATTATAAAATTTTTCTGGAAACGGTTCGCCTGCAGGAAGACATGGAAAAACATAAAGTTTCCAAAAAACAGGCAATCAAGCGTTTCAAGAAAATTATCCAGCTTAAAAAGGAATTAACATAAGAAAAGGGTGGGGACATGTCCAGCAAAAATAAAACACCGGAACAAATCAAATACGATAAACTGGAAAAAAAGCATGAACTGAAAAGACCGGTTTTCAAAAACTGTATCCGCGCTTTTTGGGTGGGCGGCTGCATCTGTTTAGTCGGACAAGCCCTGACTTACTTTTATATCTACATGTTTAACTTTACGGAAAAAACGGCAGGCAACCCGACTACGGCAACGATGGTATTTTTGTCGATGCTGTTCACCGGCTTCGGGATCTATGACCGGATCGGCCAGTATGGCGGTGCCGGAAGCGCGGTTCCGGTCACAGGATTCGGAAATTCCGTTGTATCGGCAGCGATTGAGCACCGCACAGAAGGCTATGTACTGGGTGTCGGCGGAAATATGTTTAAGCTTGCCGGCACGGTGATTCTGTTTGGGGTATTTTCCGCTTTTGTTGTCGTGTTAATCCGTACGATTTTGTTGATGTGGGGGGGAAAATAATGCCTGGAAAATCACAAACCTGGGTTTTTTCCAATCAGCCTGCGATCTTATCAACAGGAGTGGTCGGGGGCCCGTTCGAGAAAAAGGGCAGGCTTGCGGACGATTTTGACCATTTTTTCGAAGACTTGTGGCTCGGCCAGTCTACTTATGAGAAAGCCCAGCAGAAATTAATCGAAGAAGCCGTGCAAATCGCTTTGAATAAGAAAAACCTGCAGGAATCAGATATTCAATTTTTTCTTGCCGGCGATTTAATCAATCAAATTACACCGACAAGTTTTGCTGCCAGAACCAGTGGAATTCCTTACTTAGGGATGTTCAGTGCCTGTGCAACCTCAACGGAAAGCCTGGCGCTTGCGGCATATATTGTGAACCACCATGGCGCTGAAAAAGTGCTTGCCGGCGCTTCCAGCCATAACGCAACTGCCGAGAAGCAATTCCGCTACCCGACGGAATATGGCGGCCAAAAGCCCCCGACAGCCCAGTGGACCGTAACCGGAGCGGGATTTGCAGTTATTGGCGCTGCAGAAGATGCTGCACCGCAGCCGCGCATCACATCGGCAACAATCGGAAAAGTCATGGACCTTGGGATTTCAGATCCGTTTAATATGGGCGGGGCGATGGCACCGGCCGCCGTTGATACGATCGAAAGGCATCTGCAGGATCTCAAGCTTGATCCCTCACATTACGACTTAATCATCACCGGCGACCTGGCAAGGATCGGGCGCTCAATCGCACTTGATATGTTTAAACAAAGACAGCTTGATATTCGCGCAGAACAATTTCAGGATTGCGGCCTGCTGATTTATCATGAAAGCCAGCCCGTCCAGGCCGGGGCAAGCGGTCCGGGCTGTTCAGCGGTGGTGTTGTACGGGCATTTGTTAAATGAAATGAAAAAAGGGCGTTATAAAAGGATCCTGCTTGTTGCAACCGGCGCACTGCTTTCGCCGCTTTCTTTCCAGCAGCGGGAAACGATTCCGTGTATCGCGCATGCCTGCTCGATTGAATATATTTGAGAAAGGATTGATCTCACATGTTAGCTATGTTTTTTTGGGCTTTTGTCATCGGCGGCTGTATTTGTGTGATCGGGCAGCTGCTCTTTGATGTCGCTAAGTTATCGCCCGGGCATACGATGAGCGTTCTGGTCACTTCCGGTGCCATTCTTTCCGGTTTCGGCCTCTATGAACCGCTGATTAATTTTGCAGGCGCCGGTGCTACAATTCCTATCACAAGCTTCGGCAACTCGCTGGCAACGGGCGCCATGCAGGAAGTGCAAAGGCATGGCCTTGTCGGTGTCTTGACCGGGATGTTTGAAGTAACCTCTTCCGGAATCTCGGCAGCCATTATTTTTGGCTTTATCGGCGCCCTTGTTTTTAAACCAAAAGGATAATTGTGCCAATCCGCATCTGCCTATACAAAATGTCCGGCCCTTACATAATGTATAGTGTAATACATGAAGTGAGGTGAAGAACATGTTTGGATATGGTTACGGCGGCGGCTGCGGATATGGCGGCGGATATGGCGGCGGATACGGCGGCAGCACATTTGTATTAATTGTCGTTTTATTCATCCTGCTCATTATTGTCGGTGCAAGTTTTTGCTAAGCTATACAAGATGGGAATTTGTTTCCCATCTTTTTTAGTTGTCCGGCCGTGTGAATCCAGCTATTCGGGCGGAGCACGATTTCCGGTAAAAAAATCCCCTTTTTCCCCAAGACTGAATCCTTCACCATCTGAGTGCGCTTTTCATATGATAGAACAGCTTAATGAGAGGAGCGAAAGAAGGATGGATAATCAATTCTTTAAAAATGTCGAAAAAAAGACCGGCGTAAACATGAATGACGTATTTTCATTGGCAAACTCCCTGCAAAATGCCAATTTTAAGGATGAAAAAACGGTGCGCGGCATTATCCAGCGCGTCTCGCAAATTGCCAATAAAAAAGTACCAAAAGACTTGGAAAACAAAATCGTCCAATCCATTGTCCAGGACGGCAAAAAACTCGACTTCAACACCATCTCAAAAATGATGAACAACGGGAAATAAGAAGAAAGGCGGAGGGCGCTTGCCCATCGGCGACAGGCAACTGAGCCGGCCTCAGTGAAGTCCGCCCTTTGACTTCAATGAGACCAGAACAGTTGACCCTGAGCCGATAACGCCCGCAGCTGGACAGATGAAAAGCGGAGGTCACTGTCCATCGGCGTACGGATTTCAAGGACTGCGACTGAGATATAGGAAACACGGTGAGGGACGAACCGATGTTGACTTATCGGAGGGAGGGGGCCTGGAAATCCGCTAGCCGATAGGAGCCGCAGCCGGACAAGAAAAGCGGAGGGGCCGTAAAAGGTGCATGACCGGCATATATGGTTTAAAATATAGGCAGAATGGTATAAAGATTACGATAAGACTTTTTCATCTGAAGGAGTGGTCGTAATGGGATATATCGCTCCAATATCAAATGTTCAATCTAAACAATACCAAATCTACGATGAACTGGCAATCCGCCGTGCACAAGTAAAAGCAGCCGGACGGGTTTCAAAAACCGCGCCGGTCAACCACAAAAATTTCCAGAAGACTGTCGAAACCGTATATCATTCAGCAAAGACGCCGGCACTTTCGCCGCCGTTCATGAAACCGGACCGGATCAAAGCCATGGCCCGCTTCACCGGACTTGGCCAAAAAGTTGATATCCGCATTTAAACAAGAAAGCCTGCCAGAGATGATGAAAACAAATGCTCCCGGCAGGTTTTTTGGCCTTTTTTTATTTAATGCAAGTGTCTATAAGTCCGGTAAAAGCCATTTCATGTAAAAAAAGGTTCTATATAAAATGAACGAAACATTGCTACTCTGTTGCCTGCTGTAAAAAGTAGTAATTATGCAAATTGACGCTAGGTCTTGATGTAATAACTTAAGTTCATTTTATATAAAATGCCTCTCATACCCGAGGCCTATTGAGGTTAAATTTCGAAACAGTGGTAATGAAAATGCCTTGATTTAAACTGCCGGGCGAATGCCTGCCTACATTGATTTTATTGCGGCAATGAAGCCATTAAGGGAAGTTTACGTATTATTAAATATCTTGTGGGAATAATTATAATAAACTTAAACACGTTAAAAGGAATAGTTCAGTTTGAGAATTAAAAAAACGAAGAATATAAATCACCTGTTGCAGCTTTATTATGGTCTGTTACAATGTGTGGTTTCGGTCAATTTTATAACGGTCAATATATTTTTGGTGTGACACTTTTATTACTTGAAATAATTTCTAATATATTATCCCACTTAAATTTAGCTATTTTGCATACTTTTCATGGAGACATCAAAAAATCACATGATGTTATTGCTTATGACTGGGGATTGTTTTACCCGTCTGTTTATTTTTTTCGATTTGGCAAGCCTATAATAAAGCCATTATCATAAATTGCTGGCAGAAAGGAAAAAGAGTACCGAAAGAAACGTATTTGACAGGATTCTGTATCGGATCGGTAGTCGGGATGAATTTTGGGGTCTATTGGCATCATCACTTTTTAGATGGTGTTCTATTTTTATCTTTTTTACGTAGTCTAGTTATAAATGGACTGGTTTTAGGAGCGTTGGGAGGCATTACCGGACATATCATTGAAAAATTTGTCTTGAAAAGAAGAATTGTGTCTTAACGCTATTTCACCAAACGGGGCCGATGAAGACCATCTCGGCAAGAAAACCAGACCCAAATGGCTTTCATAGGCCTGATGAACACTATCGCAAGTAAAAAACACAATCAAGATGTTGTTCATGCCCTAAATGAACGCTATCTCGGCAAGAAAATCAGACCCAAATGGCTTTCATAAGCCTGATGAACGCCATTTCAATAAAAAAATGAGGCCAAAGTGGTGTTCATGCCCTCGATGAACACTATCGCAAGAAAAAAACACAATCAAGATGTTGTTCATGCCCTAAATGAACGCTATCTCGGCAAGAAAATCAGACCCAAGTGTCGTTCATAGGCCCGATGAACGCTATCCCGGCAAGAAAATCAGACCCAAATGGCTTTCATAAGCCTGATGAACGCCATCTCGGCAAGAAAATCAGACCCAAGTGTCGTTCATAGGCCCGATGAACGCCATTTCGGTAAGAAAATCAGACCCAAATGGCTTTCATAAGCCCGATGAACGCCATCTCGGTAAGAAAACTAGGCCAAAGTGTCGTTCATAAGCCCGATGAACGACATCATGGCAAGAAAATCGGGTCAAAGTATCGTTCATAAGCCCGATGAACGCCATCTCAAGTAAGAAAGACATTCAAAATAGCGTTCATCCCTCGTATGAACGCTATCTCGGCAAGAAAATTGTGCCAAAGTGACGTTCATGCCCGCGATGAACGCTATCGCAAGTAAAAACACAATCAAGGTGAAGTTCATGCCCGTGATGAACGCCATTACAAATAAAAAGACATTCTAATATGACTTTCATGTGTTTGAACTGAATGAGCAAGCTGCTGTTATATTGATTTTTCCATTGCTTTGTGCGGGATGCCGGCGTCGAGAAATTCTCCGGATGTGATCGTGTATCCGAGTTTTTCATAAAAAGGGATGGCGTGGACCTGTGCATTTAATTTTAAATGGGAAACGCCTTGTTTTTGCGCAAAATCTTCAATCGCAAGCATCAGGATTCTTCCCGCTCCCTTGCCGCGGTAACGGGAGAGGATGCAGATCCGCTCCACTTTTCCTGCCCCGCCGGCAATACGGAATCTTCCGGCGCCGGCAGGATCCTCGCCGTCATACAATACGAAATGGGTACAGTCGTTTTCAAATTCGTCAATTTCTTCTTCTAGCGGCACCCGTTGCTCCTTTACAAACACAGTTTTCCGGATATTGTAGGCATCTTCCATTTCTTTTTCATTCCCTGCGATCTTTACGTACATGTAGTCTTAGTCCTTTCCGAGATGAAATGTTTCATAAACGGTCCAAATGCCGTTATCCAGTTCATAAATCAGGTGAAAACGATTGATTACTTCTTCATGTTCAATCCCGACCATTTCAAGCTGCCGGTATATATCGGCATGTTCTTCTTTTGATAATTTCTGCCCAATTGTAATATGCGGCACAAAAGGATATTCCGGGGGGTCCCCCGGCAGTTCATTTTTAAAGTCAACAAACAGCCCTTCCAGTTCAGGAACCGGTTCCACTTTAAAATAGATCGTGTTGCTGACGGGTTCAAAAGATTTTACTTTCGTCACTTCCAGCAAAAAAGGCTCGTATCTTTCTGCAATCTTTTTCAACTGTACTGTCAGTTCTTCTGCCTGCTGTTCCGATGCTTCAAAAGCCGATTTGAGTGTGATATGCGGAGGGATCAGCGCATAAAGCGGATCATAGCGCTTGCGGTAGGAATTGACAATGTCCTGAAGCTTTTTGGATGGGAAAATAACCAAAGCATATTTCATTAAAGCAACCTCCCTTACGATTTTATCCTGTCAATATCCAATTTTATCATAAAAATTCATAAAAAATTAATTATTTTTAAAATGATACAGAAGTGCCTTTTTTAATTCCTTCTGCCAGTATTTCCACGAATGGCCGCCGTCAAATTCCTCATAATGTACAGGGAACCCTTTTTCAAGAAAAATTTCATGCAGCATCCGGTTCGGTGTAATAAAGTCCTGGACCCGGCCATCGGTTGTTTTGACTTCCGTTTCTTTGCTGCCGACAATATGGTAAACTTGCAAAAGCTGCGGATCCGGATGCCGCCTGACCGCTTCCAGGACTTTGCCATTAACTAGCGGGGACTGCAGAATCACCTTGCCAAATGTATGCGGATACTGCACCGCGGCCATCAATGAAACAGTTGCTGCCAAAGAATCTCCCATTAACGTACGCCCTGCCCCCACTTGATAAGTTGGGAATGTTTGGTCCAAAAAAGGCACAAGTTCATGGGCCAAAAACCGGATATAGGCTGCGTTCTGTTCGCCGTCCGGATGGTATTTTCTGCGCCTGTCCTTGATATTGGCATATGGAATGCCGACGATGATCAGGTTTTCAATTTTTTGATCGTGCAGCAGCTCATCGGCGAACCGGGCAACCCGGCCTAATTGGAAATAGTCCTTGCCGTCCTGGGTAATACACAATGAATATTTGTAAAGCTCGGAATAATGGGGCGGCAGGTAAACCCACATATTCAGCGTTTCCCCGAGTTCATGGCTTTCAAATGCAAGATCTTTGATGGTGCTTCTTTCAACTTCCATTTCCTAACCCCCAATCGCTTGTAAAAACAGTTTAGCAATTCTTGAAAAAAACATCTACTACAATGCTGTTTCTCAAAAAAATGCGGCCCTGCTTTCATAAGCGGACCGCATTGAGTGTGCTATTCATCAACGGTAATATTTTTCCCGTAAAAGATTTCATCCATTTCTGTTTTCAGACGGGCGGTGATCTGCCTGGTTTGTTCCGGCGAGAGTTCTTCTTTTGTATGGCCAAATAAATAATTGTTGAGGTCAAATTTCTTTAATTTACATTTTGTATGGAAAATATGCTCCTGGTAAACATTTACGTCTATCATATCGTACAGCTCTTTCATGTTATCCGGAATATAATTTTGAATCGAATTGATATCGTGGTCGATAAACAGCTTTTTCCCGTGGATATCGCGTGTAAAGCCGCGGACCCGGTAATCAATTGTCATAATATCGGTATCAAATGAATGGATCAGGTAATGCAAAGCTTTCAGCGGCGAAATTTCTCCGCAAGTGGACACATCAATGTCGGCCCGGAATGTGCTGATTCCTTCGTTCGGATGATATTCCGGGTAGGTATGGACTGTAATATGGCTTTTATCCAGCTGCATGACGACCGATTCCGGCAGCGGCCCCGGCGATTCGTCGAGCTGTGCTTCCGGGACTTCAACAACCGGGCCTTCCGAAATCAGCAGGGTAACGCTTGCCCCTTGGGGAACATAATCCTGTTTGGCAATGTTGAGGACATGCGCGCCGATCAAATTGGAAACATTGTTCAAAATATCGGTGAGCCGTTCCGCATTATACTGTTCATCAATGTATTCTATGTAAGCTTCCCGTTCTTTTTTTGTTTCCGTATAGCAAATGTCATACATATTAAAACTTAATGACTTAGTCAGGTTATTAAAACCGTGGAGTTTAATCCGTTCATTTGCTGAATGTTCCATATTCCGCTGCCCCTTTTTTGTTTGGAAATAGTTTACCCGTATGCAGGGAGAATAAACAAAGCTGGCGCCCAAAGGAATCTTCCATTTTGCTTTTTGCATGTTTTGAAAAAATCGCGGCAAAATATAGATGCAAAAAAAGGATGTTCACCCGAAACAGAAAGGATTCGAGAGATAATTGCACTTTATTGAAGGAGGACGTTACAGATGAAATGGAACGAACAGGCAGCGCCGAACAATCAACAAAATGCGGCCGACTTGCTGACAGCACAAAGCGATGAAATAGAATTCAGTATCGAAGAACTTTCCGACGGCGGCGAAAGAAACAAAATCATCGAAGATCAGCAAAAAAACCGAACGAAAAAATAACAGTGAAGGGGGTCATATAAATGGATATAAAAGTCGGGCAGATTTATAAAGAAAAAAAGCATGATACAACAGCCATGGTGGTAGCGATCCAGGACGAAAGTGTTTTTCTCGGAACAGGAAATATGGTCTCCCGCAAGACAGTTGCAGACCGTTATGTGCTGGTACAGGATACAGAGTAATTCATTTTCTTACAATATATGGCAGAAAAATATGGCAGAAAAATGGATCGTAATTAAAAGGTGGCCCGGGAATTTAACGGCCGCCCAATTTCCCCCGCTTCATTATGTATTTCAAACACGCAAAAAAATAAAAACCGGAATAAACCGGTTTTTATAGGGGGGGATTGCTAGACAATAAAAAGGGGGGTTGTCTAGTTGGTATAGGGTTTTGTAACTTGTTTCAAGCTACGGTTCTTATATTAAAGAAACAATCCTAAAAAAACATGAAAAGAAAATGAGTTTTTGATGAGAAATGTCGTTTTTTTGTGAATGAATGATGTTTAGCCTTTTGTTTCTTTTTTTCCGTCTTTATCCTGGGGAGAATCTGATTGGTAATTTTGGATGATACTTTTCAGTTCTCCGGTGTCCCCTTTTGCATTGATGATTTCAAACAATTCATTTAACCCTGCGGATACTTGCTCATCTTCGCGTTTCATTTTTTCTCCTTTCTTGATTGAAATCAGCTCCCGGACCGGGTTTCAGGATTGCTGCTGTTTTCTGGTTTGGAAATAATTCTTGATCTCCGGGTAGCAAAGCAGCGCGGTAATCCCGACGGGCACGAAAAACATAAACAGTACAAAATACAGCGTGTTCACGACATGATGATAAAACCATGTTTCCATTCTTTTTTGCTCCTTTTAACCTGTACTGTTTTTATTATCTCCCAGCCCCGGCAATTTATGCAGATCTTACCGGCAGCAAACCGCCCGTGTATAATGCCTGCCCCTTATGACAAAAATAAATATAGAAAAAGGTGAAAACCGAAAGAGGAGGCAGCCACCATTGTTTCAACGTTTTTTCAACCTGCTGAAATTGAGATATGATGAGGAAGTCTGGGATGATGACATGGAAGAGGATGCCTGGGAGGAAGAAGGCGACGAAGGATTTTTTGAAGATGAACCGGAAGAGTGAAAAGCGGTTTTCTATTACAGAAAACCGCTTTTTCCGTTTCGGTCTGTAATGGTTTTACCGTGGAAAGGGATGCGGGTTAATTTTCAGGATTCTTGTCATCCATTTATTACGAAAACGTTTGATTCAACATGTTATAATCTCAAGTTTCGGACTTGAATAATGAGCATAATCCCTTGATACAAAAGGAATCGCCATGCTTTTATTATCATGCTGCTTCCGATTTTAGTAGTGGCTTTTGTAAAAAGCTCGGCAATTTGTTGATAAAGCAATCCAAAAAGTCCTGAATTTTTTCATCTGTAAGCAGAAAGCTTTCTGCCAATGTTTGACCTAAAGCTTCTATAATTCCTGAATCCGTGACAAAAACCTAATTTGCGGCATTAATAGGTAGATTTCATTGTGCAGCCTTCCGGTAAGTGACTGATTATTTGTTAAACAGTAGTTTTCTTGTTTTCAATCTTTGAAAAAGCTGTTCAGGTGATTTTCCAGGCACAACAAATAAACTTGCCACTTCCATTTTTTTGCAAGTTTTACGGCAATGTATTGGTACTGGTTCATGCCTGATTAGAAAAAGGCATAGTAGAGGCGTCCGAAAACTGGAAGCCATTTGTTGGTTGAACTTATTTTTAGCTTCCA
>NZ_KB894010.1 GCF_000374345.1 Heyndrickxia acidiproducens DSM 23148
GGTAAGACGATTCCCTTTCATTCCATGCACCCGTACCATTTACGCCTCCACATCCGGATAGCTTTTGGGCTTTGACTTGTTTGGCAGTCTTACCCTGTAAGAGTACGCCTGATGGTATTCGTGTTCCTCGGGTCAGAATTTTGCCTCCAGCTTCCTTCAGATTCCACTTCACAATGGACACCCTTGCTCTTGGCTAATGGTTGGTCGCTATCTACCCCCATAGCGGACTTTCGCCGCCTAGCGAATCGTCATGCGCGGCGCACCAAAAAAATGCCCATCATGGATGAGCATTTCCGGACTGCCGGTTGGATATCGCGATTCACATCAGGACTGTTTATTTTGCCGATTGGTCTTCTCTAAATAGTTAAGGTACAGTTCATCTTGGACAAGCCAGGCTTGAAACTGGCGCTTTACGAAACTTTCTGCTTCTTCAAAGGTGGAGAAGACAGGGGATTGTTTTAAGCCTGTTGATTCGATTATCCAGCCTTTCGGATCGCCCTTATGGATAAAAATCGTATCGCCGCTGCGGTTTTGGTATAAGCAGCCTGATGCCTGTCCTTTCAAATTGGCACGGTTGTGGGCAAAATCGCGTCTTAACGGTTCGGACTTGAAGGTTTCTTCTACATAGTGTTTAAACGCATCGGCTGTCATTATACAGCCTGATGCTTTTTGATGGCCGCCGCCATCGTATTTTCCGGCAATTTCAGATACATCGATATGATCATGAATCGTTCTGAAACTGATCCGTTTTTTCCCTACCATCAGAATGGCGATATAATCCAAATGGGGATATTCTTTCGCCAGCTCATTCCCCAGTTCAGAATGGTTTGATTCGGCATGCACAACACCGGCATAATACCCGTCAATAACAGCCTGATAAACTTCCCGTTTTTTTCCGTTAATATATCTCGATACCTTTTTTCCTTCAATATTTAAGATCTTTTCTTCCAATTCATCAAATTGGAATTCGTCGCTGCCACTCAGTTTATGTAAGAGGATCTCCTCAAATTCATCGATTGGATACAGATAAAAAAGATCGTTCAATTTTTTTGCCGCCAGATTTTGGTTCTTTTCCCATTCCCATGTATCCATCTGTCTGACCAGTTCCACAAATTGGTCCAGCGCGCGGTTCGGTTTTATCCGGCCTGTTTCAGTGAGGTATTGATAAAATAACGAGGTAGCGCATGCCAGGTGACCGCCATCTTCTTCCACTTGAACAGAAGCCCAGGAATATTGGTTTAAATGCAATGCGCTTTTATGATGGTCAAACAGTTTCACCTTGCCGCCTTTTTTTACATATTCTTCAATCTTTTTTTCATTTTGTACATTGACAGACAGGTCTGTCATCCATAATACCTCTTCTTTATCTTCTTTTTTTAAAAAGTGTTCCACCTGCGGATTAAAACCTCCAACAGAATTGTACTGGATTTCAATGTCCCTGCCAAAAGCCAGCCGCGCTAAGATGCCGCAGCCCAATCCGTCTAAATCATTATGCGTTAACAATCGATACATGTATTTTTCCTCCGAACATAGGATTAACCATTCTGCCTGCATTTTATTCAATATAGCTTGTTTTCCCGCCTGAAGGATAAACTTCCAGCATGACCTGCGGCGGAATGATTCATAATAATATTGTTTCACATTCTGCAATTCATTTCAATTGAGGGGGCAGACGCATGAACCGTCAAAAAAATGGAATGATTTCTTCACTGGTTGCCGTTGGCGCAACCGGGATGGCCATCTATGGAATTTCCCGCGCAGTAAGAAACAGGCGGATAAAACAAATGATGCAATCAATGGGAAGCGCGATAACGGGCCAGGCAGTCAAGCAAATGGCGGTAAAGCCGATTCAAGGAATGATGAAACCGGTGCTGAAGGGTACAGGAATGCAAGTGCCGCAGTCTTCCCAATCCGGAAGTACAGCATCTGTGCAAAGTTAGCTAAAAGGAGATGGGTACTCCATCTCCTTTTTTGGCTTAACACAGCGGCTCTTTTTTTAAGATGCTGACATGTTGTTCATGCCCGATTACAGCCATGTCGGCAATTCCAAGGAACAGCCCGTGCTCGACAATTCCGCTGATGCTGTCCAGCCAAGCGCCGAGTGCCTGAATGTCGCCGGCATTTCCTGCTTTGATATCGAGAATATAATGCTTGCTGTCTGTTTCATATGGCCGCCCGTCTTTCAAGCGCAGAGTTGATTGAAGGCCTTTTCTTTCCAGTTCTTTCATAACCATCTTATACCCAAAAGGAATCACTTCCACCGGCAGCGGAAAAGCCCCGAGTTTTTTCACCAGTTTGCTTTCATCAGCAACCCAGATATTTCGCCCCGATGCTTTTGCCACCAGTTTTTCAAACAGCAGCGCACCCCCGCCGCCTTTTATTCCGTTTAAACCCGGATCAATTTCATCCGCGCCGTCAATCGTCAAATCAATATGGTCTGCATCATTCAACGCAACCATCGGGATATGGCATGCCGCTGCCAGCTCTTTTGTAGCTTCAGAAGTCGGAATCCCTGTAATGCACAGACCGTTTTGAATACGTTCGCCGATTTTCTTAATTGTGAAATAAACGGTTGAACCGGTGCCAAGGCCGACTGTCATTCCATCCTCGACAAAGTCCGCTGCTTTTTCACCAGCCAGTTTTTTCCCGTTCATTTTTTCCACCTGCCTGCCATGGCCGTGTTACAGACCATTTTTTTCATATTTCAAATCGTCACTGGATTACAATCGCCTGACTGCCCATTTGTTCCCAGGCCTTTATAAATTTCTCGCGGTCAAGCTGCTTATTCTTTGTACCATATGGATCGTTCACAAAAATATGGTTTGTATCATATCCGGTTACAACAACGCTATGTTCGCTGTATGTAATTTTGATTTCTCCCTGAGGCGTGTCCCATTTTTGAAAGTTGGAAATTGGCCGGAAGCGGGTATTGACGATCACCCAGACAGGATGGCCCTCTGCAATATTTCGAATGACTTCCGAAAACGATTGGTTTGTTAAATCCTTTACTTTACTGCCTGCATACTTTTTGGCCAGCTGATATACCGGCTTGTGGTACACGCCTAATCCCGGACCGTTCTCCATATCCCCGACAAACCCTTCATTCGGATTTCCATGCTGGCCGTTTTCATAGAGCAGCGGAACTCTTTTCACTTGACCAGCCAGCTCATTTTTTGTCACCCGATAGCCATTATCCTGCAGCAACATCGCGAGACTTGTGATTTCACAGCCATTATAAAGCCGTGGTTCGTCCATTTGATTAACGAGTGGAACATCCAGCAGTTTTTTCTCCGGAAGATCTGAGTGCACCTCATAAAAATTTATAGCCAACAATAAAATGATTAAAATCAATGCCGCCGCGATTAGGCGTGAAAGTTGTTTCAACCGCCTGTCACCCCATTTCCGGCTTTTTTCTGTAGAACGGCCAGAAGAACAGTGAAGAGCCCTGCACCGCCCAATATATACAGGATACCTTGTCACAGGCGGGTTTTTAGGCTGCATCTTAAATCTGCAGCCATACGGAATATTGAACCCGGTACCAATGGGAATAAGTTCCTGCATCTCCAAAAATATAGATGTTCTCTTCAATCATTATATTAATAAATGATTCATAACTCAACTTCTACACGAGAATAAATTTTAAAAAAGGTTTAAACCCTTAATAAGCAGGAAGATTAGTTGGTTGGGGAAAAAAGACTGAAATAGATAACCTTCAGAGTAAAAACGGAATTTCTATTTTAGCGGAAACCCATTTTTTCTGAGATGGAGCGGTGGTAAATCCTTTTTAAATCACCAAGCGGCAATTCATATAACTGGCGCTCGGCAATTTTGTAGATCCCTTCCTCTAAAAGTTTTTCAATATAATAATTTTTTCTTTCTTCTTTTGCTGTATATAAATAAGATTCCATGTATAACAACCTCCTGTAAGCCCTTTCCAAAAACTCTTTACGCATTTACCCTTTCCCTATTATTTTAAACCTGGCGTCAGGAAATATTCGTTCTGCATGCAAGTATCCGGCAAAGGAATTTTTTTCGATCGAAACGCGTGAGAAAATCTTCCCTGGAAAAGTAAGTATCCGATTTCATTGTAAGAAAACCTTACATAATTATGTACCTATTTAAGATTTTGTTGTATATTAATAAAAACACCTTACAAAGGGAGGGTACACGGTGGCATCAAATGAATCCTATCTGGAGAAAAAAGTGATATCAATCGGAACAGTTTGCGAATTGACAGGATTAAGTGAAAGAAGGATCCGCTATTACGAAGAAAGGAAATTGATTTTTCCGGAACGGTCGAACAGAGGAATCCGAAAATATTCTTTTTCCGATGTCGAACGCCTGATGGATATTGCCAATAAGCGTGAAGAAGGCATCCAAACGTCTGAAATCCGCAAAGAATACAATAAAGAAAAGAGATACAATGAGAAGTCTATGCGCGAGAAAGTCATTCGCGGCCAGTTAAACGCCTATTTCCACCAGAGAGATTAGCATAAGCTGGAAAAAATCATGTTTATGCCAAAAAAATTCATACAAAGTGATACTCGGATGATGATCACTTTGTATGATTCCATTACTCATATAAACTTTTGATATCTGCATTTGCGGGCAGTTTAAACGGATTCTCTTTATTTATATGGTCATAGAACATAATGCCGTTCAAATGATCGATCTCATGTTGGAATACGATTGCCGGAAATCCTTTCAATTTAAGCAGGACTTCATTTCCATCCATGTCATATGCTCTAACCTTGATCCTTTCCTGGCGGGGGACAAAACCTTCAACTTTGCGATCCACGGAAAGGCAGCCTTCCCCCTGAGGAAGATAAATCATGGAAACTGAATGGCTGATGATTTTCGGGTTAAACAATGCGTATTCCAATTCCCCATTCTCATCGGCTATGTAGACCGCAAACATGCGCTTATTCAAGCCGATTTGGTTGGCTGATAAACCAACACCCGCACGCAAATGAAACTGATTTGCGGTTTCCGGATTCTGGCTGTTTTTTAAAAATTGCAGCATGCAGCGCAGCTCCGCCTTATCCTCTTCCTGCGGCGGCATAGGCACGTCATCAACAGCCCTTCTGAGAATTGGATTCCCTTCACGCACAATATCATCCATCGTAATCATATAATTTTCATTAAATTTGCTCATAAGAAAGACACTCAACTTTCCTTCTATTCTATATTTCATTCCTTTTCATATTCCAGCCGTCAAGCTGTCCTGCCGGTTTAAAGCCGGAACCGGCAAACAGAATGAATGCTGTTTCTCCCGTATTCAAACACAATAACGGGAAATTTGGCTTCATTTTTTATCTTATCATAATGCCGCAAATAAATCTAAAGAGACGTCTGTTTTCCTGACAGGCTGCTTTCATGTTTACAAACGGAATGCCAGGTTCAGATGCGGATTTACGCGGTATTCCCGGCTTTATCCTTTGACAGGATGACCAGGTACAAAAGAACGGAAATGGCAACCGAACCGGCAGCAGTCGTATAAATCGCGGAATAGCCAAACAGATGCCCAATCTGGCCAAAAACCATTGCACCCAGCCCAATGCCCAAATCAAAAAATGAGAAGAAAGTGGCATTGGCCATCCCTTTACGGTTCCGCGGCGCTTTATCAATCGCCCATGCCTGCAATGCGGGCTGTACAGATCCGAATCCAAAGCCGTATAAAAAAGCTGCGGCAAACAAGGCCATTGTATTGGGCAGCCATGATAATAGCAGCATGGCCGCTATAATGAAAACAGCGGCGGGAATAAAAACAGCCTGATGCCCGTATTTGTCATACAGCCTGCCGGCAAAAGTCCTTGTCAGCATGAGAGCAAGCGCATAAATGAAAAAGTACCACTGTATTCCGGCGATATGTTTCTGGGCAGTATATAACGGCAAAAATGTTGCAATGCCGCCGAATGTGACGGAGATAAAAAATAACAGCAGCGCCGGTTGAAGCGCCGTTTTTTCATAAAAATCCATTTTCGCCGTTTCATTTGCTTCTGGCGCTGTCTCCACTTTTTGATAGCGGATTTTTTGGGCCAGTACAAATGCAGCCAGCCCGAGTGCGGAACAGATCAAAAACAGCTCCCTGAACGGAAGAAGGCTGGAAAGAGAAAGCCCCAGAGACGGCCCGAACGCCAATGCAAGGTTGCCGGATAAGCCAAAATAGCCCATTCCTTCCCCTCTTCTGTGCTGCGGTATGAAGTCTGTCGCAATGGTACCGGATGCTGTTGTGGAATAGCCCCATCCGATGCCTTGAACGATGCGCATCAAAAACAGAAACAGAATTCCGGTCGCGAACGCGTACGAGCCTATGGAAAGGACAAAAATGGCCAGCCCAAAAAGATAAACAAACTTTCTTCCCTTTGTCTCCAGGCTGTGACCGGCAAACGGCCTCAACAGCAAAGCTGAAAATGTAAAGATTCCGACAACAAAACCGATCAGCTGGTCACTGCCGCCAAGATGTTCGACGAAAAGCGGAATGGTTGGCAATGTCATTTGAAAGCCGAGAAAAACAAAAAAATTTGCCAAGCAGATTAAAACAAAATCGCGGGTCCAAATTTTTTCTTTGCCGCCCGCATGCCGATTTGCTTGGCCAAAAGCCCCCGTTTCTTTCATCATATTCCCCCCAGGGTGATTTTTTATTTGAGAAAAAGAAATTACTTTTTTATTTTACATGATAGTCATTCGCAATACGAAATATTTGCATAAAAAATAACGGCCTTCCGGGCTTTAGCAAAGCCTGTAAAAATTCAAAAAAGCCTATTCGGAACGGAATAAGCTTTTTCTATTGTTTTTAAGAAATTTTTTCTTTTTTTACAAGCTGTGCTGTACGATCCGGATGCGTGGCGGCGTCTTCCGGCGTGTAACAGCAGTTTGCCCTGGCGCAGTTTTTTTTCAAAGCACAGGAGGCGCACTGCCCTTCCCTGCTTTTTTTGATCGCTCTTGTAAGCGTAAACGCTGCATATGCAAATATTCCAATTCCGAGTATGATACTGAAAAACATGCCCACATCTCCTTCTTTTTAAAATCCAAGCAACCGTCCCAGCTGATAAATGGTAAAAGATAACACATAGGCTATGACAAGCGCATAAATAACCGCAAAAGCCGTTACTTTTTTAGAGCCGCTTTCTTTCCGGATGATGGCTACCGTTGATAAACACGGGATATACAAAAGGATAAAAACCATAAAACTGTACGCAGATAATGGGGTAAACGCATGTGCGATGGTGCTTGCAAGCGATGCGCCATCCGGAACAAAATACAGCACATTCATAGTGGATACGACCACTTCTTTTGCTAAAAATCCCGTGAGAAGTGCCGCAGCCGCCTGCCAGGTTCCAAATCCAAGCGGTGCCAGAACAGGAGCAATCTTACTGCAAATCAGCGCCATAAAGCTTTGGTCCACAGATACATTAAATCCATCCGGCCCGGTATAGGAAATCAGCCAAATAAACACCGTGCCCCCGAATATCAGTGTACCCGCTTTCCGGACAAAGCCTTTCCCTTTATCCCATGTGCTTCGCAATAGGCTCCGGGCATTCGGCACACGGTACGGCGGCAATTCAATGACAAATACCGACCCCTCCGTTTTTAAAACAGCGGAAAAAACTTTTGCAAGCACGAGCGCAATCACAATCCCAAGCAAATAAAGGGACAGGACGATAAGCGCCTGGTTTTTTTGAAAGAATGCCGACACAAACAAGCTGTATACGGAAAGCCTGGCCGAGCAGGACATTAATGGCGTAAGAATGGTGGTTAACAACCTTTCTTTCGGCTGTTCAATGGTTCTGGCAGCCATGACGCCCGGAACATTGCAGCCGAAACCGATAATCAGCGGAATAAACGCTTTACCGTTTAATCCGACTACTTCCATGACACGATCCATCACCATGGCTACTCTCGCCATATACCCCGAATCTTCAATCAGTGAAATAAAAAAGAACAATACAAAGATTTGCGGTACAAAAACGAGCACTCCGCCGACACCTGCAACAATTCCATTTAACACAATATCTTTGATAAACGGCGTTGCGCCGGCTTTTTCAAGACCTGCATTAATCCAAACGGTCAGCGGCCCGGAGAAAAACCGGTCGAGTGTATCAGATAAAGGGGTGCCAACCCAGTTAAAAGTAATACAAAACACTACATACATCATGCCGATAAACACCGGGATGCCAAGAAACTTATTGGTGACAATGGCATCCAATGTTTCCGTAAACGTTTTGCGGTTTTTAGCAGTCTGCAAAACCGCATCAGCAATGACTCCATCAATAAACTGCTGCCTGATTTTAAACATTTCCTGTTTAATGGAATGATGCGGATTATCCACCTGCAAAATACGTTCGACCCCACTGCAGATGGCCAGCAATTCCGGCCTCACTTCATTCAGTTCGGGAATAGAACGGATCACATCGTTTCCTTCAAGGAACTGGAGTGCAAGCCACCGTTTATTCAGTGATCGGATATCCGGAAGTTTTTCCACGATCCGGGCGGCTGCATGTTCGATGACTTCACCATAGTCAATCCGAAAAAGGGGTGCAGAGGCTTCTGCTTTCATCTGTTGCGAGATGGTATGGCAGCCCTTTCCCGTCCTTGCAATTATCGGTACAACCGGGATCCCCAATTTTTCCGCAATCACCTGTTCATTTACAGACATGCCGCGCGCTTTTGCAACATCAACCATATTCAGTCCGATTAACACCGGCTTCCCATACTCCAGTAATTGAATGGAAAGATGAAGGTTTCTTGAAAGCTGTGAAGCATCGACTATATTCAATATAGAAGTAAAAGCTTCATCGATCAGAAATGCAGAGGCAACCGCCTCATCCTTGGACAGCGGGTTCAAAGCATAGATTCCTGGTAGATCAATAATCATGCCCAGGTTTTCTTTTAAATGCCCAACCTTTTTTTCAACAGTGACCCCCGTCCAGTTTCCGACATATTCATAGGAACCTGTCAATTCATTAAAAAGTGATGTTTTTCCGGTATTCGGATTACCGAACAATGCGACTTCCATTATGAACACTCCACTTGTATTCTCATGGCTTCTTTTTTGCGGATCCCAATACATTGCCCGCAAACTTCAAGCATGCACGGCCCGCCAAATGGCAGTGCACATTTATAGCAAACTTCACGGCCTTCTAATACACCTAAATCAAGAAGGCGCCTTTGAATCATTTGATCAACACTCGATAAATCTGTAATAATGCCTTTATGACCCGGCTTGAGTTCTGTTAAGATCATCAACTGTTCCTCCCTCGCCAAACAAAGAGTGAACTTGTTTATCCATTCAATGCAATGATAATGATTATCATTAATGTATATTTATCATAACGTATTTAAAAAGAAACGTCTATACTGGATTTGCCTCACATGAAAACTTTTACATTATTTTGTGATTTTTTTCACAAAAATTTCATTGACAAATGAAACATCCCACCTATTAGATCACAAAACAGCATTTTAAAAAAAGCGAACCCCCGGGTTGGAGATTCGCTCATTATTACTTCAGCACGCCGCTTTGATCAATTTTTTGAATCGCTTTTTTCAGCGTATCTTCATTTTGCACCAGGGCAATCCTTACATATCCCTCGCCATGCCCGCCAAATGCGTTGCCGGGCGTGACGACAACACCAGCGCGATCCATTAATTCATATGTAAAACCTAAAGAAGTTTTTCCCTTTGGAATTTTCGCCCATAAAAACATCGTCGCATCTGGCGGCTGGATATTCCACCCAATCCGGGACATACCGGAAATAAAGGTATCCCTTCTTGCTTCATACAACGCTGCATTTGAACGGGCAAACGCCTCTCCATCCGTTAAGGCAAGGGCAGCGGCTCTTTGGATCGGTTCAAAAATCCCGTAATCCATATGCGATTTAAGCTGGGAAAAAAGCCGGATCACATCACCATTACCAGACAGGAAACCAACACGCGTTCCCGCCATATTAAAGCTTTTTGATAAAGAATTAAATTCGACACCTATATCTTTTGCTCCCTCGACAGACAGGAAACTGACCGGTTTATTATTATCAAAAACCAATTCACAGTAGGCAAAGTCGTGAGCTACCACAACGCCGTACTTTTTGGCAAACGCAACTACTTCCTCAAAGAATGCTTTCGTGGCAAGCTTCGGAATCGGATTGCCTGGAAAATTCAGGATCATCATTTTAGCTTTGCGGGCAATGTCCTCAGGAATGTTCGATAAATCAGGCAAAAAGCCGTTTTCTGCCAAAAGCGGCATTGGATAGGCTTGTGCTTCTGCCAGATTTAATCCGGATTCATATGCCGTATAACCGGGATCCGGAACCAAAACGATATCTCCGGGGTTACAAAAGACAAGCGGCAAATGGACAATGCCATCCTGTGAGCCCATTAATTGAACAATTTCCGTTTTTGGATCAAGCTGCACCCCGAAGCGCTTGTAGTAGGCGGCAGCTGCCTGATGAAAAGCATCAATACCGGAGATGGTATACCCGTATTGTTCCGGGTCTTCCGCGTTCCGGATTAATTCATTTACTACAAAAGAAGGCGGCGGCTGGTCCGGACTCCCAATGCTTAAATCAATCATTTCCGATCCTTCACTTATTTTTTTCTTCTTATACTCAATCAACTCATTAAAAATTAATGTCGGCAGCTGATTCATGCGCCTTGCAATGTCAACCAAAACTGTTTCCTCCCAGCTATTTTCAATCAGATTCATTTGTATCAACAGGAGTTGCAGATCACACCTATCCATGATGCTTTTGATTTTTCTATTATACCAAACTTTCCAGCATAACGATGTGAAATCCGCCACTTTTGTTCATATTTTGTCCATATGAAAAACCTATTGAATCCATCAATAGGTCTCATTTAATCCGGGTTTATAAATCTGATCAAGCATGCATTTTTTTGAGGACAGCTTCCGCCATTTCCAGCTGCAGGGCAACTTGTTCATGGCCCGTACCGCCCGCAGAATTTCTCGCTTCGACAACCTGTTTCGGTTCCAGCACTTTATAGATATCTTTATCAAAGAGCGGGCTGAAACGATGGTATTCCTCCATAGACAAATCCAGCAAATATTTCCGGTGCTGGATACCGTATAATACAATTTGCCCGATAACCGCATGGGCATCACGGAACGGCAGTCCTTTTCTGACCAAATAATCGGCTATGTCTGTGGCGTTTGAATAGTCGTTGGATACGGTTTTAAACATATTCTCTTTTTTGACTTTCATCGTTTGAATCATCGGCGCTAATAGCTGCAATGCGCCTTCAAGCGTTTCGACCGTATCGAAAATGCCTTCTTTGTCTTCCTGCATATCCTTGTTATAGGCGAGCGGTAAACCCTTTATTACGGTTAGCAGCCCGATGAGATGCCCGAATACCCTTCCCGTTTTTCCGCGCAAAAGCTCCGGCACATCCGGATTTTTCTTTTGCGGCATGATGCTTGATCCTGTACAAAATGAGTCATCCAGTTCGATAAACTGGAATTCCTGGCTTGACCATAACACCATTTCTTCAGACAGTCTCGAGATATGGGCCATTAAAATCGAAGCATCCGCCAAAAACTCAAGAACAAAGTCGCGGTCGCTGACGGCATCCAGGCTGTTCGGATAGATCTTGCCAAATCCAAGCAGTTCACATGTGCGCTCGCGGTTGATCGGAAATGTCGTGCCGGCAAGCGCCCCGGCCCCAAGCGGCAGCCAGTCCGTCCGTTTTAAACTATCGGAGAATCTTTCTTTATCACGCTCCAGCATCCAAAAATAGGCAAGCAGATGATGGGCAAATAAAATTGGCTGGGCCCGCTGCAAATGGGTATAGCCGGGCATATAGGTTTCCATATTGGCCTTGGCCTGGTGAATAAGGGATTCCTGCACACCTGTAATGTTTGCAATCATGTCCTTTGTTTTTTTCCGGACATACAGATGCATATCCGTTGCAACCTGGTCATTACGGCTCCGACCGGTATGCAGTTTGCCGCCGGCCGGTCCGATTTCGTCAATCAGCATTTTCTCAATGTTCATATGAATATCTTCGTTTTCAATTGAGAATTGTACTTCTCCGCTGCGGATCCTGTCAGCGATTTTATGCAACCCTGTTTGAATCAATTTAACATCTTCCGCCGGCAATATTCCGCATTCGCCGAGCATTTGCACATGTGCGAGACTGCCTTCAATATCTTCAAACGCCAGTTTTTGGTCAAACTGAATCGATGCTGTATATTCTTCTACCAATTTGTTGGTTTCTTTCGTAAACCGTCCGCCCCATAACTTTGACACTTCTGTTTCCTCCTGCAGGTGTAGATATAGTTGGTACAGAAATACGGCAAGGCTGTGTTGACTTAGCCGCAGCCTTTTTCCGCTTTTATTGGTTTAACACTTTTTCATTTTTTTCATTTACCTGGATTTCCGCGTAAACTTTTGTCGGAAGCCCCCAAAGTTTGATAAAGCCGACTGCTGCATTATGGTCAAAAGAATCGCCCTTTAAGTAGGTGGCCAGTTCCTCGTTATACAGGCTGAACGGCGATTTGCGGGCGACAACAACATGATTGCCTTTAAACAGTTTGATGCGGACCGTGCCTGTAACCGTCTTTTGTGTCTCTTCCACAAATGCGTCAAGTGCCGCTTTTAGTGGTGAATACCAGAGGCCTTCATAGATGATTTTTGTCAGCTGCTGTTCGACCGTTGTTTTAAATTGTGTGACTTCACGCGGCAATGTCAAAAATTCCAGTTCTTTATGTGCTTGAATCAGGACGAGGGCAGCCGGGTTTTCATACACTTCACGGGATTTGATGCCAACGAGGCGGTTTTCGATATGGTCGATTCTGCCGATTCCGTGCTTGCCGGCAGTCAGATTCAGCGTTTCAATCATATTCACCAGTCCCATTGGCTGACCGTTCAGCGCTACCGGGACACCTTTTTCAAACGAAATTTCGATATATTCCGGTTCATCCGGCGTCATTTCAACCGGCGCCGTCCAGTCAAAGGCCGCTTCCGGTGCTTCGTTCCACGGGTTTTCCAGTACGCCTGCCTCACATGCTCTTCCCCAGATATTGGCATCAATAGAGAAAGGATTATCTAAATCGATTGGAATCGGTATATTATTTTTCTCCGCGTAAGCAATTTCCTCATCGCGCGTCATCCCCCACTCACGAACCGGCGCCACCACTTTCAGGCTTGGATTCAGAGCCTGAACGGACACTTCAAAACGGACCTGGTCATTCCCTTTTCCTGTGCAGCCGTGTGCTACAGCGACCGCGCCTTCCTGTTCCGCCACATCCACAAGCAGCTTGGAAATCAGCGGGCGGCTGATAGCTGAAGACAGCGGGTATTTCCCTTCATACAGTGCATTGGCTTTTAAAGCCGGCAAAATATAATCTTTCGCCAGCATGTCTTTGCCGTCAACCATTATTGCTTTAATTGCACCGACATTTAAAGCTTTTTGGCGGATCGCATTTAAATCCTTGCCTTCCCCGACATCTATTCCTAAAGCAATGACATCATAGCCGTATTTTTCCTGAATCCATTTAACGGATACCGATGTATCCAAACCGCCTGAATAGGCTAAAACAATTTTCTCTTTTGCCATGTGTGTTCTCTCCCTGCCTCTTAGTGTATAAATAATATCTCACTCGAATTTTTATACATTCATTATAAACGACCCTTTAACATTTTTCCAGTAGTTTTTTTAAAATTGCTTTATGGGCATGCAGCCGGTTTTCTGCTTCGTCAAACACAGCTGAATGCGGACCGTCAATAATGCCCGCCGTGACTTCTTCGCCGCGGTGTGCAGGCAGGCAGTGCAGAAAAAGAAAATCAGCTTTTGCGTGTTTGCATAATGATTCATTTACTTGATAGTTTTGAAAAACCTGCAAGCGCTGCTTTGCTTCCTCTTCCTGCCCCATGCTCGCCCATACGTCCGTAATGACAATATCAGCGTTTTGGATCATTGCTTCCGGGCTTTCCCCGACTTCCACTTTGACGCCTTTTTTTGCGGCTTCGTTTTTCGCTGCGCCCAGGATTTGCGGATTCGGAAGATACCCTTTTGGAGATGCCACCGAAATATCCATGCCCATTTTAACTGCGCCTTCTAATAGGGAGTGGCACATATTGTTATGGCCGTCTCCCAAATAGCAGACCTTCAGTCCTTTTAATTTGTGTTTATGTTCATAAATGGTGAGCAGATCAGCCAGCACCTGCGTTGGATGGTGGAGATCGGTTAAACCGTTGATTACCGGCACATCCGCATATTTTGCAAATTCTTCCACTGTTTCATGGGCAAACGTGCGGATCATCAGGGCATCCACATACCGCGATAAAACTTTGGCCGTATCCTGGATCGTTTCGCCACGGCCGAGCTGGATGTCTCTTGAACTTAAAAACAAGGCATGGCCGCCGAGCTGCAGCATACCGGCTTCAAATGAGACCCGCGTGCGCGTCGAAGATTTTTCAAATATCATTCCGAGGATTTTACCGCTTAAATAGGGTGTTGGCTCTCCTTGTTTTTGGGCTTTTTTCAATGCCGCTGCTTCCTGCAATAATTCATCGATATCTTCAGTGTCCCATTCTCCGATTGTCAGGAAATCTTTCTTTTTCGTTTTGGTGATTGCTGCCATTTTTCTCTTCCTTTCCTACTGCACTTTTGCTGTCAGGCGTTTAAAATCATTTAATGCGGAAACTTGCGGTTGGTTTTGGAGCGGACATTGGACGACTGCTTCCAGTGTATCAAGGCAGGTAAACAACGGAATATGAAAACGCATGGCGGTTTCACGGAGCGTGCTTCCCGCTGTTTCAAGGTCCCTTCCCTTGGTCGGAATGATCACGGCAGCGGTAACTATGCGGTTTTCAAAAAATGCCGCCGCTTTTTCTTTTTTTATTTTTTCTGCTTGCAGATGGTTTTCTTTAAGAAAGTCTGCTGTTTTCCCGGTTGCGGCCAATTGATAACCGCGGGCGGACAGGGTTTTTAAAACCGGCAGCACCGCTTCTTTTTCGCGGTCTGTAACCGAGCAGAAAATGATCCTTTCCTCAGTCGTTCCTTCCAATAATGGATAATGGACGGATACGAGCGTTTTTTGCAGGGCTTCCCCGAAATCGCGGGCAATACCGAGCACTTCACCTGTTGACTTCATTTCCGGACCGAGCACCGGATCGACGTCTTTTAGTTTTGTGTAAGAAAAAACAGGCGCTTTTACGGCAATGCATTCCGGCTCTTCGGCAAGACCTGCATATCCGAGCGTTTTTCCGGTCTGTACCCCAACCGCCAAATCGACCATCGGAATGCCTGTGACTTTGCTTAATATCGGCACTGTACGTGAGGCGCGCGGATTCACTTCCAATACATAAATTGTACCTTCATGGATAACAAACTGGATATTTGCAATCCCAACGATATGCCCCTCAATACAGATCTTCTCAGCGTACTTTATGAGCACAGCCTTTTCTGCAGCTGACAACTGTTGCGGCGGAAATACAGCAATGCTGTCACCTGAATGGACGCCCGCTTTTTCAATATGTTCGAAAATGCCGGGAACCAGAACTTTCTTTCCATCTGTAATGCAGTCCAGCTCGCACTCGCGCCCGGGCACATACTGGTCAATGATCAGCGGCCAGCTTTTTTCGCTCGCATATTTGATCGATTCTGCGTAGGCATCCAGCTCGCTTTGCTGGTGGAAAATGAACATCGACTGGCCGCCGATGACATAGGACGGGCGCACCAAGACCGGGAACTGCAGGGATTCGGCTGCCATCTTTAATTCTTCCAGGCTGCCGGCAACATGGCCTTTAATATGTGGAATGCCAAGTTCTTCGAGCAATCCGTAAAACATGCTGCGGTCTTCAAGCCTGTCGATCGCTTTGACACTCGTTCCCAATAGCGGGATGCCTTCTGCTTCCAAACTTGCAGCGACATTGATCGCTGTTTGCCCGCCAAACTGCGTAAAGACACCTGCAACTTGCTCTTTTTCAATAATATGCAGCAAATCCTCAGGGCGCAGTGGTTCGAAATATAATTTGTCGGCCATTGAAAAATCGGTGCTGACTGTTTCCGGATTGTTGTTAACGACAATCGTTTCATAGCCCATTTTTTTCAAGGCCATGACAGCATGTACGGAGCAGTAGTCAAACTCAATTCCCTGGCCGATCCGGATCGGCCCCGAACCAATAATCAGCGCTTTTTTACGGTTCGATACCCCGACCTCATCGCTGCCGCCCCAGGTTGAATAATAATACGGTGTGACAGCTTCAAACTCGGCCGCACATGTATCGACCAATTTATAGACCGGTTTCAGCCCGAATTCCCGGCGCTTATCGCGGACCAGTTTTTCCGTGCAGCCAAACAGGTCGGCAAGCCGTTCATCACTGATATTCAGTTTCTTTGCAGCGGCAAGGAGATGTTTGGGAACGGACTCGATCTGATAAGCCTTTAACGCTTCTTCATGGCTGACGATTTTCTTGATTTTTTCCAAAAACCAGCGGTCAATTTCCGTTTTATTTTGAATTTCGGAAACTTCCATTCCTTTGCGCATCGCTTCTGCAACCGCGAACAGCCGCAAATCGGTGGTTTCTGTTAAAAACGGCGCCAGCTCATCCAGCCCTTTTTCTGCAAACGCCGGATGGCTTAATCCGTTAAGCCCCATTTCCAAAGAACGGATCCCTTTATTGAGCGCCCCTTCAAACGTACGGTCGATCGCCATGGCTTCCCCCGTTGCTTTCATTTGCGTGCCGAGGGTTTTATCCGCCTCCGTAAACTTGTCAAACGGAAAACGCGGAATTTTAACGACTACATAATCGAGCGCCGGTTCAAATGAAGCAAATGTATTACCAGTGACAGGATTCAAAATTTCATCCAAATGGTAGCCGATCGCGCATTTTGTAGCAATGCGGGCGATCGGATAACCGGTCGCTTTTGATGCGAGCGCGGAGGAACGGCTGACACGCGGATTGACTTCTATAATGTTGTAATGGTCCGAATGGGGATCAAGCGCAAACTGGATATTGCAGCCGCCGATGACGCCAAGCGCGCGGATGACTTTCAATGAGGCATTCCGGAGCATTTGATACTGCACATCCGATAAAGTTTGCGACGGGGCGACAACGATTGAATCGCCGGTATGAACGCCGACCGGATCAATATTTTCCATATTACAGACAATAATGCATGTATCATTGTCATCGCGGACGACTTCATACTCGATCTCTTTCCAGCCTTTAATGCTCTTTTCAAGCAGGACCTGATGGATCGGGCTTAACTCGAGCCCTCTTTGCAAAACAGCCTGCAACTCTTCGTCATTGGCAGCAAAACCGCCCCCTGAACCGCCAAGCGTATAAGCCGGGCGAATAATAACGGGATAGCCGATTTCGCGCGCGAACGCAAAACCTTCTTCCATGCTTTCGATGACTTTTGACTGTGGGATCGGTTCATGGATATCCAGCATCAGCTGGCGGAATTTCTCGCGGTCTTCACCTTTTTGGATGGATTCTACCGGCGTGCCAAGCAGTTCTACGCCATATTTTTCAAGAATGCCAGCCTCGTCTAATTGCACCGTCAAATTGAGCCCGGTCTGGCCGCCCAATGTACCGATAATTCCATCCGGCTGTTCTTTTTTAATAATTTCTTCAATTGAATCCACCGTCAGCGGATCGAAATAGATGCTGTCGGCCATTTCTTCATCAGTCATGATTGTCGCCGGATTGCTGTTTACGAGAACAACTTCTATTCCTTCTTCTTTCAATGCCAGGCAGCTTTGTGTGCCGGCATAATCAAATTCAGCTGCCTGCCCGATGACAATCGGACCGGAGCCGATGACCAACACTTTTTTGATATGATTATTGAATGGCATATGACATAACTCCCGCTCTTTGTTGTACTTTTTGCAAAAATTGTTTGAAAATATATTCGCTATCCTGCGGGCCCGGATGTGCTTCCGGGTGGAACTGGACAGTTGCGATTGGCAAATTCGGATGGACGCAGCCTTCAACGGTGCCGTCATTGACATTCCGGAATATCATGTTCATTTCAGACTGTTCCAATGATGCTTCATCCACCACATAGCCATGGTTTTGTGCGGTGATCAATACTTTTCCGTTCCGCAGATCTTTAACGGGGTGATTGCCGCCTCTGTGCCCGAACGGAAGTTTTTTTGTTTTTGCGCCGTATGCCAGCGCCAGCAGCTGGTGCCCCAGACAAATGCCAAGCACTGGATAAGCCATGCTGATTTTTTTGATCTCAGGCAGCCACTCCAAAAGTTTCGCAGGATCACCGGGCCCGTTTGAAAAAACGACGCCGTCCGGATTGAACATTTTCATTTGCTTGGCTGTGAAATCGAAAGGAACAACGGTTACTTTGCAATGCTGTTGCAGCAAGTAGTTTAAAATCGATTTTTTATAGCCAAAATCCATCAGCACAATATGCAGCGGCCCGTCCCCGTAGGTCAGCGGCTGATCGGTTGACACTTTGGCTATTAAAAACTCCTCTTCTTCTTTTTTTGGTACGCTGGCGTGTGCATCTGCCGTAATGATGCCATTCACGGTGCCGCGCTTGCGGATGGTTTTTACCAATGCGCGCGTATCAACGCCTGTTAAACAAGGTACCCCCGATTTTTCCAAAAATTGGAGTGCCGTTGCCTCTGCTTTATAAAAACTCGGTTCGGGGCAAATTTCTCCCGTCACAATCCCTCGTGCCGAAAGCCGGATGCTTTCATGGTCATCCCCGTTCACACCATAATTGCCGATCAACGGATAGCAAAACACCAAAATCTGGCCGGCATACGACGGATCTGTCATCATTTCCTGATAACCGGTCATGCCTGTATTGAAAACAACCTCTCCTGTTGTTTCCAAATGGCTCCCCAATAAAGTTCCTTCAAAAATTTCTTCCGTTTCGAGAATAAGATAACCACTTGCCACGTCTTTGTCCTCCCCTGTCAGCATTTCGTTCGAATATCGCTTTTGCGGCCATTAAAGTTTGGCAAACACATGATCCAACTTCATCACAAATTCTCCGATTTCTTCTTTTCCCACCGTTAATGGCGGCAGCAGCCGGACAACTTGCGGGCCTGCTGATAAAATCAGCAAACTTTCCTGCTGTGCAGCCTGTATCACTTGTGCGGCTTCCGTATCCAGCACGATACCGATCATCAGTCCTTTGCCGCGAATCGCTTTTATGCAAGGGTATTTTTCTTTTAGTCCGTTCAGCCGGGTCCATAGGTATTCGCTCTGTTTCTGAACATTTGCGATGATCTGCTCTTCGCTAAAGGTTTCCAATGTGGAAAGCCCTGCCGTTGTGGCGAGCGGGTTTCCACCGAATGTACTGCCGTGGGTACCCGGCCCGAAGTATTGGGCAACGTTTTCTTTTGCCAGCATCGCCCCGATCGGAAAACCTGATCCCAGCCCTTTCGCAAGCGTGATGATGTCCGGTTGAAACTCATATTGCTCATACGCAAAAAGGGTGCCTGTTCTGCCCATGCCCGTCTGCACTTCATCCACGATCATCAGGATACCGTTCTTTTTGCAGATGGCAGCGAGCGCTTTTATCCATTCTTTGTCTGCCGGAATTACGCCGCCTTCGCCCTGAACCAGTTCCAGCATAACGGCAATCGGTTTGATTTTTTCGAGTTCGGATAGAGCGGGAATATCGTTATAAGGCAAATAGGTAAACCCCGGAAGCAGCGGATCAAACCCTTTTTGGATTTTTTCTTGTGCAGTCGCAGACAATGTTCCAAGCGTGCGCCCGTGGAAACCGTGCTGGAATGTCACGATTTCATATTGTTCTGTATTTGTTTGATGATGGGCATACAGCCGTGCCAGTTTGATTGCCGCTTCATTGGCTTCTGCCCCGCTGTTGCAGAAAAACGCCGCGTCAAAGGCGCTCATTTCCGTAAGCTTAGCTGCGAGCAATTCCTGCGCCTCAATTTCAAATAAATTAGAAGAATGCCAGATTTGGTCAAGCTGTGCGCTGATTTTCGCTTTCACCTTATCCGGGACATGGCCCAGATTACAAACAGCAATCCCTGCTGTAAAATCCAAATATTTTTTGCCGTTTTGGTCCCACACATAGCAGCCCTTTCCTTTTACCAGCTTCAGCGGCGCACGGCTGTAAGTATGCATCAATGCAAATTTTTCTTTTATGGCTGTTTGCTTATCCATTCATCAAAACCCCGTTTCCCGTAAATTTTGTCCCTGTTGCTTCGCCGCCAGCAAGCTGCAGCAGGCTGTTTCCGTCCATCCCGTTTACAATGACCACTTCTTTCGCCCCGGATGCTACACAATCACATGCAGCCTGCACCTTTGGGATCATGCCGCCGGTTATTACTTTTTCCTGTGTTAACGCCTGTACCTCAGCGGCCGTCAGATTTGGCAGCACTTTTCCTTTCTGCATGACACCCGGCACATTGGTGACCATCCATAAAGCAGCATCCATTTTTTTGGCAATCGCCGCTGCGGCAAGATCAGCATTCACATTGAGGCGCTGGCCGTCCTTGTTTAGAGCGAGGGGGGAAATCACCGGAATAAAATGCCGGTCTACTAAATCCGTAAGTACTGCCTGATTGACCGATTCAACTTCCCCGACATAGCCAAGGGGACGATGCTGTTCCATTTGTTTTGCAGTTAACAGGCTCCCGTCTGTCCCGCTGATACCAATCGCTTTTGCGCCGGCAGAAGATAGCTTTCTTGTAATCCATTTATTGATCGAACCGGATAATACCATTTCCACAACATTCAGCACCGGTTCTGTTGTAACCCTGAGCCCGTTGACAAACCGTGTTTCAATTTGCATTTTGTCGAGAAATGCAGAGATTGCCGGCCCGCCTCCATGCACAACGATTGGATTTAAGTGATGGTTTTTTTTCAGTTTAGCAATATTCTTAAAAAAATCTTCCGGTAAGTGGTTTAAAATGCTTCCCCCGCATTTAATCACGACGTAGGACAAAATCGCCAACCCCTTATAATTAATGATTAATATGCATAATTATTCATACCAGGCTAAATAAAAAACTCAGGTTCTGTAAGATGCATTGATTTTGACATAATCATAGGTCAAATCGCATCCCCACGCGGCTTTCTCGCCAGCGCCATCCTGCAAGTCTACTAAAATCTGAATTTCATCGCGGCCGGCCAGATATGCATGGGCTTCTTCCTCCGAATAGAAGCAAGGCATGCCGTTTTCTACAACGGTAATATCGCCGAGTTTAATCGTTAATTTTTGCGGTTCCACTTTCACCCCACTGTAACCGATCGCATTGATGATTCGCCCCCAGTTGGCATCTGCACCAAAAATTGCTGTCTTTACAAGATTCGAACCAATGATGGTTTTACTCACTATTCCGGCTTCTTCATTCGTCCGGGCTCCTGTGACTTTCGCTTCCACCAGTTTCGTCGCGCCTTCCCCGTCCCTTGCAATTTGTTTTGCGAGCGTTTCACATATATAGGCAAATGCCTGGTAAAAACGGTTCCAATCCGGATGTGCAACGGAAAGCGGATGATTTCCAGCCATCCCATTGGCCATCGCTACAACCATATCGTTTGTGCTTGTATCCCCGTCCACCGTGATCATATTGAACGTTTCATCTGCTGCCTGTTTTAATGCCAACTGCAGTGTTTGTGCTTCCATTTCCGCATCTGTCGTTACAAATGCAAGCATCGTTGCCATATTCGGATGGATCATTCCGGAACCTTTTGCTGCGCCGGCAATGGTGACGGTCTTCCCGTCAATTTCCACAGTTGCGCAGGCCCGTTTTGCAAAAGTATCCGTTGTTAAAATCGCTTTTTCAAATACACGGAAGTCTGCCTGATTTTTGCCGGGCACAATATTGGATATGCCGGCTTCTATTTTTTCAATCGGCAACAGTTCCCCGATCACCCCGGTCGAACTAACGCCAATAAGCGATTTTTCGACACCGAGATGGCTGGCAAACCATTCCCGCATTAAATACGCATGGTGCAGGCCCTGTTCGCCCGTAAATGAGTTTGCATTTCCGGAGTTTACAATCAGCCCCTGAAGTTGATGGCCCGCCTCCAAACTTTCTTTCGTAACCCGGATCGGCGCCGCCTGGAATTGGTTGGTCGTATAAATACCCGCCGCTTTTGCCGGCACCTCCGAATAAAGCCAGGCAAGATCCGGGCGTTTCTTTTTGATGCCGCAATGCAGCCCGCCTGCGTAAAAACCTGCAGGGCTCATAATATTTCCGTCTGTCTTATTATATATTTCAGTGGTTGCCTTCTCATGTACCTGATTCATTGCCATCCTCCATTACGTTTAATTGGGTATCGTTATTCATGATCCGGGATTTTATGGATATACCGGAATGGCCTCTAACCCTTCATTTTCATTCAGGCCGAACATCAGATTCATATTTTGGACTGCCTGCCCGCTCGCTCCTTTTACAAGATTATCAATGGCTGATATGATGGTTAACTGCTGCGTCCTTTGGTCAACATGAATGCCGATGTCACAGTAATTTGAACCATATACCTCTTTTGTGGACGGAAATTCGCCGTCCGGCCTGATTCTTACAAATTCATGGTCTTTATACACTTTCATATAGTATTGGCGGACATCCTCCGTTGTGACTTTTTTTGCTAAGGGCGCATAGATCGTGGACAAAATGCCTCTTGTCATCGGCACCAGATGGGCGGTAAACGCAATGTTTACTTCATATCCGCCAAGTTCTTTGATAAAACGTTCCATTTCCGGAATATGCTGATGGCTGCCTATCTTGTAAGCATGCACATTATCATTAACCTCAGTGAATAAATTTGCGGCAGATGCCTTTCTTCCCGCGCCGGAAACACCTGTTTTTCCGTCCACAATTAAATAGGAAGGATCTGCAAAGCCGCCTTGCAGAGCAGGCAAAATTCCAAGTAATGTTGCCGTCGGGAAGCAGCCGGGATTTGCAATGAAGCGGGCATGCCGTATCTTTTCTGCATAAAACTCAGGCAATCCGTATACTGCCTGGTCAAGATAGAGTTGTGCAGCGGGATCCAACCGGTACCATTGCCTGTACGCATCCGGACTGTTCAATCGAAAATCCCCGGACAAGTCAATGCATTTCAGTCCTTTTTCCAAAAACCCCGGGAGGACATCTTTTGAGACCCCGGATGGTGTTGCAAAAAACAGCAAATCGACGCACCCGGCGATCTCTTCCGGATTCATTTCTTTCAATTCGGCTTCAATAATATGCTGAAAATGCGGATAATGTTCCGCCAGCATCGTCCCCTTAGTCCGGTGCGAAACCAGCATTTCAATCTCGGCATGGGGATGCCGGACCAGCAGCCTGATCAGCTCTGCACCACTGTATCCATTCGCCCCGACAATCCCAATTTTCAACACGTTCATCTCCTTGTTCTTATGTATGTGAATTATTATAATTCATATTGTATGAATATACAATACAAAAAAATAAAAAAACAAGCTATTTTTTTATTTTTTCTAATATCAATTGTGATAACTAAGGCGGGCCAGCCTGGTGATCATGGCATGCCCGCCGTAAAGTAGCGCTTATTTCCGGTTTTTAAGGACAACAATTTTTCCATTGGCTGCTGCTCCCACATACCGTGTTGCGATTTCCTTGGGGACACCCAGTTCAAGTACTTCTTCCAGCAATTTTTCGGGTGCTGTTTTTCTGCTGACGAGTGCTTTTAATTCATCCAATAGATGAATCTCTGTTTGTTGATACGGTATCCGGCATAACGGCTGATTTCCTCAATGTCATCCGGGTTGCTTGTAATTACAGCAATGCCGCCGGAGACACCGCATTGCTGCTGAACTGCTTTTTTCGCATCATAAACCGTCTCGTAAATGCCAAGCAACTCCATTTTCAACCCTTCTTTTAAGAGCCGAATGAAACGGCCAGATTTTTCAACTCTTGTTCATCCATTTCTGTCAGAGAAAACCCCAAGCTTCCCATCTCTTTCATAATGAAATCAGCCTTGCTTTTATCACAAACAATAAATGTCCGGTCCCGTTGTATCGTATTTTTCACTTTCGAAAGGAACGAGAACAACGCAGCCGCCTTTGGTTCCTGAATTTCAGCCATATATTTAGATGATTGCTCAGTAGTCGGCAAAATCCAAATTTCTGCTTCATAAGGAATTTTCAGGAGTTCATAAAATGCCTCGGTTTTCTCAAGCGGCGTGCGCATCGTATAGTCTGCAAACTCATATACTTTTCGCGTTGAGAATGGAAAGTTTTCAAACGGTCTTACTCCTTCCCGGTCAAAAACGTGAATATCTACCTTTGAGGTGTGTTTTTCAAAATAGTTGTCGCTTGCTTTTATACTCAGATCCTGCATCAATCTTGCACTCCCTTTTGTATGTAAATGACTTTCTGTTACTATTTCCTTTATCAATGGTGATCAAACCTGGCTCACAAACACATACCTGCCTGATCACATTAAAAAAGAGTGAGAAGGAGTGCAAATTTACCATTAATTGGCTGCCAATGCCGTTTGTCTCTGGTAGGAAGCGAGCGATTCACGTTTTATTTTTTCAAATAAACCCTGGTACTCGTAAGGAATCAGCATTTTTGAAAAATTCCAGGCATTTTCTTCAATTTTTAACGAAATTTCGCGCCGATATTCTTCATCCTCCTGCTGTTCCAGTGCTGCTGACAAGGCCTGCAAATCACGATCCATCGCATGGCCGATTTCATGGGCCAGCACAATCATCATGTAAGGCCCCAGATAGCTGGTGTCTCCAAACAAAAGGCGGCATTGTTCTTCTATCGTTTCTTCATAAAGGACGATCGCGTTCGAATGCAGAATAAATTTTCCGCCAACCAGGCGCCGGTTAGGAAATCTCTTTTCTATTTTGACTTCCGATGTACAGCCTGCCTGGAGCAGCAGCTTCTCTGCCATTTGATCGATTTTCAAAATCTCATTTCCCCTTTTATATCAACTGTTTCTAATTTTAAACGATATGTGTAAACCATATAAGATATGCTGAAAAAATGTCCTGTTTCCTTCACATTTAAAATCGCTGGTAAAGGCAAACGCCCCCCTGCTATTTTTTCCGGGAACAGACAGCCATTACAGCGCAAAAAAAAACAGGCCGCCGTGGGCCTGTTTTAATCCTTACAGTTTTTCTACGTTTGCAGCTTGCGGGCCGCGTGCGCCTTCTTCAATATCAAAAGATACGGATTGGCCTTCTTCTAAAGTTTTAAAACCTTCGCCTTGAATCGCTGAGAAGTGGACGAACACGTCACTGCCGCCTTCACGTTCGATAAATCCATAACCTTTTTCCGAGTTAAACCATTTTACTTTGCCTTGTTCCATTAAAAATGCCTCCTAATGTGTTCACACAAAAAATTGTTTATCCTTGCTCAAGTGATTTCAGGCGGTCAGTTCTAAAACTTTATCCTTCCTTACCATACCGAACAAAAATAATTCACCTATATAATAGCAGATTTCGTTTCCGTAGTCAAACCGTTTTCAAAATTATTTTTCGGGATTTTATGTACAAAGCTTTGTCAATGAAACAGTAAAGGATGCCTGTTATCAAGGCACCCTCTTTGTCTTATTCCTCCCGGTATCCGTACCCCGGATACATTCCGTGTCCGCCATACTGACCGTAATGGCCGTGGTGGTATGGATGTTGCGGATAATAATGCTGATGCCCATGATGATGATGGTGGTATCCGTAATGGTGGCCGTACGGATAGCCGGAATGGTGGTGATGATGATGGTATCCGCCGCTATATGGCTTATAACCGCCCGGATAGCCGCCGCCGTACATTTGTCTTGAATCTGCCAACGTATTCACTCCTTTGCACAGGTCTATCCATACGATATGGCAAATACAAAAATATGTTTGTACGAGAGCCTATTACGGGAAAGGTATTCAGCTGATCCGGGTTTAAACGCGTTCAACCGGTCCGGGCAACCGCTTCTTCAAACGAAACTAATTTCCGGCCTGTATCCATTTTCACTTGAACACCGAGCGGCAGTGCGATATTCGGTGTACTATGCCCGCTTTGGATATTGGCAATCACCGGTTTATCCAGCGAACCGAAAAACAACCGCAGCACTTCTTCCACCGTAAAACTTTTTTCATCCCCGCAAGGCCCGCAGTCCGTCCAGCTGCCAAGCACAATCCCGGCCGCATCCTCAAATTTCCCGGCCAGTTTGAGCTGGGTCAGCATTCTGTCCACTGCGTACGGTTCTTCATGAATCTCTTCTAAAAAAAGGATTTTCCCTTTTGTATCCAGTTCATATGGGGTTCCCATTAATGTTGCAATCAACGAGAGATTGCCGCCAACCAATTCTCCTGACGCCGTTCCTTCTGTCAAGATTTCGATTTCATCCGGCGGAAATAATCCAAAAGGCGGATGATAGAGCGCTTCTTTTAAAACGAGACGTAAGAGCGATTGAACAGAGACCGGATCTTCTTGCAGAAATTCAACTGCTGCCATTGCGCCATGGATCGTTGCAAGGCCGCATTTTTGATTCAGGGCGCAGTGGATTGCGGTAATATCGCTGTAACCGATGAATAACTTCGGGTGCTTACGGATATTTTGATAATCCAGAAGCGGCAAAATTTGCGGCGACCCATATCCGCCGCGCATGCACAGGATCGCATCAACGCTATCGTCTGTAAACATGCGATTCATATCCGCGGCGCGCTCGAGTGCAGTACCTGCCAAGTATCCCCCGTATGACAAATTACAGGTCTGTCCGCATTTGACTTTGAATCCGAGTGCTTGCAATTGTTCAACCGCTGCTATAGCGCGGTCCGCCGTTACAGGGCTGGCGGGGGCCACCAAACCGATTGTGTCCCCCGGATGTAACGCTTTTCCTCTTAACATCTGACGCCCTCCTTATTGTTCTCTCAGCATGGACACGATTTGATCTTCCACGTCTTTAGCCTGTTCTTCATCCAGGATCTGATTGATGAGAATTGAAAATATAAGAGTGCCGCTGCTTTTTGTATGAACATAACCTGAAAGTGAACTGACGCTCGTAATTGAGCCGGTTTTTGCAAAAACATGGCCGCTTGCAGGGGTATTGACCAGCCGTTCCCGGAGTGTTCCGCCTTTCATCCGTGCTTTTTCGCCTGCAACCGGCAAAGCGTCCAGATAGGCCTGAAACCAGTCCTTCCGCTGCACGTTGTATAACAGTTTTGTGATCTCATTGGCAGGAATCAAATCGACATGGGAGACACCGGAACCATCCCTGATCAGCATTTGATCCGGATCAGCACCCAATACAGCCGTTTTCTCTTTTACAATATGGAGCCCTTTTTCCCAACTCCCCTCCCGTGTTTGCACTTTTCCAATTTCTTTTACAAGCATTTCGGCAATCGTATTATTGCTCAGTTTCATAAACGGGACCAAAAGCCTGAACAATGGCTGCGATTCATGTGTGAGGATGGGTTCGGCCTGTTTCGGTACTGCTCCCCGTTTTAAACCTCCTTCTATGGTAATGCCTTTTTCCGTTAGGGACTTTTTGAATAATGAAAGTGCATACAAGGACGGATCCCAAACCGCTTTCCAATGCCGGACATTTGCTGTATCGGCGGTAATGGTGCCGGATGCCGCAAAATGGTTGGTACCGTGTACCCTGTTGATTATGATGTCATCATCGTGCTGCTCCCCGTTTTGAACCGTTACGATCTGATTGTCCACCGTCACATAACCGGTATCCGGAGTCACACGGAGGGCGGCTTTTTTTCCAATTTGGTCAGCCGGAGATACATCGATGATCACGGTGCCTGCATCGAAATCTGTATTGGGGGATGCCGTCAATGCAGATATTTGTGCACCATAATATTTATCTTCATCGCTCCATGGCAGATCCAGCGAATAGCGGACATTGTCATAACGGGAATCGTCAGCAACCAGATCGCCGCTAATGCGTGAAATGCCCTGTTTTTTTAACTGTCCCGCCCACTGATCAAAATTCGTTTTTAAGAGTGATGGGTCACCGCCCCCCTGTATATATAAATTGCCTTCCAGCCTGTGATTTCGTACCGGCCCGCTGTGGAAAACTTTTGTGCGGAAGCGGTAATCTTTCCCGAGTACCTCCAACGCAGCGGCTGCTGTCAACAGTTTCATATTGGAGGCCGGGCGCAGGCGTATATGCCCATTCGATTCATAAAGAATTTCACCGGTTCGGGCCGAACGAACGCTGATACCGGCTATCGCCCCCCGCAACGGTTCAGCCTGAAGCAGCGGCTGCATTTTTCTTGCCAATGTCTCTCCCCCCGTGGAGGCATCTGCATGAGTGGATATGTATTTGCTTGAAGGGATGCATAGCAAAACCATGGACAAAATCACAACCATTCTGAGTTTCATAATAGAAATATTCCTTTCCCCTCCTATGTTCCACTTACTCTCATCATATTCCTGCTTATCATCACACTTTCCAAAAAATATATGCAAAGCAAGAAAAGCGGAGGGCGCTTAATTATCGGCGTACGGATTTCGTAGTCTTTGACTGAGATATAGGAAACACGGTGAGCCAATAAGGCGAATCGATGTTGACTTATCGCAGGGAGAAGACGTAGAAATCCGCTAGCCGATAGCGCCCGCAGCTGGATCAAGAAAAGCGGAGGCGACTGTTCATCGGCGTACGGATTTCACGGACCGCGGATCAGGAAAAACGGGGGCACCCGGCCTTTTGCGGCATACAAAAAGCGCAGTGCTTTGCATCTGCGCTTTTTGCCAATGATTAATTTAAAAAACGAAAGGCTGTATAGCTGCCGTGCTGGCTTGAGATAACTTCGAGCCTGGCATCCATCCGCTCGTTCAGCTCCGGGACATGGGAGATAATGCCGACGAGCCTTCCGCCTGACTGGATATCCATCAGCGTCTCAACCGCCTGGTCAAGCGATTCCGGGTCGAGCGTACCAAATCCTTCATCGATGAACATCGTCTCGAGAGAAACCCCGCCTGCATACTGCTGGACAATATCGGCCAGCCCGAGCGCTAAGGCAAGTGCCGCTTTAAAACTTTCGCCGCCCGACAAAGTTTTGACATGCCTTTCCTGTCCGGTGTACGCATCAAAAATCATCAGTTCAAGCCCGCTTTGGACATTGCCTTTTGAACGGTCCGGCTTTCGCTTTAGCTGATAACGGCCGCCTGTCATTTTTCTCAACCGCAAATTCGCCGCCCCAAGAATATCTTCGAGAAACGAAGCCAGGACAAAACGTTCAAAGGTGATACGGTACCCGTTCCGGCCTCTTGCAATATCGGCTAAATGGCCGATCAGCTTATACTGCTCTTCTTTATCTTTGATGGTCAGATTCATGTCGTGGACACGTGCTTTAATCTCGATATTTTTGCGCAGCAGAACAGCCAGCTCCGTCTGCTGCCCTGAAAGATCTGAAAGCTGCTGCTCGAGTTCCTGAACACGGTATGCTAAACGAGCTGCATCAGGTTTTTTTATATCCCTTAACCGCTTTTCCATTTCCAAATAGCGGTCGGAAACAGAACGGTAATCCTCCCGAAAGGCTTGAACGGTTTGTTCGAGGCCTGTAATTGCGCTGTCATCACGTTTGGCCTTAAGATACTGCCCCACCTCTTTAAATCCTTGTTCAGCAAGCATTCCGGAGAATTTCTCTTGTTCTTCATGCAGTAAAGCTTCCGCACTGTCGGCATTAGCTTGCAGCTGTTTCAGTGCAGCCTGTGAAGCCGAAACTTTTTCCATTGCCTGTTCTTTCTCTTTTCTTGCATTTTCCAGGCTTTGTTGCAAACGCTGCTTTTGCTGCTTTAAGCCCTGTAATTTTTCTTCAAATTCATTTTTTGTCCGGATCGTTTCCGGCAGGCTTTCGAGTGCCAATTGATAGGCAGTATTCTTTTCAATATAATCATGTTCGGCTTTGCGTTCTCTTTGCTGGAGCAGTTCGATCGCTTCCCTGTATTTTCTCTTCTTTTCCTCAAGCTGTTCGATTTCTTTTTCTATTTGTTCCAGCTGTTTTGCGATTTTCCGCAGTTTCCTTAAAAGCACTGCATTTTTTTCAATTTCATTACTGCAATCTTCTTGATAGTATTGCAAATTTTCCGGATTAAAATCCTTCTGTTCCAGTTTTATCTCCTGCTGTAAGTTCTCCAAAGCGCGCTTGAACGCCCCATCCTCCGCTTTTTTCCGGAGCCGGTCCGTTTCAGCTTCCTGCTTGGCCCGTTCTTTTCGTTCCAATTCCGCTTTTGCAGCTTGTAAATCTTTTTCAGTCGGGATTTCGCCGTGCATGGCAGCTGCTTTGGGATGATGAACGGAGCCGCAGACCGGGCATGGTTCACCTTCCGCCAATGATTGTGCCAGTACGGCCGCCTGCCCCTGCTGCCATTTTTCCTGTAAAAATGAATATGTTTGTTTTGCATCTTTCCAGACGGAAAATGCGGAATTAAATAAGCGCTCGGATTCTGCCAATTTATGCGCCGCATTTTCGGACTGTTTGCGTGCAAGGGAAAGCTTTTCATATGTTTTGCTTCTCTCTTTCAGGGCATCCAGTTTCCGCTCGGTTTCAACCACCCGGATACCAGCCTGGCCGCTCTGTTTTTGGATTTCTTTCAATTTTATTTGGCGCTGTTCCAGCCGGTTAAGCTCTTCCTGCCTGGCATTTATCTCTGTACGGTATCCGAGGTACTGCGCCTGCAGTTTGGCGGCTTCCGTTTTTTGCACGTCAAGCGTTTCAACCTGCCCGGTTAAGTTGGTCAGCGTCGTGATCGTTTCCTGGATTTTAAGGCGAAGCGGCTCTTTTTCCTGTTCTGCCCGGTAAGCCTGCCCGGCAGCGGACAATGCTGCAGCCGCGCGATCTGCCGCGGCCTTGGCCAGAGCAGCTTTTTGCAAATGTGCCTGCATTTCTTTCCCGGCACGGCGGCACAGCGCTTCCTGCGGTTCAATTGCCCGGGCTTTCCTGGCAAGTTCTATTTCTTTTTGAATCGCTTCGATTTCCGCTTTTTTTGTATCTAAAGCCCGTTTTTGCTGTTGCAGTTTTTCTTTTTCGGTAAACTGCTGCAGCAGGGCCTCCGCCTCATCCCACTCTTTCTTTGCACGGTCGCGGGCTTCTTTTTTGCTGCTGTAGCGGTTTTTCATTTGCGACAGGAACTCTTCCATTTGTGAAATCAGTTCATCCAGCATCGGCAGGACTACTGTATCATTGGGCGTTTCTTCCTCCAGCGCAGCAGCCAGTTCAGGATGATCCATAACAGCCAGGCTGTGGAGTGCCCGGGTGCGTTCGATTTGGATCGATTCGACGTCTTGCTTTAGGTCTTGCGCTTTGTCTTTCAGCTTGTCTTCAATCTTTTTATACAGCTCGGTGTGGAATAAACGCTGCAGAATGGCTTCTTTATCTTTGCTGTCGGATGTGAGAAGTTTACGGAATTCGCCCTGTGGAATCATGAGGATCTGCCGGAACTGATTGACATCCAATTGCAGCAGTTCTTTTATTTTTTCATCCGTATCGCGTACATTGGAAGCGAGCAGCTGCTTTCTTCCGCCGTCATCAAAGACATACAGTTCAGCCTTGGCATTGACCGTCGTATACCCTTCTCCGCGCGACTTCTTCTTTTCCTGCTGCGGTGCGCGCCAAATATAATAATGCTGATTGCGCAGGGAAAACTCAAGTGCAACTTCCGTCTGCGTGCCGCTTTTAGCGAACTGGCTTCTTAGTTCTACCCCGCTCCTGTCCTCGCCGCTTGCTTTTCCGTAAATGGCAAAACAAATGCCATCAAAAATGGTTGTTTTTCCCGCTCCCGTTTTTCCGGAGATGACAAACATTGTCCGGTTTCCCAGCTGTGTAAAATCAATCGTTTCCGTGCCCGCATACGGACCAAATGCCTGCATCGTTAAGATCAGTGGCCTCATCTTACATTTGCCCCCTTTTTACTTCATCAATGAGGGACGCCATTTGCATTTCTTTTTCTTTTGTAAACGGCAGTGACGTCATTTTTTGATAAAATGCTTTAAACATGTCCAATTCATTTTTTTCCTGCTGCTGTATGGCTTGAAAATACTGCCTCTCCTTTAAATCCTGCTGTTCGCGCTTCTTTTCGAGATGAAGCACGTTCGGATATACTTGGCGAAGTTTGTTCATCGGATCAATCATCGCGCCTTCATCCAGTAATGTCACTTTTAAATAGTCGTCCACCTTCTGTCTGCCGTAAAAAGCCGGGTCAAGCAGTTCATCCAAATACCCTTCAATCTCACGCAAATCTTTTTGAGGCTGTAGTGAGCGGGTTTCAATCTCCACCCGGCCTTTTTCATCAATATCGACGATCGATATGCTTTTATTTTGCTTTGCTTCCGAAAATGAATATTTTAAGAGTGATCCCGCATAGCGGATGCGTTCATCTTTTATCGCATCCGGGCTGTGCAGGTGGCCGAGTGCGGTATAGGAAAACGGCGCAAAGCATTCTTTTGAAACACAACCGGAACCCCCTACCGACAATGTTCGTTCCGAGTCGGTTGTTTTACCGCCAAGCACGAAGGCATGCCCGATCAGCACATTGGGTTCATTCGGATCGATGGTTTCTTCAATTTTTCCGACTATCGCTTTCATTGCTGCTTCATGGGAATGGATGGACGAATCATCAAGCAGCGCTCTGGCCGTCCCGGGCTCCATATAAGGGATTAAATAAAAGTTTACGCCGTTTAAGCGGACCAGTGAAATGTTTCCGTCCAACTTTCCTTCCATATAAAACCCGCTCTTTTTGTACCAGGATGAACCGAATGACAAGCGTTCTGCGCTGTCATGGTTGCCGGAAATCGCCAACACCGGCGTCTCGCATTCAACATTAATCCGATATAAAACATCGTTAAGGAGCTCTACCGCTTCTGTAGGCGGAACAGAGCGGTCATATAAATCACCGGCAATCACAACCGCATCCGGTTTTTCTGCTTCAACCAGGCGGACAAGCTGATCCAACACATTCCTTTGCTCATCCGTCATATAAATGCCGTGCACCAATTTTCCGAGGTGCCAGTCGGCTGTATGTATAAATTTCATAGCAAAACCCCGCTTTTCTTTCCTTTTTCTATTATTATATCAAATCCTGCCATTTAAGGGCGGCTGTGTTTTTGGGTCCCTATCGCATTAAAACCTGATTCTTTCGTGTTTCCCTAAATATTTTTTTACAAATAGGTAGTATCCCTGCCCCTATATAGTATAAAATGCTTGTGGGGGTGAAACGAATGTACCATCTTGGCTATTATGTTACACATATCATTTTGCTTTTGCTGGGAGGCAGATTAAAAACCGAAAACAAAGAGAAAATTCCTGCTTCTCCATTCGTTGTCGTGTGTACCCACCGGTCATGGCTGGACATCCTTTATTTGGGTTTTGCCGTCTGGCCGGTACAAATCCATTACATGGCAAAACAAGAATTATTTTCCAAAAAATGGTTGAGTTGGCTGATGACCAAATTAAATGCCTTCCCTGTAAACCGTGAAAATCCGGGGCCAAGCGCTATAAAAATTCCTTTGAAACTATTAAGAAAAGGAAAGGTTGTCGGAATTTTCCCATCCGGAACCAGGACGGCCGAACATGTATCCTTAAAACGGGGAGCTGTCACCATAGCCCTGAAAGCAAATGTGCCGCTTTTACCGGCCATTTATGACGGGCCCACAACATTCAAAGACGTATTGAAAAGAAAACCAAAACGCGTCCGCTTTGGAAACCCGATCATTTTGAAAACCGGAAAAAAAGCGACAAAAGAAGAGATTGAAAAAACCATTCTTCAGCTGCAGGAGACGTTCGACCGGCTGGAAAAAATGTAATCAAAAACCTTTCCGCACCATTTTTACGCGCGGAAAGGTTTTTTACAGTATTTTTTTGTTTTTCAGCTTGTGAAGCGCTTCTTTTTTTATATAATAGCTGTATAAAGAATCTTACTTTTTTGGGGGGAGCGGCATGCTGAGCGGCTGGTTTTCTGTATTGATCTTGTTTTGGATTGTATGTCTGGTTTTCCTTTTTGCAGTTGGCGGATACTTTATGTTCCGTAAATTTTTGAAAAGGCTTCCGAAGCACGACGGGAAATCGGTGCTCGATTGGCAGGCGTATTATCTCGCAAAAACACAGCATTTATGGACGCCGGAGTATACTGACATGCTTAATGAACTGGTCAGCCCGGTCCCCGAACTATTCCGGGAGGTTGCCCGCCAAAAAATCGCCGGAAAAATCGGCGAAGTTGCATTAATGGAGAAAGCAGAATCAATGACATTGGATTTAATGATCCGCGGGTATATTTTGGCGACACCGAAAAGAGATCATAAATTTCTGAGAAAAAAATTACAGCAGCTGAACATTGATTACCGGCAGCATGAACATCTGTTTTAACAGTGAATCATTCATCCATCCCATTTACAACGAAAAAAACATCATTCTGCTTTTAAGAATGATGTTTTTAGTTGCTGCCTTAAGCACGCACACCTTCATCTATATTCTGCAACAGCTTACGGTATTGCATATACATTGCCACCCGCCAAGGCAGAATCATCCCGAATGCCAAAAGGAAAAACATGCCGCTCAGCTGGCCGACCTGTATGGATGAGCTTAAAAGCACTTTCATCGCCAGCCGGATCAGCAAAAGCCCGATCAAAATAAATGGAAAAGCTTTGGAACGTTTTAAGTATATCTGATCTTCACGCACTTCAAAGCGTGACGTTTTAATTAAAAAGATCGAGAAAAACAAACCGACAACAAAAGCCTCCAGTACTTCAGCGGGGGTGACCCGGAAGTAAGGAACCGTAAACATCAACGCGCCCGTACTCATAAAAATCGGCGGCATGATAATCTTTTTGGCAGAAACCGGCTTATGCTGGCCTTTCAAGCGGACGAAAATCACCAAAGACCCCATCAAAATCGCAACGATAAACGAAATGACAATGCCTTCCATTTCAACAACCCTCTTTATGGTCAAATTTATACACTATATAAAATGGACAAAACACTGCTACTTTGTTACCCGCTGTAAAAAGTAGTCATCCTGCAGTAGATGCCTGGATTTGATGTAAAAACTTAAGTTCATTTCATATAAAACAAATATTTTTACGTTTGATATATTCTTATGTCCTTATTCAACCATAAAGCGCACGTTTTTGTAAAGCGGCAAGCACCAATCTTTATCCTCCTCCGGCTGCTTTATTTTAAGATCCGGCCGACTGCTTCCAATACACGCGTTTCATCAAAAGGCTTGACAATGAAATCTTTTGCGCCGGATTCAATCGCTTCGACAACTAATTTCTGCTGCCCGAGCGCCGAGCAAATGATAATTTTTGCATCCGGTGATTCTTCCATAATTGCTTTGACTGCCTCAATCCCGGTCATTTGCGGCATCGTAATATCCATTGTAACAATATCCGGTTTTAATTCGCGGTACAATTCAATGGCTCTTTGCCCGTTTTCAGCCTCACCAACAATGGTGTGCCCTCCGTTTTCAAGCATTTTTGTTAATGTCAGCCTCATAAATTTTGCATCGTCTACGATTAAAATATTCGCCATTGAATGCGTTCCTCCTTACATCCATATTACTGCAACATGAATAAATAAATTTTTCTTTTGGACCACATCAAAATCCTTGAAAGCCGCCGAAAAACGTACTGAGATAGCCGGAAATCACCGCCATCCAGTCAAAAAAGAGCATGATCCCAACGGCAATCATCATGTAACCGCCAATCTTCACAAGCTTCATACTGTATAGCCGGATCCACTTCAGATGGCCGATAAAGCATGATAAGACAAAAAAGGGAATCGAAAATCCGAGTACGTACGCCGCCATATACGCAATAGCAGAACCAGGATGGGAAAGGCCCAAATAAATGACAGAAGCGAGTATCGGCCCTGTACACGGCGTCCAGCCGGCAGCAAAAACCAATCCGGTCAAAAACGAGCCCAAATAGCCGAGCGGGCGGTTCTTCAGCCGGAAGCGGTAGTCTTTCATCAGTACAGCCGGCTTGATCAGCCCCGCAATCATAAAACCGAAAAAGATAAAGAAAACTGCCCCCAGCTGCCGGATCAAATCCTGGTATACCTTAAAAAAATTTCCGATCCATGACGTACTGAAACCTAATGCAACAAAAATAACCGAAAAACCGAATAGAAAGCATACAGTATGCCATAAGCTTCTTCGTCTGAGCATCACATTTTCTGTTTTCAGCTTCCCGACACTGACACCGGTCAGGTAAGAAACAAACGCAGGATAAAGCGGCAGGCAGCAGGGTGATATAAAACTCATAAAGCCGGCGCCGAATGACAGAAATAAGTTTACATCAGCCATTGGTTCACTCCTTGTCCAGCATAAACATATTTTAACAGAAACAGGCACAATTGATGAGCAAAAGCCCTTCTAAATCAAAAAGCCAATCTCACTCATCATTATTGTATTCAATGTTTTTTTAAGATTAACACAAAATTTTTAAAATCGTAATTGTTTTAATGAAATGATTTCATTTTGAGTGCCGGCTGTACAGAAAATCAGCCCATACAATTGAAAAACCGCTCTTCCTGCCATGCTTGTCTGCAGAAAAAGCGGTCTATGATAAAATTTATTGCAGCCGGATGAGTGGCTGCGGGATGATACAAAGCACTAAAGCAAACCTGTATTATTTCATTTGCTTGTTCATGGCATTCATCATTTGATTGATTTTCTTTTGTGACGGCTTCATGCCCATTTGTGTCATCATCATTTTCAGCATTTGTTCATTAATTGGCGGATTTTTCTTTAGGTAATTCATCATATATTTGCGTGCGATGAAAAATCCAATCGCAATCCCAACTAGTAGCGCAATCACTGCTACTAGAATATAAGCCCAAGTCATAATATACCTCCTTCACTCACATACAGTGTACTAAATCCTACATTATTATACAATATTTCTCTTCAGTTTCATACGTATTTTCTCTCTTTTATCGGCTTCATCCACCCGTAGCGCTGGTGGTCATAATCTATAGCGAGGAGATTTCCGTTAAAATTCCGCAATCCTTCAAAAATAATAGTCTCGGTATCAAAACTTCCGGAAGCAACCAGTTTCAGCATCCGCTGCTCAATATTTACTTCGACATCGTTTCCGTTTTGCTTTGATTTAAATTGGTAAGCGCCCGCTTCAGATGTAAAATGACTTTGGCCGGGAAAGCTTTGCTGTAAACAAACGTGCAAGGATAAAACGGGGATCGGTTTTGTAATATAATGGATTTGCCGGCGGATAATTTTTTTCATATGCCCGGAGCCGCGCAAATACTCCTGAAACAAATCATAAAACATGCGTTCTCTGCCATAATAATACTCTGCAATTTCATCTTCTATTAAATAGATATAATAAGTCCGCATGCAAGTATCACTCCCACCATTATTGTTATCCTTACTATAATGGAACTGCGCTAAAAAAGTTGTCATATGATGATAGTATTTTCTGAAAATCATGTCGAAACAGCTAAATTTTCTGAAATCCCTTACTTTCATTGTACACGCTCGTTTTGAAATGCTCCAGCTTTTAAGCCGATACTGGTTCCGAAAACCTATAGATTCATACAGATTATCTGTATATCCGTGTTACTGACGCCCCAAAATGGCGGGAAATTGACGGTGTTATTTGTCCAAAAATTGACGGAATTGTTGTCAATTAAGGGGGGAAGCCAGTTTGCGCTTTATTGTGGCTTCCCCTATGAGTTTAATACTTAAATTTAAATCATTGTCATTTCACGAAAGTTCCCCTTCAATCACACGTTTTACTATATGATCGTCAATGATTCGATGCCTGTTTTGTGCTCCGTAAAGTAGACAGTGGGTACAAATCTTGTTGATAATCCTTGCGGCTCCCCCGGAAAAACGATGGATTTCATCCAAAGCTACATCTGTGAAGATTTGCTCATTTACTCCTGAATATTGTAAATGCATGGCAATATATTCTGCAGATTGAGCTCTGTCGTAATGCCCCAGTTTGAATTGAATATCAATCCTTTGGCGGATTGCTGTGAAGGATTGGAGGCGCAGGCGGTCCCATAATTCACTTTGTCCGACAAGAATCAGGCTCATAGGGCTTTGGGCATCCATTTTGAAGTTCAGCAGGAATCTGACTTCCTCCAACATTTCCCGATCAAGAAGATGGGCCTCGTCCACGACCACTACCGGCTGAAC
>NZ_KB894011.1 GCF_000374345.1 Heyndrickxia acidiproducens DSM 23148
TTCCGTACACAAGTGCACCAATGGGAAAGAGACCAATACCTGCAAATGTATTAATAAACGAAACCCCTTGAAGTGTAAGGCTTTGAGGGGTTTTTTGTTTATCGGGCATTTTTGTATCGAACGCCCAGAAAAACAAAATGCCCGATAATTGCCCGATTTTATTTTAACAGATCGTCCATATAATTATCGAAATTGCTCGTTTGTCGTTCCTCAATTTTCTTCGAAACATGGGAGTAGACATCGGCAGTTATCTGCATTGATCCGTGCCCCAAACGTTCCTGAATGTACTTCATGTCAGCGCCAGCTTCCAGTTGCAGCACAGCATGGGTGTGCCGCAGAGAGTGGATTTTTAAATTTTGTGGAAGGTCGGCGGCTTTTAAGATCCGTTTAAATGCATTATGCAAAGTTGACTTTGGCAGGTAATCTCCGTCGTTTCGTGCAAAGACTAAATTCAGATCATGACGATAGGTGTCCCCAAGTGCCAGCTTGTTTTGGTTCTGATACTTAATATGGAATTTTAAGGTATCTTCAAGGAATTTTCCAAATGTAATGATCCGTGTTGAATTGTATGTTTTGGTGTCTCCAAACATTTCATCTGAATTTTTCGGGGCCTCTTGAAAATCAAATGACTTTGTTATGCTGATCGTTTTTTTCTTGAAATCAATATCCGACCATTGAAGCGCAGCAGCCTCGCCTTTGCGCATTCCGGTTTCAATCAGCGTCCTGAAAAACACGCCATAAATATAATTGTAATTGTAAGCGGCACTTAAAAAATCAGAGATATGAGCAGACTCGATAAACTCAGTTTCCATTTTCTTTTTCTCGCCTTTTATGGTTACACCCGCACAAGGATTCTTTTCGAGCTTTCCTGTAATAACTGCTTTTTCGCAAGCGTTGTACATTGTGCCATGAACGATTTCAACAGTCCGACGACTGTATCCTTGTTCGGCAAGATGATTAATGAACTTTTGGTACATAAGCGGTTTAAGATCTTTCAGCACAATATTTTTAAAGTAGGGGAGGATGTGATTTTTAATATTCTGCTGGTGCAGCTGAAAAGTATTTTTCCGGACTGTCCCTTTTTTGTACTCTTGCAGCCAATTTTCCAGATAACTTTTCAAAGAAATATCTGTTTGTTCATATCCTTCAAGCAGCTTTCGTTCCATTTCAGCCGCGGCCAATTTTGCTTCTGGTTTACTTTTAAAACCCTTTTTCGCTCTTTCCCTAATCTTTTTTGTGATTGGGTCATGATAATAAATGCGATATTCCCAGAAATCCTTATTGGACCCTTTCTTCTTGTATTTATGAAACGTTGCCACAGGGTATCATCTCCTCTAACAATTCAAAGATTTAACAACTACCAGCGGATCAAAAATAATTGTATGCTTTCCAACTCTTGTAAATAAACCAAACTTTTCTCGATAATGTTGGATAGCATCAATTAAAAATTGTTCCGTTACATTTAAAAAGTCCGCGATTTCAAAACGACTAGTTGCTCCAAAATCGTAAGCCTGGACAATTTTTTCCAAGGAAATTAGTTTCTCATACGCCCAATTTCGCGCCTGTTTTTCTTGTTTTCGATTGGTCACCGTATTTTGATCTAAAATATCTCCGTAGGAAGTGTAGTAGTGACCCATCTCTTCAGCGAGCACACAACTCTTTTCCACTAAAGTAAGTCCTCGATTTATCCAAATTGTTTTGTCACCATATAAACCCTTTATGTTTTCGGATTTCATTTTTTTCTCTTCAACTTCAACTCCTTCTCGTTCAGCTTCTTCCAAAAATATTTCATATGTACTCACAAGGCAACACCTCCTAACGCTTTCTTCTTGACCGGATAAAGGCTTTAAACTGTTCAATTTCTTCCAGTTCTTCTTCTGTCCAGTCTTCTCCGTCGTGGTGTGCTGCTATCGTGACTATATCATCTCCGTTGGCGATTTGTTCTAATTGATCTGTTGTGATTCCCAATCCCTTGCAGATTTTCAATACGTTATCGACCGTAGCATTACCAATCCCTCTTTTCAAAATCGATTTCAGCGTTGTATAAGGAATACCGATGTGTTCAGCAAATGCTTTAGCACTTGGAAACTTCTCATCAATTAATTTCTCAACAACTTCCGTTCTGGCGTCTTTCACTTATAATTCCTCCTTTTTGTATACGATTTTTCGTATACCATAATTCAATTATATATTTTTTCATTCCCATGTAAACATGTAGAGATACGAATTTGAGAATTTATTTCTTTTTTTGTGTTGACTAAGTACGAAATTGAGTATATTATAAAGATGTGATACGAAATTGAGTATTAAAACAAAATTGGAAGGAGGCCTATGTTTTGTTAAGAAATTTAAAGGCTGAAATGGCCCGAAAAGGCATTTCTGGAAAAGACATAGCAAATGTCTTGGGATATGATCGCGTTGCTACCGTATACGATAAAATAAACGGACATTCCGGTTTTAAATTTGATGAGGCAGCGCGAATTAAACGTCAATTTTTTCCGGAGTATGATATTGAGTATTTGTTTAGTTCAGAGGAAGAAAAAACTAAACTTCAGGATCCATTATCTGTAGGCGGTGGTCCATCGTGATCAATCTCGAAGTTGACGAGAGAGAGGTTGAAAAGCTCTTCTTAGAAAAAGTAGAAACCCATTTGAAGCGAATCGAACGTCAACAGACATTCTGGGATTTAAAAGAATTATGTCGGCAGACAAGTATGAGTATTAACTTTATCAAGGAAACATTCTTTTACGATCCGCGGTTCCCTAAATATCGAGTCGGTAAAAAATGGCTGTTTCCGGCAAGGGAAGCAGAAGAATTTTTACTTAAATGGCTACATGAACAGCCGAAAAATTGAAAGGGGTGATCCAAATGATGATAAAAGCTGGCGCCTGGACGAGGCTAACGAAGGGCCAAAAAATGATTTTGTTAATGACATATGCCAAGGCGGATAAAATTCCAGATAAAGAGGGGCAGACCATGATCGACATCAATTTATTACACAAACTCTTTATGGATGGCGAAAAGATTTCTGTAATTTCCAATAGATTCAAGGTGAGCGAAGGACACATCAGACGGATAATTTGCAAAGAACGGAAATTTAATCCTGAAATATGGCCAACTCAGGAGAGGACGGGCGTGAACAAACACGCGAAACGGATCCATTTTTACACAACGCGTTTGGCAAAAATGTTTAAGGTCCACCCAGCCCGCCGGGATGCAGCATGGGCAAGACGCATGAACCGCCTGTGGGCTTACAAGCAGCGTATGGATAGCCAATTGCCGGATCCGCAGGACCTTTTGAAATAGCCGATTACCGGCTTTCCTTTTTAGACGCTCGGCGAAAAAAGACGAACGATTTTAGTTCTAAAAATGATGGAGACGAAATGGTACAAAGACGGGACTAAATATGACCTAAGTCGGGGCATTTCCGGACATGCTTTCAGGTTATCATGAAATTGATAGATAAGAAGGAGTTGGCTGAACTGTGAAAATCAATTTCAATACTTTAGCGCTACAAAATTTCAAAAGCCACCAGAACCTGACTGTTAACTTTGGCGAGGAAACGCAGGTTACTGGTGACAATGCAAAAGGTAAGAGCTCAATTTTTGAAGCTATTACATGGCTATTGTACGGTACAGACACGCTCGGAAGCAAGCTGGATCCGACAGCAATCACGTATGAAGCTGAAAAAACACTGGTTACGCTGCTGTTGGAAATTGACGGCAAGCAGCTATTACTTGGCCGCGAGCTCAAAAAAGGCAAAATAAAATACTTAATTAACGATGTTCCGAGCAAAGCAGGAGAATTTAACGAGATTCTCGACAAATTGTTTGATAAGGATCTGTTTTTGTCCTTGTTCAATCCGGCTTACTTTTTTACCTTGCATTGGGAAAAGCAGCGGGCAATGCTCCTGCAATATGTAACGCCTCCTGCAAACAAAGAGGTGTTGGCAAAACTGCCGGAACAGCAAGGTAAAACACTTGGTGATCTTCTCAAAAAGCACTCGCTGGGAGACATTGAGAAGATCCACCGGTCAAATAAATCGGACAAAGACAAAAAGTACATCGCCGCCCAGAGTCGGACAAAAACGCTTAAAGAACAGCTGGAGACAAGTGCGCCGGAAGTACCATTGGAATCTTTAAACGCCGAGCATGCACAGCTCGTTAAGCAGCGTAATGAGATCGAGAAGGTGACGGACTCAGCCAGCACGGTAAACGGCCGGATCAATATCTTGCAGAACAAGATTAAAAGTCTTATGGACGAGCGTGACCGCATTAAGGATGATTTTAAAGCGCTAAAAGACGCACCTATCCAAGACACCTGCCCGACATGCAAGCAGCCCCTGCAGAATGAAGCTGTCAAAGCAGTAAAGGCAAATAAGCAGGAGCAGATTGACCGCGCAAAGGATCAATTTAACAGCGTTGTTGCACAGCGCAAGAAACTGGAAGCAGAACTTAAAGACCTTGAATATGTGGATGTGTCTGAGCAATTGGAGAAGGCCCGGGAACTCCAAGGGAAAATAAATCAGCTTGAAATTGAGATCAATAAGCACCGTATTTACAAACAATTGCAAGAACAAGTTGAGCAGGCACGGGCTGCCGAAAAAGAAGTGCTGCAATCGTTGAATGAGTCAATCTTCATCGTCGACAGTGTGAAAGCCTTCCGCGCCAAAGAAGCGGAACTGCAGGCCGAAAAGGTACAAGCCCTGTTTGGCAAGCTATCTATCAAACTGTTCGAAGAGCAAAAAAATGGTGATTTGAAAATCACGTTCGAAATTGAAATGGATGGCAAACCATACCGCAAACTTTCGTTATCCGAAGGCATCCGAGCGGGTCTGGAACTGCGCAATGTGATCTCGGAGCAAAGTGGGGTTGTGTGCCCAGTTTTTATCGACAACAGCGAATCAATCACATTTTTTGACAAACCGAATGGGCAGTTAATTGTTAGCCGGGTCGTGGCCGGGAAGGAATTGAAGGTGGACGTGAAATGAAACATGGTCGCCGTCCAAGTAAAAAGCGGTCAATGGCACAAAACATATTATCACAGACTTTGAGGAGGAGATCTGAATGTGTATAGAACATCCGGACATTACTCAGACGCTTAAAACTGGGTATCCGAATTTAATCGAGCAACCAGAGCACTTCGGAACTGATTTTCGCGGAAACGAAATACTTGTTGGAGATTCCGTTGTTCTTGACCCAGAAACCGGCGAAATATGTTTGGAAGAGGATTTGGAAGATTACTTGATTGAAGTTAAAGGTTTTGTGTTTAAAACAGCAGATTGATAGGAGGAAAAAAAATAATGGCAAACAATCAATTAGCAATTTACAGCGGAATGGCATTTGGAGAGTTGACCCAGCAAGATGTAGCCACCATCCGAGAAACAATCGGAAAGGATTGCAATGAATCACAGTTTAAGTTGTTTATGTCCATTGCAAAAAATGCAGGTGCAAATCCAATCCTGAATGAAATATATCCAGCGGTACGTAGCGGCCAACTGACGGTCCAATTTGGCATTGATTTCTATGTTAGGAAAGCAAAAGAAACGGAAGGGTACCAAGGCTATGATGTGCAACTCGTGCATGAAAACGATGAATTCAAAATGCATCAGGAGAAGGATGAAGATGGCCGGTATTACATTGTGATAGACGAACATTCCTGGGGGTTTCCTCGAGGTAAGGTAATCGGCGGATATGCAATTGCATACAAAGAAGGTTTCAAGCCGTTCACAGTCGTGATGGAAGTGGACGAAGTCGAGCATTTCAAACGTTCAAATATTGGCATGCAAAAAACAATGTGGACCAATTATTTTAACGACATGTTCAAAAAACACATGGTACGCCGGGCTTTGAAAGCAGCATTCAACCTTAACTTTGACGATGAAGAAGTTGCGGTTGATGGACCAGGATCAGATGGTATCCCGGAATATAATCCGGCCCGAAAAGATGTTACACCGCAGCCAGAAGTGATTGATGCGCCGCGAAATTCAAGTCCTGAGCAACCGCAAAAGAGTGAGGAAGAACTGAAAATTGAGGAAGCAAAAGCTCAAATGCAATCAAAGTTTATAAAGCTCGGAATCAAAGGCGCCAAAGCCAAGCAAGAATATATTGCACAGCATGCTCCGGAAATTGGCAAACACCCGACATATCAGCAACTGGTAGGGCTCCTGGACATCATGGACATGCATCTGGACATGCAGGCAGACAGGTTTGACGGCCAGGACGAAGACGTTTTGGAATGAGGTGACTACTTTGAAAGTTGACATCCTAGCAAGCGGATCGAGCGGCAACTGTATAGCCGTTCGGTCCGAAAACACTACTGTACTGGTAGATGCTGGCATAGCTCGGACTAAAATTGATAAACGTCTTCTGGACGTGGGCATTAAGCCGACAAGCATTGCGGCCATATTCGTAACCCATGGCCACGCCGACCACATAAAGGGGCTGCCGATTGCAAACAAATATAAGATCCCGGTCTATGCCGGTGAAGACGAGTGGAAGAGCATTAAAAATGTTGACCCGGAACTGCAGGCAATCAAGCGGACAGAGAAGATATTGGAACTGAATGATTTGTTCATTGACGCTTTTGCAACACACCATGACGCTTATGATCCACATGGATACACCATTCGAGATAGAGCTGGCAACAAAGTTTCCGTTTGCCTGGATACGGGCCATGTTGACGATGTAATGATCCGGATGATGTCCGATTCCACTGTTTATGTGATCGAATCTAACCATGAACCGAAAATGGTGGAAGCATCGCAGTACCCAAACAGTGTAAAATCCCGGGTACTTTCTGATGTCGGTCATTTATCCAATTCTCAGACCGCAGGAGCGCTTTCTAGGCTTATAAAAGGTATGGGTGAACAAATATACCTTACTCATTTATCAGCCTCAAATAACCTGCCTGCGCTCGCTGAAATGACTGTTGTGAGAGCATTGTTAAAGCGAGGATTTAAAAAGAATATAGATTACAAAATTGAGGTGATCTCCTGATGGATATTCAGAAATTAGAAATAGTACCGCGAGAAATAAAAGCTGCACTTGATGGTGTTTTTAAAAATGCAAAAGATGCTGGATGGGGCGTAAAAGGAACGTACACCATGCTGCTCGACATAAAAACATGGGGTAGGGGATCGCGGCAGGATTTAGGTGTTTTAAGACAATGGGCTGCAGATAACCCGCAAAAATACGTTCGAGCATTGGCAAACGGATATACATGTGAAGAAGAGGAACGTATTGTTTTAGAAGTGTTCGAAATGCTCAATATCTGGCTTAATAATCCGTATGAGGAAGACGATGAACCAGAGGATATCCGCCTATTTGCAAGAAAACTTACAAACTATTTCACTGAAAAGCTTTCTAAATCATCTTGATCGGACTGATTTTTTATGGCAAATCCACAAATAGATAATGGGAATTTCACACGGATTGCCAATGAAATATTGGAGCATGTCATGAAGCTGAATTTAAACGGAACTCAATTTCGATTGCTGCTGGCAATTTGGAGATTTACATATGGATTTAAACGCACCAAGCACGAATTGTCAGTAAGATACTTGGCGAATGCAATTAGTGCAGGTAGAAATCAAGTGGATCGTGAACTTTCGAGTTTGATTGAGCGAATGATTATTGTTTCTTATGGAAACGGAGCTAGGGGGTCAAGAATATTGGGATTTAATAAAAACTGGGAAGAATGGGGTCTGCCGGCCCCTTCTCCTTCTTTACCACAAAAGCCGGCGAAAAAGCCAAGGAAGGCAAAGGTTGTAAAGAACTATCCGGAAGACAGTACCTATTACAAAATGGCGGTTTATTTCCACGATAAGGTTACGGCTGTCGCAAAAGATGCCGGCGTGGAGCATTTAATCAAAAAAGCCAACCTGCAGAAATACGCGGATGAATTTAGGAAGTTGATCGAACTGGACGGCGTGGACAAGCACCTGGCAAAAGACGTAATGGACTGGGTCACCCAGGATCCGTTCTGGCGCACAAATATCTTATCCGCCGCCAAGCTCCGCCAAAAATTCGGGGAGCTGGCCATAAAGATGCAAGCGCAAAAGCAGCCTAAACAGCAAAAGAGGATTCCGCAAGATCCCCGGGATAAGGAAATAGCATTCCAGCGGTGGATACAGGCAGGCGGTGATCCAAATGAATTCAACTGGTCTGATTGAACAGGATTTGATGGCCGAGCAAAGCGTGCTTGGCGCCATCTTTTTAGAACCTGAAGCAATTGACGAGATTTCTTTTTTGGAGGATCGAGATTTTTTAAGCCTGCAGCACCAGCAAATTTTCCGAGTAATGAAATGGCTAAACAAGCGAAACAAGCCGGTAGACCTGGTAACGGTCGCCAATATGTACGTGCAGCACAACAAACTGGAAGAAGTGAGCATTTCCTATTTAACACAGCTCGCAGAGTCCTGCCCGTCCGCGGCAAGTATTGTATCTTACGCAAAAATTGTTCGGTCAAAGGCATTGCGCCGGCGCGGGGCGGTTATAGGCCAGCAGATCACGGAGCTTTCCCGGGAAGATTTTGAAACAGATGAAGAATATTTCTCGGCAGTTGAAAGCCTGGTTGCAGAGCTACGACCACAGGATGATTCGCAGATGCGGAGCTTCGCGGAAACACGCCAGGAATATTTCAAACATCTCTTAACCAAAGCAGAATTTGTACCGACCGGCTTTAAACAATTTGACGAATGGGCCCACGGGCTTTGGGAAGGTTGGCTTTTCATCTCTGCTGGCCGGCCATCAGTCGGGAAAACGGCAATGTTATTGCAGCGCTGTATTGGCGTAGCGCAGTCGGGTCCGGTACTGATTTGGAGCCAAGAAATGGACGAGAACCAGCTTAAGGACAGGATAATATCTAATGTAGCTGGAATTCCGTACAATCGGATAAAAAACAAGGACCTGACCGTCCAGGAATACGCCCGTCTGGAGGATGCTTATCATCGACTGGAGGATTTGCCGATCCATATCAAGGACGCGGCAGGTATCACGATAAATGAAGTAAGATCCACCGCCAAACGCATCAGAAAGAAGTATGGAAAACTTGCAATGATCGCCGTAGATTACCTTCAAATAATGAAAATACCGCAGAAAAAGGGTGAGACGCGTGCACAGGCTATTGGTAACGTGACCCGGGAAGCGAAGGCAATTGCACGTGAAAACAAATGCTGTTTTATGATGCTTTCTCAAATGACGCGGGAGAGTGAGAATTTCAGAAAGCCACAGTTATCCCATTTGAAAGAATCGGGATCAATTGAACAAGACGCTGATGTTGTTGAATTTTTATGGCATGACCCAAACGACACGCACCCGCAGGGCAAGGTTGTTCAGCAGTTTATTGCTAAGGGCCGAGATGTTGGCATAAATGAATTCAGATTACTTTTCCGCGGGTGGAAACAGCAGTTTGCTGAACTGGAAAAAGATGAGTGAGCCAACCGTCAAAGTAGGGGTGAGAAGCTTGATCACGGCGAAAAGCTATTTCAGCGGTGCTGGCGGGATGGATTTGGGAATCATGGAAGCCGGCATCGAGATTCTGGAATCTTTTGAGATTGACAAAATAGCATGCGAAACGCTACGCATGAATTTCTCACATAAAATAAACCAGACAGACATTACAAAAATAACCGTTCTCGACCAGCAGGATGCTGATGTGTATATTGGAACGTTTCCTTGTACACGGTACAGCAAGATAGCAGATATTCATGGGACACGTACCGGAGATGATTTGTTTCTGCATTTCTTTCGTCATGTGGCACTGGCACAGCCGGAGGCTTACATCGTTGAAAATGTACCGGGCATGAAGAAATTCCAAGTCGTAATGGAATGCCTAACCAAACTGCCAAACTATTATGTACGGGTTGAATGCCCGGTAAATACAAATATGTGGCTGCCGCAAGAGCGGAAAAGACTGATCGTAATTGGAACAAAGCGTCCATTTCAATCTTTGCGGTATCCGGAAGGAAAGCCGGTTAGAATGCGAGATATTATTGAGATTGGCGCAGAAGTCTATACACCTGATTATGTCTGGAAAAGAATGAATGGTGCATATCGGGACAGGCCCATCATAACAGATTTGAACGGACGAGCGCCGACATGCGTGGCTCATTACGCAAAAGATCGGTCTACCCGGCTCATTGATGATGGAGTGCGCATTCGCCCATACACGGTTAGGGAATATGCGCGGCTGCAGGGATTTCCGGATTGGTTTGAGTTTGCCGGTAACGACAATGATGCTTACCGACAGATCGGAAATGCTGTCGCCGTCCCAATGGGTAGATGGATAGGCCAGGAGATTAAACGGTATTTTGCTGCATAGTACGAGCAAACTTTAAGAGAGGAGAAACAACATGCGGTTTGTCGGTATAGACCCAAGTACAAAGACGGGGTTTGTAGCCCTGGACCTGGACGGAAAGGTAATGAAAGCAAAGGAATTGACTGGAATCGGCAAAGAGGACCCGAAACGCATGGCAACCATGATAGACAACATAATGAGCCACATGCATCCAGGAGACAGCATTGTAATCGAAGGTTTTGGTTTTAACTCGCAACAGGCAATTCAACTTGGCGGGATCGGATGGGGCATACGAATGGCTTTACTAAGGAGAGGAATGGATTACACCGAGGTTGCCCCAAATGCTGTGAAAAAGTTTGTAAATGTAACTGGCTGGATTGGCGATCCTGGTAAAAAACGCAGATTAAAAGGCAAAGAGAAAAAGCAGGTGGTTATGGAAGCTGTTCAGCTGCACTTTGGATTTTCTCACAAAAGTGACAACGTGGTTGATGCCTACATTATGGCGCAGATAGCCCGGCATATTTATACGGCTCGTAGTATGAGCGATAGATATTTGCCGGCTTATCAAGCGGAAGTGTTGGAATCCATCTTGCATCCAAAAAAGAAGGTGAAACTGAAATGATCTCGCCTGTTGAAACTCGCATTCTTTCAAAAGAGGAATTGGAAAAGGTTAGAACAGGGGCAAAGTGTGATTTAGTTAACCGTCCTAAAAGTAAGGACTGGAAATGGAGATCCAAAAATGGTGGCACTTTAAGATGGGGAAACCGTTAAGATAGCATTTTATTATTAGCGAAAAAGGAGACTATTAAAATGTCAAAAATCGAACTGAACGTATTATTTAAAAAGATCCAAAAGGACGACAAGAAAGAAGTGCTAGAATTTCACATACAAGGTGACACGCTTCCATCTTCTCAGGAACTTGTGCAGATGGCCGGCAACATTGTGGTCCTGGAAGTACTTGAAAGCAAAGCCGGAACCTTTCCAGCGGAGTTTAAGTCCATCCAAAGAGATTCGAAGAAAACGGCGTTAAAATTCAATGTTACCGGAGACAGTGATGACAAGATGATTGATCTTTATCCGCTTGCCGGGTTTAACTCAAAGCTGACGCCAGAGCCATCGCAGATGAGCATAGATGAATTTTATGACGGCGAAGATCATGAAAGCATTGAATACAATGTAAACAGCGATGGAACAGTCGAGATTAGCGACCAGCAAATGAGCATTGATGATTTGCCGGAAGAGGAAACGGCCACAACTGCAGTAGAAATTGATGACGATGACAAGCTGTTTGATTAATAGGTTATGATTAATTTCAGGGGTGGGGTTCAGATGGCATTCGAGCTGCCAGAACTAGACAGAAAAGCTACACAGAGGGCGGTCGAATCCGCCCTTGAAGAATACAGATTGTACAAGTATTTGACGTTTGAAGAAAGAGAAGCATCCATCACGAGCGCACCGGAGCCAAGATTTCATGGTAATACCAATGCAGTGAGTGACCAGACAGGATCCATTGCTACATACAACGTGGATGAACAGCGACGCCGGAAAGCATATTGTGAGCGCGTAGAAAGGGCCGTGAAGCACTTGCCGAATATGGAACGCTTCTTGATTGAAGAAAGGTATATGTCAATGGAGAGTGAATATATCACGGATATACAGGTGTTTTCTTTTAAATTTCAGCCTCCAATAAGTGCTGTTACATATTCAAAGATTCGGTGGAAGGCATTTTACAGGCTGGCTTTAAATCTTAATATTGCTGTTACAAAAAACAATGAAGGGAATAGTGATTGAATATAGTGGAAATTAAATTTCGTTATGTCGTTGAAGACGAAGATGGGAAACCGATTCTTATAGAAGACCCTTATGATGTTTATTTAACTTTGGATGGCGAGCTGTATAGCGTTGATCATGACAAAATTGAAGCTGAGCTATTGGTTTAACTTTACAATAAGAATTATTTATGAATTATATAATAAAGGTTTAAGAAAAGCTTATGTTATTAGGCAAAATACCTGTTAAATTTATATCATAAAGAATTAAGCAAAGGGGCCAGCAATGGTTCCCTTTTTTGTTAATTAATTTTAAACGCACGTTTGTTCTTATCTGTGTTATCATTAGATCAACAAAAATGAAATAATTAGCAGGTGATCTAATGGAAAGAGTTGAGACTCTATTTGATGAGTTAAAGAAACTTCTAAATGAATTAAACGGCAGAAAGTTACCAAACTCCATGAAATTAACCATTACTTATGTGACGGGAGAGCAGGATATTTTTAATGCGTCAATTGCAACCTGGTCGAGTATAATGCTTGCTGCAAAAGAGAGAAAAAAATACTTTTACATTAACAATAATCTCATTAACATGGAACACGTTATAAAATATCGGTTTGAAGACATCGAAAATAGTGTGTCCACTACGTAGGTGACAGTGAAAGTGTCCTCTATATAGGGGACAGTGGTGTCCACTACGTAGGTGACAGAACTGTCCACTACGTAGTGGACAAAGAAAGAAAAAAGAAAATATATAAAGAAATACTCCGAAATGCATTTCGGAGGAAGAGACTTTTATTCAAAAGTGATTTTGTAGAAGGACAACCTCTTTTCTTGTCGAAACTTATTGAAAGAGGAAGGAGAATGAAGAAATGAATTTTGACTCAAAATATTTGGTAAGATGGGGAATACCGGGATGGACGTTATTATTTATTCTATTAGGTTACTCATCACTAATTGACTTTGATTCTGTTAAACAAATATTTTTTAGCAAGAGTGCTCCTGTTGTTGTTGGTTCAATTACTTTATTTATTGGAGCGGGAGTAATACTAGGAAATATTATTCATCAGATAAGTATGACTTTCGGGTTTATCATTTGGACGAAAAGAAAAAAATATTTTAAAAGCGAATACGAAATAGATACGAAAATAATTAAAGGGACTTATGGGAAGGACATTCAAAGGATTTATAGTTATAGATTAGGAAACGTTCATGCTTTACGAGCTCTCTTTTTTAGTTTTTTAATCTCAATCATACTACTTGTTGTTTTTTCATTTACTCTATATTTTTCTTACTCGGTAGGACTTTTACTAGCTGTAGTTATTTTTCTCAATATAATTGTTTTAAATAATTTGATTTACTTTCAAAGGAATTTAGATTTCTTTATTAAAAAAGTAAAAAATGATTTCTGAGAACATGCATCCGATTATCGGGTGCTTTTTATTTTGCAAAGGGGATGATGATATAAATGAAACTGCGTGATCATTTTTCAAACGATCAAAGAAGGAAGTTGATTGCAATTGCCAGAGAAAACAAACCTCCATCAACTCAAAAGGATTGGGAGGAACTGATGGGCATGAACCGAGATATTTACAAACGCCACAAAGGCGCGGTAAGGAGGAAATGAGTTGATCACAAAACGGATTGATTATGTCGGGGCGCAGAAGATTACCAGGATTAAATTACTAGGTATATTGCTTTTTAAAAAAACTGAAAGGAGATAAACCTATGATTGTAAAAACACGCAATACCGCACAAGGCACTGAATACTGGGACAATGTAGAAAAACGGGTACGCTTTGTACCTGCAGGTAAAGATCCGGACTTTGAAGTGACGACAGAATATAAGAGTATGTTGCCTGGCAAAGAAGAACCAATCAATCAAGATGACATAATGAATTTTAGTGATATGACTCTAAAAGAATTAAAACAGTTTGCTGTAGAAAACAAAATTGAGATTCCAGCTGAGATCACAAAGAAGGATGATATTATTGCTTTTCTTACAGAAGATGATAATTAATGAGGTACTGCAATTTTAATGGATGCCATAACAAAATAACATCCGGCTATTATTGTGATGAGCATAAACGATCTGCTAAATCAGCCAGGGCAAAGCAAAAGAAACGCAGTATTTACCATCATGAGAATAAACCATTTTACAATTCGGACGAGTGGAAATACATGAGGTCAATCATTTATCAAAGAGAGCACGGGTACTGTCAGAGGTGTGGCAGGTTTGTCTTTGGCAGGCAGGCACATGTGCACCATATTATTGAAATCAAGAAGGATCCGACATTAAAGCTTGAACCAAACAATCTGATGCTGCTTTGTCCAAAGTGTCACGCCGAAGAAGAAAACAAAGACAAAAATAAAAAGCAAAATGTTTTCCCGAGTTATTTTCAATAGCCCCCCCTATCCAAAATGAAAAATTTGTGTTTTGGGGAGATAGGCAGCAGGGGAGTCATCTATTTCGTTAGACAAAAATTTCAAAAAAGAAAAGGGGGTGTGAAAGGTGGCCACCAAAAAGGACCGGCAAAAGCTTGTATCCGAAAAAACTGAAGCTGAAAAAAATCGGATCCTGAAAATCATGAGGGATGCTGACCTTTACACCCTCACTTTGGATCCACTCATTGAGTCTTACTTGGATATTTATGAAATCTACATGACAATGTATATCCAGTGGAAAGAAAAAGGATTTCCGGCAACACAGCGGCACACAAATAAAGCTGGAGCAACAAATAACAGCAAGCATCCATTGGCGCAGCAAGTAGAAACTTGGGCGGACAAGAAAACGAAAGCGTTGGATTTGCTTGGCTTAACAAACAAATCGAAAGCTGGAAAGATAGTCACTGGCGGGTCATCTGTCCGAAAAGACGAAGAGATGAAAAAACCGGAAGCAAAAGTAAGCGAATTGGAAGCACACCGGCAGAAATGGAGAAATAAAGCCTAATGTTTGGAGGTGGCGGTTTATGTGATAGAACGCGGCGTTAATTATGCGGATATTTTTGCAAAGAAAGTAAGGAAATCGCCTAAGAAATACCCGGATACCATTAAAAAAATGGTAGACCGTTATTATAAATGGAAAAAGCGGAAAGACATTTGGTTTGATGTTGATCGTGCTAATGAAATGATGGACTGGGTAGAAACCTTTGTCCGCCATACAAAAGGTGATTTAGCAGGTCAGCCGTTTATCCTGGAAGAATGGGAAAAATTCGCATATAGCTGGATTTACGGATGGGTTCATAAAAATGAAAAAGGCAAGGTTGTGCGTGTCACCCGGGAAGCATATATCCAAATTCCAAAGAAAAACGGGAAAACACTGCTTGCGGTTGGTGCCCTGGGCTATGCCATGTATGGGGAAGGCGTTTTAAGCGCAGATTGTTACTGCTGTGCATCTGATTTTCAACAGGCACAGTACGCTGCGAAGCCATTTGCAGCTACAATTTTGAACCATGATGCTCTTATGAATGCCTCGCATATCTACAAGGGGCCTAAAGGTACCGTTTCGTCCGTAACATATGACTATATTCATAATGAACTGGCTTATCAGAACCAGTTCATTGTTATGTCAAAAAACATAGACAGCATTGAAGGATCAAATCCACATTTTGTTTTGAATGACGAGCTTCACGCCCAGGAGAACATGGATCAATACGACAACTTCAAGTCGGCACAAATCTCCCGGGATGAGCCAATCATGTTCAATATTTCCACAGCCGGTAAAGGTTCATCCAGTGTTGGAATGCGGGTCTATAAAGAAGCAAAACAAGTCCTGAAAAATGATGATAATGACGCCAGCTTTGTGATGATTTATGAGCCAAATAAAAATTACGATTGGACAGATCGCAAAGTATGGGCCATGGTTAATCCTAATATTGGTGTATCTGTTACCATGAGTGCTCTTGAGACAGAATTTATTACTGCAGCACGTTCGGCACATAAGAAAGCCGAATTTTTATCTAAGCATTTAAATGTGTTTGTGAATGGGGCAGACAATTTCTTTGAACAAGATCAGGTTGAACATGTACTTGTAGATGACCTCGGGGACTTGACCGGGGAAACCTGCTATCTTGGGTTGGACTTGTCGAAAACTACAGACCTTACCTGCGTCAGTTTAAATTTTCCTACCTACAATGATGATGGAAAATCCATTTTGAAGGTGAAGCAAATGTACTTCATTCCAAATGCAGATATTGAATACCGGGAAAAAGAGGACAATGTGCCATACACTGATTTAGCTGAACGCGGATTTGTCCAGTTTTGTGATGGGAAGATGATCGACCAGGACCAGGTGCTAGAATACATCAAGGAATGCATGGACATTTATGACGTGCAGCAGCTAAATTATGACCCGGCTATGTCACAAAAGCTTATTGAGAAATGCGACAACTTAGGGCTTGAATGTGTGGCCGTTAACCAATATCCATCTGTCATGAATGCCATGATCGATGACGCCGAGCGGCTGATTTATGAGAAGCGGCTATTCACGGACAACCCACTTTTTATTTATTGCGCTTTAAATCTTGTGGTTGTCGAAAATATAAATGGCATGAAGGGCCCTTCCAAACGAATGAGTAAGAAAAAGATTGATGGATTTGTAGCGTTTTTGGTTGGTCATAAAGAAACCATGATGCTTATGGATGACCTAGACGAAAGTGGCCTGGATGATTTGATAAGTGAAATTTATAGATAGAAAAAAGTGACCCCAAATAATTATTTGAAGTCACCTTATCCTATTTTCATTAAATTCCTTTGAACTTAACACTCGGTCTAGGTGTTTGGTTTCGGAAAGCTTCTCGAATTTCTCCGATAACAGATGTGTACAAATCAGCAATTTCTTTGGGGGATTTTCCGGATAAATCCTGATTTTGTAAAAAAAGCATAGTTAATGCTTCGGTTTTAGTTCTCGGAAATGTGTCTAATCTAACATCATTTGACATATTTACACCTCCTTCCAATTACTATATTCGACAAGAAGTGAGGAAAATCCTACGAAAGGCGGTGAGAAATTGGGATTACGGGACAGGCTTTCAAATTTTTTATTGAGGAAAGTTGAAAAGCGCGGTTGGTTTGAAGATGTCTTTTCCACAACGCTCCGATACGGCGGCCGTTACGTCAACGATGAAAACATCTTAGAATCCAGTGATGTTTACGAGCTGTTGCAGGATATCAGCAATCAGATGATGCTGGCGGATATTGTTGTCGAAGACGAGAACGGGGAGGGGATCAAAGACCAATTCGCCGCACGGGTGTTAAAAAATCCAAACAACTATCTGACAGGAGCCGAGTTTTTAAAGCTGATGACAAATACGTATTTGCTCCAGGGCGAAGTGTTTCCGATTTTAAATGGGGACGAGCTGCATCTGGCGACAAATGTCTATACAGAACTGGATGACAAGCTGGTCGAACACTTTAAAGTGAACGGGAATGAAATCCCATCCTTTATGGTCCGGCACGTAAAAAACATTGGTACTAATCATTTGCGTGGTGTCGGTATTTTAGACCTCGGAAAAAACACGCTGGAAGGCGTTATGAGCGCCGAAAAAGTTTTGACAGATAAATATTCAAAAGGCGGATTTCTGGCCTTCTTGCTCAAACTGGACGCCCATATAAACCCGCAAAATGCGGCTCAATCAAAATTAATTAAAGCTATCCTGGATCAGTTGGAAGCAATTGACGAGTCCAGGACTGTAAAGATGATCCCTCTCGGAAAAGGCTATGATATTGAAACAATGCAAAGCCCCATAGATGACGAAAAAATATTGGCTTATCTGAATGTCTATAAAAAGGATCTTGGCAAGTTTTTGGGAATTAACGTGGAAACGTACCAAGCGCTTTTAAAAACGGATATCGAGAAGGCCATGATGTACCTACACAACAAGGCCGTAAAACCGATCATGCGAAACTTTGAAGACCATTTGAGTCTTCTTCTTTTCGGCCCAAAATCGGGCAAGCGAATAAAATTCAAGATTAATATTTTGGACTTTGTGCCGTATAGCACTAAAACAAACATCGGCTACAACATTGTGCGTACGGGCATTACAAGTCCTGACAATGTGGCGGAAATGCTCGGGTTTCCGAGGCAGAACACGCCGGAAACGCAGGCGATTTATATCAGTAATGACTTGTCGAAGATCGGGGAGAAAAAAGCAACTGACAATTCGCTGCAAGCTGACTACTTGAAGGGAGGTGATGGAAATGAAAACAAGGGAAATGAGGACATTTGACATCACCGGTCTTCAAAAGCGAGATGGGCTGAATGATCAGCCAGCAATGATCAGCGGGTATGCTTCCGTTTTTAACTCAAAAACATCCATTGGAGATTTCTTTGATGAGGTGATTGCACCTGGCGCATTTAACAAGTCGCTGGCAAACAACAGCGATGTACGGGCCCTGTTTAATCACAATTGGGACAAGGTGCTTGGCCGGACAAAAAGCGGCACGCTACGCCTTTTCGAAGACGACCGCGGCCTCAAGTTCGAAATTGACTTACCGGATACATCAGTTGCCCGAGACCTGGCGGAAAGCATGGCTAGGGGAGACATTAATCAATGTTCATTTGGATTTTTTGCAACTGGCGAAAACTGGGATTATACATCTGATCCGGCGCTACGGACCGTAACTGAGGTTGAACTCTATGAAATTAGCATTGTATCAATTCCGGCTTACGAGGATACAGAAGCCGCGTTGGTACGAAGTAAAGAGATTGATAAAGAAGTGGAACAACGCTTGAAAATATTAAACCAAATAAAAGGAGTTTTGGAAAATGAATAAAAAGTTACTGCTTGCCTTGCAAAAACGGAATAAAGCCCGCCTGGTAGAATTGCGCGGACGGTTAGAAAAAAATGAAGTTCGAGCGGATGATCTGACAAGCGTCCAGGAAGAAGTGCAGGCACTTGTTAATGAACTGCAGGACATTGCCGATACACTGGCTAATATGGAAGACGGTAACAATGGAGATGGTTCCAGTGATGGCTCCGGGGATAATACCAGCGGGGAAACAGGCGGAAGCGGATCCGGTGATGGTTCTGGGAATGGAGAAGGCCGGGATGGTGAGCCTGGTAATGAAGGGGAAGATAGTGCCGGTAAAGGCGACGAAGGCGGAGAAGGTGAAAGCGAAAACCGTTCTGCCGGGATTTCGTCCGAACAACGCGATGGTATTATGTCGCAAATTGCATCCGGCCTTTCCACGCGCGGACATAAATCTACGCAAACAAGGGAAAAAGAAATTCGATCCGCATTTGCAAACTTTGTTGTTGGCAATATCACGGAAGCAGAAGCACGTTCTCTTGGTGTTGAAGCTGGCAATGGTTCGGTAACAGTTCCGGAAGTCATTGCGTCCGAAATCATTACCTACGCGCAAGAAGAAAACTTGCTGCGTAAATACGGGACTACTGTCCGGACAAAAGGTGATGTAAAATATCCTGTTCTTGTTAAAAAAGCTGAAGCCAATGTCACGAAAACCGAACGTGGCGATTCTAATCCAATACCTGAAACAGAAATCGAATTCGACGAAATCCTGCTGGATCCAGCTGAATTTGATGCCTTGGCCACGGTCACGAAAAAGCTGCTTAAAATGTCCGGCGCTCCGGTTGAACAAATCGTCATTGATGAGCTGAAAAAGGCATATGTTCGTAAAGAAACCAACTTTATGTTTAACGGCGACGATGTTGGCAATGAAAACCCGGGCGCTCTCACGAAAAAGGCCGTTGCCTTTACTCCAAAAACTGCAGTTGACCTTTCAGCTGCAGATGCTGGCCAAAAAATGTATGACGCCCTGATCGAAATGAAGAACACGCCAGTCACGGAAGTCATGAAAAAGGGTCGTTGGATTATCAACCGTGCAGCCTTAACAGTCGTTGAAAAAATGAAAACAGCTGATGGGTTTCCTTTACTACGTCCAATGACGCAAGCGGAAGGCGGAATTGGCTCCATGCTCGTTGGTTACCCTGTGGACGTGACAGACGCAGCCGACAAGAAGGGCACACCTGATGTTCCAGTATTCTACTTTGGTGACTTTAAGCAGTTCCGAATCCAAGATGTAATTGGGGCAATGGAACTACAGAAACTGGTTGAAAAATATGCTGGCACGAATAAAATCGGTTTCCAAATTTACAACCTGCTTGATGGCCAACTGATTTATAGCCCATTTGAGCCGGCCGTTTACCGATATGAAGTCGCAGTTACCGCACCAGTAGCAGGGTAATAGCGTATGACTGATCAAGAGTATCTAGAAAAATTAAAATCGCATATGCATTGGGAAGAGGGCATGGATGAAACCATGCTCCCTTTTTACATTGTCCAAGGTAAAAAATATGTCCAAAAAGCTGTCGGTAAAGAAGTGGAATACTTAGTTATTATGTGTGCCGGAATTTTTTATGAATACCGTGTGGCTGAAAAAGAACTAGGCGCAGCATTAGACGCAATGACTCCCTTCTTTGTCCAGGAGGTGTTCAGCGATGTCGAAACGACAGACGAATAGCCTTAAGTGGACAGCTGATCTATTAAAACTTGGAGAAACCATTGATCCCGAAACGGACAGGCCAGTGTCAGGCTACTCAAAAGTTCGCGATCTGAAATACAACAATATCGGCATAACTGCAGCTGATAAATTCACTTTTAAAGATGCCCAGGAAATCATGAAAAAAATAGAAACTCGTCTTGACCGCATGGTAGAAAACAATCAAAAAGATTATCGGGTTAAAATTAATGATCGAATCTATGACATTGAACGAATCTATGTACGTGAATCAGATCGCGTAATGGAGTTGAGTTTATCCTATGCAGATTAATTTTCAGCAGCTGCGGGCGATTATGAAAGAATCGGGATTGCCTGTTTATCGGGATAGTGAACCAACAACTGCGGTTTATCCATACATCGTTTATGAATATGTCAATGAGACGCACGTACGTGCCTCAAATAAGGTTCTTAAATCCATACCACTTTATCAGATTGCCGTTATCACAAATGGCACCGAAACCGATTATGAGCCGTTAAAGAAAGTGTTTAATCAATATGGTGTTGTTTACAGCCAGTTTGAGGGCTACCCGTATGACGAGAATGACGCCACCATAACACAATTTATAACGAATGTGAGGTGCGTAAATGGCTAATCACAACGGATTTGCAGAAGCCCTTAAAGAAATCAATACACTATTAAGACTGAATAAAAGAGTTGAAATGGATGCTTTGGAGGAAGCGGCAAATTATTTTGTGGATAAATTAAAGCCCCGGATAAAAGCATCCGACAAAAATAAGAAGCATTTAAAGGACAGCTTGAAAGTGGTTGTTAAAGATGACCGGGTTTGCGTCGCCTTTGATGATGACGCCTGGTATTGGTATCTGGCCGAGCATGGCCATAAAAAAGCCAATGGAAAAGGCCGTGTCAAGGGTCAGCATTTCGTTCAGAACACATGGGATGCTGAAGGTGATAAAGTGGCGGACATTATGGCTAATAAAATAATTAAGAAAATGGAAGGATGATGAACATGGCAACCGAACGCAAAGAAATCCAGTACTCAGTCGGGATTGAGGATTTATATATTTGTATGATGAGTGGGTCTGAAACCGCGGATGCTATTCCAACTTATGATGCTGTTGTTTATCAGCAAACGAATATTTCAGATTTAACAATTTCAGCTACATCAACCAACTTTGTGAAATGGGCTAGTAATAAAAAGATCATCAATATCACGAAAAACACGGCGTTTGGGCTTGCTTTTAACTTAGCCGGCTTAAATCGAGAAGTTAAGGATAAAATTTTTGGAAAAACAAGAACTAAAGGAATTTCTTTTGAAAAAGCCATTGCAAAAGAATATCCTAAATTCGCAGTGGGTGCCATTTTCCCATTGAATGATGGGTCAAAACTAGCCCGTTGGTATCCACGTTGTACAGTAGCTCCAATTGAAGAAAGCTGGAAAACGCAAAATGAAGAAATGACCGTTGATGATATTACCTATACCATCACAGCGGATCCATTGTTATTTAATGATGTCACACAAGCAGAGCTGGATACGGGAGCTGCAGATGCTGCCGGTGTAACCGTTGCAGACTTTATGAAACAGGTAGTATGTGATGAGTCTCAAATCGCAACATTATTCCCAGGAACAACGGGGGCGTGATAAATAAATGGCCAGATTAAGTGATCTTGTAAATGTAAATATCAACCGGGATACGATTCGCATTCAAAATGCGCAGATACCTGTTATTTTTACGATGAAAAGTTTTCCTTATGTCGAAGAGGCCTATGGCAAGCCGTACCATGTTTTCGAACGGGATGTTAACCGCATGTTGGATAAAGGAAAAGTGACGCTCGGGAAAAGAGAAGTTAAACTGATGAACGCGCTTATTTATGCAATGGTTCGCAGTGGGGGAACCGAATGCACGCCAGCCGAGATTGAAAATGCTATTCCTTTATCCGATTTGCCGGCAATCTTTGAAACTGCATTTAATATTTTCAGTAACCAAAATTTCCAGGTTGAAGATGCGGAGAAGATTAAACAGGAAAAAAAGTAGAAAACATACTGACAAAACACAAAGGATCTCAGTCCGAATTGGATTGGGACTTTTACTTTTTTGTCGGTAATACGTTGCTTGGATTGAGTATGGATGATTTCTTTAATATCACACCTAACCATCTTTTAAAGCAATTCATCATGTTCCTTAAGTACAACAATCCGGATGCACTGAAAGACACAAAACCGAAACAAATTTATACGCTTGATCAAACGCCGTTTTTGTAAAGCGAGGTGAGAAAATGGCTGACAAGGAAAAAAACGTTGTCCTGAATTTTAAAATGGACGGCCAGGTTGAATATGCTGAAACACTTAAAGAGTTAAATATGATAATGAACAATGCGGCGAAAGAGTATAAAAATCATATTGCCGCGATGGGGAATGATGCGAGCGCAACGGACAAGCTACGGGCTGAAAAGAAAAAGCTTGAAATACAGATGGAAGCGGCCCAGAAACGGACTGCTAAATTGGCCGCAGAGTTTGAAGAAATGAGCAAAAACACCAATACCACATCCGGCCAGTTAAATAAGATGTACGGTAAGCTTTTGGACTCTGAACGTGCGGAATCGGCTTTGCAGAAATCCCTAGACCGTGTAAATGAAGGGCTTAGTGATGAAGCACAACAGGCGCGGGAAGCGCAAGATGTACTGGCTAAATTGAAAAATGAAAGTAAGCTCCTGGACTCCGAACAGAAAAATCTAACCAGTTCTTTTAAGCTGCAAAATGCGGAGCTTGGTGATAATGCAACTGAAGCCGAAAAAACAGAACTGGCCCAAAAACAGTTGACAAAGCAAATGGATCTAACCGATCGGGTTGTAAAAAATTTGGAGCAGCAACTGGAAGCAACGAAGAGGGTTTACGGTGACAATTCGATTGAAGTTAACCAGCTGGAAGCGAAAATTAATGACGCGAAAACGGCAATTGCAAAATTTGATAAAACGTTGGATGATGTTAAATCGAGCAGTGTAGCAGCCGGAGATGGAATGGCTGAGCTGGGCAAAAAGATTGATATTAATAATTTGCTTGAGGCAACTGAATTACTTCAGGGCGTTACGGATAAAATAATTGAGCTCGGACAAACGGGGATGGATTCAGCCCTACAGTTTGGTGATTCCCAGACGAATTTGCAGGCGAATCTTGGGCTAACCGGTAAGGAAGTAGAAAAACTAAATGGTGTGGTAAATGATGTGTTTAAGAATGGCGTCGTTGGGTCCATGGACGAAGCCACACAAGCAGTAGTTTTGGTCAAACAGAGCTTTGGAGATCTCAACAATACTGATTTAGAGAACTTAACAAATAAAATTACTACAATATCAAAGCGTACTGGAACAGATGTGCAAGAGAATATTAATGCTGCAAGCAAACTTATGCAATCATTTGGTATTTCGGGGGATAAAGCATTAGATTTGATAACGGCCGGATACCAGAATGGCCTGAATAAAAGCGGTGATTTTTTAGACACGTTGAATGAATACAGTCCGCATTTTAAGGCGGCAGGTTATAGTGCAGATCAAATGCTTCAAATCATAAAAAATGGCATGGAAAATGGGGCCATGAATACCGATAAGGCAGCTGATGCAGTCAAGGAATTTCAAATTCGACTAGGGGATGGAAGCTTTTCCAAAATTATGGGGAGCTTTTCAAAAGATACGCAGAGCACATTTGAAAAATGGAAAGATGGTAAAGCGACGGTTGCGGATGTCGCCAATTCCGTATCTAAGGATTTAAACAAAATGTCGCCCACAGAACAGCAGAAAGCATTATCCCTACTTTCTAGTCAGTTTGAAGATTTAGGCATTGACGGGGCGAAAGCGCTGTTTAGTGTTGGTGATGCGTTTAAAGATACAACCGGTAAAGCTGATGAAATGGCAAAAAAAACTCCAGGGGAGAAATGGCAATCATCTTTGCGGGAACTGCAGCAGTCCCTACTTCCAATTGGGCAAAACCTTGTGGATGCTCTAACACCGGTTGTTGAGATGCTTGCGGAAATGGGGGGTTGGTTTGGAAAATTACCTGGCCCGGTTCAAACATTTATTACTGTTTTTGGCGGCTTATTGGCGATTGCGGCCGCATTAACCCCGGTTATTATCGCCCTGGCTGTTGCCATTGGATCCCTCGATATAGCCTTGCTGCCGATTATTGCAGTTGTTGTTGCGGTGGCAGCGGCGATTGCGGGGATAGTCTTAGTAATTCAAAACTGGGGGAAAATAACGGACTGGATTAGCGAAAAAATAGGTGCTTTTGCTCCACTTTTACTAGGTTTATTAGGCCCCTTTGGGTTGCTTATCGGCGCAGGAATTGCCTTGTATAAAAACTGGGATACACTCAAAAATAAAGCTGGAGAATTAAAAGACAAGGTAGTTAACAAGGTTAATGAATTAAAAGAGGGATTTGTAAATAAAATTAATGATTTAAAAAATGGTGCCGTCGGAAAATTTAATGACTTGAAGACGAAAGCCGGCAACGCTGTATCTAGTTTTAAAAATAATGTTATTAACAAGGCAAGTGAATTGAAAACTGGCTTTGTCAATAAGGCTAATGATTTAAAAAATGGTGCCGTCAATAAATTCAATGATTTAAAGACGAAAGCGGGTAATTCGATCAGCAGCTTGAAAAATAACGTGGTAGGAAAAGTCAATGATTTGAAAAGCAGCTTTGTTGATAAAGTAAACAGCTTAAAGAATAGCGCAGTAAGCAAATTTAATGATTTGAAAACTAAAGCTGGGAGTGCCATGAGCCAGGCAAAAAATAAAATTGTGGCTCCGATTGAGTCTGCTAAAAATAAGATTTCTGGCATAATCAGCAGGATAAAGGGATTTTTCTCCGGATTACATTTAAAAATTCCGAAGATCAGCTTACCGCCGATGCCACATTTCAATATCAGCGGCAAGTTTTCACTAAAACCGCCGAGTGTGCCGAAGATTTCTGTTGACTGGCGGGCGAAAGGCGCCATTTTCACTGAGCCAACAATTTTTGGCGTTAATAATGGCCGGCTGCAGGGTGCTGGCGAAGCTGGGCCGGAAGCAGCACTTCCGTTAAATGATGAAACACTTGGAGCAATCGGCAAAGGGATTGCAGACAGTATGAATCTTGGAAGTAAAGGACCAGTTTATCTACAGATTGACGGAAAAACGTTCGCGCAAATTATCGGTGATTATACGGATGCAGAGGGTGGCGTTCGGATTCGGAGAAAAGACAGGGGGCTAGCATAGATGTACGGCATTACATTTAATGGCAAACACTCCTATCGTGACATGGGTTACACTATGCCCCCTGATGGCAGGGAAATTGGTTTTCCTGCCAAAGAAAAAATTGTCGTTAGAGTGCCTTACTCCAATACTGAATATGATTTTAGTGAAATTTATGGGTCCCAAGTGTATGGATCTCGAACGCTGAAATTCACATTTAATGTTCTTAAGTGGGGAAACTGGACACCTGAAGCTCTACAGGTTGAAAAAACGAAACTGATTAATTGGTTAATGAATAGCCACGGAAGGCAAAAGCTGTATGATGATGTCATGCCTGGCTATTATTATTTGGCGGAAGCCGAAAGCGATACTGATTTTCAGGACGATTTTGAGACTGGAACGCTGACAGTAACATTCAGAGCATATCCATTTATGATCTCTGAACTTCCAGAAGGAAATGATATTTGGGATGATTTTAATTTCGACTTAGACGTTGCACAGGATGTCAGTTTCAATGTGAGTGGTTCTTTGACTGTCACATTGATTAATTCTGGAGCGCCTGACGTTATTCCGGAAATTACTGCATCAAATCAAATGATAATTGACAAAGACGGTGTGAAGTACACTGTTACATCTGGAAAAACTAAAGACCAAGATTTTGTACTAAAATCAGGTGAAAATAACCTTGAAATAAGTGGAACGGGGACAATCTCCTTTAAGTTCTATAAGGAGCTGATTTGATGTATAAGGTCACAATTGTAAATGATGGAATAGAGACAATAATTCACGGTGCCAACGTAAATGGTTTGAAATTAGCAACCGGGATTGTAAAAAAAGAAATCAATGCTATTGATTCATTTAATTTTTCTTTCTATATGGGCAACCCGGGCTATGGAAAAATAAAACCTTTGAAAACGTTGATCCGCATCCTGAATATGAAAACAGGGAAATATGAGTTTGAAGGTCGCGTACTGGGTCCGAGTGAAAGCATGGATGACTCCGGACTGCATAGCGCGGCATATGACTGTGAGGGCGAGCTCGGATATCTCCACGACAGTATGCAGCGGCACCTTAAATTCCGTGGATCCCCGGAAGATTTGCTTAAAACAATCATTGAATATCACAATTTACAAGTTGAAACTTACAAGCAGTTTCAGGTTGGCCAGGTGACGGTTACGGATCCGAATAATTACATGTATCTTTACTTATCAGCTGAAAAGGATACCTTTGACACGATTAAAGAAAATTTGATTGATAAATTAGGTGGCGAACTTCAAATTCGAAAGGAAAATGGGGTTCGCTTTTTAGATTATTTGGTAAGCATCGGCGAGGAAAAGAGTACTGAAATCCGGATTGCTAAGAACTTAATTAGTATTAGTCGGGATATAGATCCAACTCAGATAATCACACGTCTTACACCTCTAGGCGCCAGGATCGAATCAGAAAATAAATCTGATACAGATGCATCTGAAGCACGCCTCACCATTGAGTCGGTGAATAATGGCAAACCATACATTGATTCGCCAGCACTAATTGCGGAGTTCGGAATTCAGGGTGGATCCGTGACATGGGATGACGTAACACAAGCAAGTAATCTTTTATCTAAAGGTAAGGCTTTTTTTTCGACACAGACAACCGCCTTAATACAGTATCAATTGTCAGCGCTGGATTTATTTTTGATTGGGCTTGATATTGATCAATTTGATGTTGGCAACTCATACCCGGTCATTAATCCTATAATGGCCATAAATGAACGACTACGGGTGGTTGGGAAACAGCTGGATATTAACAACCCACATAATGCGGCTCTGACAATCGGAGATAAGTTTAAAACATTAAATGAATACCAGTCGGAAATGAACGCATCGGCCAAAAGAATTACTGAATTGCAGATTACGGTTAACCGGCAGATGCAAACGATAGGTAGCCTAAAAACTGAATTAGAGTCGGTAAACGCAGCAGTAACGAGTGTGCAACAGTCAATTTCAGAAAGCGATATTCCGGGTTTACAACAAGCGGTAAATGATCTGCAATCAGCGGTAAATGATCTGAATCAAACTGTAGATGGGATACCGACATATAATTTAGCGACATCGACAGCAGACGGGCTTATGAGCAAAGATGACAAAGGCAAACTCGATTTAATTACAGTCCTAAGCACCATTGATTTGGATGCTTTAAAAGCAAAATTAGATCTTATTACCGTTATAAAAGCTGTGGACTTGGATGACTTGGTTAATAGAGTTGTAGCCTTGGAAGGAGGGACTGCTTAAAATGGCAATACCAAGCGTAATTAAAGACTTAGCAAACAAGGTTAGAACAGCAGTTTACGGAAAAGATGTACGCGAATCCATTGCGAAGAGCATGGAGACTACGAGCGATGTAGCGGATCAAGCGAAGACGGCTGCTGAGTATCAAATCGGTCGTGTTGATAATCTGATAAGAAACAACCCTCAGCCAAGCGAAGTTGTGGACTTAAGATACGATACTGAAGGTGTAGAGCATCCCACAGCAAGCGCCAGGGCAGCATCTGATTATAATAAAGTTACCGCGCAGTTGGCGGAAACTTCTTCACAGCTAAATGTTTTAAATCAGACTGTCTTGCCACATAAATTGACTTATAAAACTGTTTCTATCACAACAGGTATGTATGGTACTCAAAAACCAGGCATGACAAGTTGGCAACATATTGCAAAACAAGGGGCACATGCAACTTTGTGTGTGATGGTTAATGTCACAAGCGACACTGACGTAAGCCCTCAAATGATTCCGGACGATTTGTTTAATAGCACATTGCTAGATGCAAAAAGTAATAATGTGCCGATTGATATGGTAAAGCTTCATATCGGTTTGAATTGGAGTGACGGATACGATAGAGGAAATTACCATATAACAGGCGATGATGTTGCCACATTTTTCACTAACTGGCAATCAATTTGTTTGCATTATGCCGATTTATGTATAAAAAATGATATTCCTCTCTTATGTGTGGGCTGTGAGCAATACAATCAGACGCACAATAGTCTGATAAGCTACTGGCAAGCATTAGTAGACGCTGTGAGATCAGCATACCCATCGTTGAAACTTTTATATGCTCCGAAATGGTGGGAAGCAGTCGATGCTGAAAAACAACAAATTCATAGCTTGATGGACTATATCGGAGCAAATTGCTATTTATGTTATCAGCAAGAGCCACTATCTGAGAAAACACCAATTATAGATGAAATTACAAAAGCCTTTTACTATCAATATAACGGAGTAAATTATGCTGAAGCACTTCAAAACTTATCAATTCAGTTGAATAAAAAAGTGTTTATAACAGAAATAGGTTGTATGCCGATTGATACGGGATTGCAGTCGGTTACACCTCCAAACTACAGTACGGCTACTCAAAATTATGATGCAGTCACATGGTTAATGAAAGCAGCTTTTTCAACGTTATTCAGATTGCAATGCATAGACGGCTTCGCATGGTGGCACGTAGACTCACCATTTAAATATTTTAATGATAGTGAGACAACAACAGCCGAACAGTTTATGATCGACTATGTGAAAGGCGGATTGATTTAAATTGTCATTGGATGAACGAAAAATTTTAACAAGTGATAACCATAATTCAAACGGTAATCCCCATACACAATACACAAACTTTATTAGTTTTACGACCCCGCAATTTAGTTCTGTTGGATTTGTAAAGATATTTGATTGCCCTATTCAGGCAGATTTGAGTACCATTGATGAGTCTAGCCGGACATTATCGAGACTATCATTTACGGCAATCGTATCTGATGAATCCAGCGATGCTGATTATCAAGAAAAATGCTTTTTAGATGTAAAGTTTAGGATAAAAAGTTCAACATCAGGGGTGGTAGCAAAAATAGCGACTACACCACTTTCACATTCACAAGGGATGCAAATTTACGCTACATTGTGCTATAAGCAAATAAGTAATGATCCTCTTATTTATCAGGTGCAGGTATATGTATATGTTCCGGTTATATATACCCACTTACGTTTTGTATTTCTTGATTTTTACACTCGTAACATGCCAGATGACGCACAAAATCCATTTTCTATTTTAAATGAGTATGCAGTTAGCGGATCAGAAAACGTTAACGTGTATAACCGTATAAATGGTTTTCTCGGGCAAAACATTTTAAACTCATCAATTATTACGTCCATGCCCTCAGATTATACACAGATCAGTACTTTGTACGATCAAAATGACAAAATGACTTATACTGGGGGATTAAATATGTCCATCTACCCGGAAACTCGATACATTTTAGTCGGCGCTTCGAGCAAGCAAACATTAACAACAATAATGATTCATAATTTCAACAGGGATGATGCCCGTGTTCCAGAGGTTACATTAATTTTCTATAATACACAAACACAAGTTGTTAATACGGGAAACATTGATACTTCGGAAACACCTTGGGGAATAGTACTTAAAGGTAGAGCAAATGCTGTCCCAACAGGAAAAGGAGACACGTTAACTCTTAGATTTAACGGAACAAAGTGGATTGAAATAGCAAGGAATTTTTAAGGAGGAAGATAAAATGGCATTAAGTAAACATTATTCAAAGATTGTATTTGGGCAAGAAATAAATTTTGAAAATGCTTATTTCCAAATTACTTATTTTTCAGGACTTAAAGAAGTCGCACTCCAGCTAACTGTGTATGATTCAAGTGCAAAAGAAAATGTAATTGACCAACTGACGTTTTCTTTTATTCCTGGTTATTCGAATTCTGCTAAAAACATATTAATACAAGGATACGAGTATTTAAAAACACTGAATGAATTTGAAAACTCGATCGATGTGTTGGAAGGCGGTGTATAGGTTAAGAATCATTATTCCTGTACATTTTTATAAAAAGGTCTGTCACAATTTTAAGCTTTGGTATTTCATTTGCAAAAAATTAGTGTAAAATATAAGCGACTATATAGAAATTGAGGTGACACCCTTTGCTTGGAGTAATTTTTAAAAAGGCTTTTATTTTAAGCTTTATTTTGCTTTTATTTATGTTAGTTGCAAAGAAAATGCTTTTACAACTATATATTTTGGTGGGTGAAAAAAGCTTTTTTTTATTTTCAAACAGCTATGCTCTAATATTAATGCTAATAATGATAACTGTTTTAGTTTTTAAAAAAATCGCATTTGCGAAGAACACTGAAATTTCCATTTACTATGCTCCATTATTATTATTAGCATCATTAATAGGAATTTTTTTGGTATCATCATTATACAACGGCTCAACTGCATTTAGTTATCAGCATATGTTTTGGATAATATTTAGTTCTTACTTTAGCACAATATTTGTTTTGCTTACTGCATCTTTAAAAATCAACTTTTTAAATTATAAGGTAATGAGCAAGATTACTATTTTTTTCTCCATGTTTCAATGCGCATTAGGAGTATATCAGTATATTACATTAAACCCAATCTTTGCAGTGAATTATAAAGGTGAATCAGTTTTAAATCCCATTTTTTATTTAAATGGGACAAGCTCATCAAATGACTATTTTTTAGCACTAGGTGCTAAAATAAGAGCATTTGGAATGACAGATAGTGGGCTAACGCTTGGTCTATTTGCTTTGCTATGCCTTTCAATTCTGATGTTTAAGAAAATGAACCGTCTCAAAAAATTGTTATTAGTACTGTTTCTCATATCCGCAGTTTACATGACCCTTACACGTATAGTATATTTAACTTTATTTTTACTACTAATTTATATGTTTTTGTTAAGGAAAAATCAAATTAAAACGGCTAAATTTATTTACTTTTGCTCATTATTAATCCAAGTAACATATCCGCTGTTCATATATAAGGTAATAAACATTATACTTGGTATATTGAGCAGTCACACATTTATCACCATTGGCAGCAGAATATCAGGATATAGTTATTTCTTGCAAAATGTACATCTTGATATAATCAAAACTTTATTTGGTTCAAATTATGTGAGCCATACTGTTGACTTTAATACATCTTTCACGGTAGATAATGAATTTTTAAAAATATTTTTAGATATTGGGATAGTTGGTTATATAATAGTTATGTTTATTTTTACTTATTACCTTTTTGATGCACTGAATTGTTCGAAAAATGCACGATATAATGTAAGTTTGTATAAGGGGTTAGTTTGTTTTTTATTAACATTTCCGTTTTTGGGGATAGTAAATGTTGGTAACTATTTCTACTTTCCATGCTTGCTTTTGCTTCTCTTATCTAAATACAACATTGAAAATGAAAACCAAAGTGTTACCGCGCAGTTGGATCATACTGCGCGGTAAAAAATTCAGGATTTTTGCAGGAATAGCATTCTTTTATGTCGAATAGTCGAATATAGGCAGGTGAAGGAGGGATATATTTTGAATAAAACAATAGCAAATCATACTATAGGATTATATTTACTCGCTGTCAATGGGTTATTAGACAAGGGTAAAAAGGAAAAATTAGATGATATTAATAAAGCGTTAGAGAAAAAAACAGTATTTGATATCTTAGAGGCTAAATACGGTGATGTTCAACCTTTTGATTTTATTGAAAGAGATCAAGTGCATGAATTACTTTATGAAATGTGGGCCACTTTTGAAGGAGAAGAAAGTCGGAAGTTTTGGGTTAATGACAATGGATTATGTTTATTGGTAGCTTATTTAAATGAATTAATTGTTAAATATTAAGCACTCCTAACAGGGTGCTTTTTCTTATGCTCAAAAACAAGGAGGCGGATCAAAAATCTAAAAAAATAAATACCAAAAGGGGAAAATGAGAATGGACAAACTATACAAAACAATACTAACAACTGCGGGAGCAGTAATCGGCTATCTGTGGGGTGCATCCCCATTGTTGCTGGTACTGCTTCTTTTTGTGGTCTTTGACTACATTACTGGCATGCTCGCGTCAGCTGTGGAAGGAAAATTAAGCAGCAAAGTCGGGTTTAAGTCGATACCTAAAAAGATTGCCATTTTTATCATCGTTGCAATGGCAAACCAGTTGGATGTATTGCTCGGCAGCGGGAACGCCATGTTTCGGGATGCGACCATATTTTTTTATTTGTCAAATGAGGTTCTAAGTATTGTAGAAAACGCTGGGCGGATCGGGTTACCGATCCCAAGCCAGATCACAAAAGCCATTGAAGTTTTAAAAGGGAAGTCGGGCGACAGCTAAGCTGTGGCTCTTTTATATTACAAAATTTAAAGGAGATGTCTTTCTAATGACAAAAATTGTAGTTATTGATCCAGGGCATGGCGGTAAAGATCCAGGAGCAAGTGCAAATGGGCTCAAAGAAAAAGATATTGTTTTAAAAATATCCAAATATGCAAAGGCAGCACTTGAGAACAATTATGAAGGCGCAAAAGTTTATTTAACACGTTCTACAGATGTATTTGTTGAGTTAAGCGAGAGAGCCAATTTTGCCAACAAGAAAAAGGCTGATCTATTTGTATCCAATCATGTGAATGCTGGCGGTGGTACAGGCTTTGAGTCGTATGTTTATACATCTATAAATGGTGGGAGCACAGAAAAAATGCGGTCTGCTGTACATTATGAAGTAAAAAAAGTTTATAATGGTTTCAAAGATCGCGGCAAAAAGAAAGCTAATCTTGCGGTAGTTAGGGAAACAGCTATGGAAGCTATGCTACTTGAACATTTGTTCATCGACACAAAAAAAGATGCTAATTTCCTCAAATCTGATGCCAACCTTAAAAAGGTTGCTGCAGCAGAAGCAAAAGGAATTGCAAAAGCATTAGGACTAAAAGCAAAGTCAAAACCGGTCGCAAAGCCTTCACCTTCTAGCGGCGGTAGCAATAATTTATATAAGGTCCAGTTAGGAGCATTTGCTAGCAAAGCAAACGCTGAAAAATTGGTTGTCGAATTGAAGAAAAAGGGATATAAGGCATATATAGATAAAGAATAAACAAAAGCCCTCGCATCCGCGGGGGCTACTCTTCTTCCTTCAAAATTAATGTAATTTCCACTCCCAGTGTGAGCTCCTTAACCACTACAATGTCTTTATCTTTTTCAAAATCATAGTCAATTTCCTTTGTTTTCCCGCCCACAAAACTGGCCGCTATTTTATCAATTAAACCGTCGTCTAATAATTTCCCTACTTGGACGTTATTATCTTTGGGCACGTATCCGATATGAAACTGCTTATCATTTAGATTGGCCATTACTTTTATTGCATTTTGGTCAAATTCATTGTCCAGATCTTTTTCAAAAGATACATAATCACCGAACATTACATCCTCAAATTGTGAAACTTCGGCCATGTATTCCAAGATATCTTTATTGGTCCATCCGCCAAATGACTCAACATCTTGTTCTTTTGCAATCTCCCGAGCGATCCGGCGCAAAAGGGGCTGAATTTCCTTCCCTTTATCATTTTCAAATGTCACACCAGCAACATTAAAAGTGATGGATTTCTTTTTGGGCTGCGGTTTCGGAGCGGGATCCTCACTAACTTCCGGTTCCTGGACAATGGGTTCCGGAGCAGGTACGAGTGCCGAATCTTCGATCTCATCTTTTTCTTCAGCCGGTTTTGCAGGAGCATCTGCAATAGCTGCGGCCGTTGGGATTATGTTCCGAACCTCTTTTTCTTTGTTTTTCACCATTCTTTTGTACTGTTTAAACTCGGATTTCATAACCTTAAATTTTTCCCCGGTTGCAACGTTCTTCACCAAACATGTTTTGATGACAGACTCTTTAATTGCCAGGTAGATCAGTAGCAGCCAAAGGGATAGCGTAAACGTGGGTAAAAATAACAGGATGGCCGCCACTGTTAACCCGATATCCAACCCCGAATTCAATCTCCTTAACACCAACCGTTTACCGGCTGCGGCTTGCGCCTGTTGCATTTGCTGCATCCTCTGCAATGATGCGATTGTGTCAAAGCTCATTTTCATCATCCTCCTTGTATAGATCATCAACCTTCACATTAAGCAGCTTCGCCAATTTAAAAGCCTTTTCCACTGTCGGGTACGACCTCCCACTAATCCAGTTTGATAATTGTGTCGGTGAAACTCCTAGCTCTTTAGCTATGTACTTTTTCTTGTATCCTGCTGCATCAATTATCTCTCCTATCCGGCTTTTCATCAACTCACCTCTATAACTTTATTCGGCAGCTTATCCGAAATTCCTTTCAAATTAAAAGTTAAAGGAAAATCAAAATAAAATTTAAAGGACAAGGTAAGTTCTTAAACATAATGTCATAAGCATAGAAGCAAGAAAAGCAAAAGGAGTGAAAAAAAGAAATGACGATTGAAACGATTCCCTTTAAAACATTCATGGCCGAGCCTGTACTTGGATATGCTTCGCCGCATTTTACAACCATGTTGGACGGCGGTCTGACCTTTTTCTGTGGCTTAGGTGTCTGCCTGCTTGGTTTAACATTCCTAGAAAAATGTGGGGTAAAAATTAATGAAACGCGTCTTGCATGGCTTATGCGCGCGGGGGTTCTTGCGAGTTTTGGTTTTTTCTTGCTTAAGAATGCTCTATGGAAATTGTTTTAGCTAGAAATTGCGTGCGTATATGCGTTTTTCAGATTTATTAGGTGTTTTAGCTTGTACAAAAATATACGGATGGAGGGTAACGAAATGCTCGAATATCTCGCATTTCCACTTGCCGCGTTTGCTGTTGCAACCTTGCCAAGTGTGCCGGAAAGTGATAAGAAAAAAATCAAAAAAATTTTTGAGAATGTGGGCTATGGTATCCGGAAAAAAGATCAGTTTCAAACACCAAAATTTGCAAAAAAGAATCCGATTATGGACGGTGAAGAAAGAATCGGAACAAAATATTCTTTTTCTGTCCCTTTGGGTTTGCCGGCCACCAAAATGAAACAATTTGAGAAGGAAATGAATATATTTTCGGATGGGTTGAAAAAGCCTGTGATCATCGAATTCAACAAATTTCTAAACATAAGCGTGTATGACAAAGAGATACCGGCCATGTTTCCATATGGAGAGGTGCCGGAAAAGAAAGGCTGGGTCATACCTCTTGGCCGTTGGCTTGATGGAATGGTTTGGCATAATTTCGATCATACCCCGCATATGACCACGGCCGGCACGACAAGGTTCGGGAAAACAGTGTTTTTAAAAACGGTCATGACTTACTTGATTGAGCACCATCCGGAAGATGTCGAATTTTACATCATTGATTTGAAAGGTGGCTTGGAATTCAGCAGGTTTGAGCGGCTGGAACAAGTGAAAGGTGTTGCATCCGATTCAGTGGAAGCGGCTGGACTGTTAGGCGAGATAATGGAGCAGGTTCAAAGAGACTATATGATATTCAGAAAGAAATACTGGTCCAATGTGGTGGATACGCCATATCGGAAGCGCCGTTTTATCATAGTTGACGAAGCAGCCCAGCTGGCCCCTGAAAAATGGATGGGCAAAGAAGAAAAGAAATTACTTGGATTTTGCCAGCATGCCCTCGGGGAAATTGCTCGGATTGCCGGCGCGCTTGGTTATAGGCTGATCTATGCGACACAGTACCCAACAGCCGACACATTGCCACGGCAGATAAAGCAAAATTCAGACGCAAAAATCACGTTCCGGCTGCCGTCCGGATATGCTTCACAAGTCGCTATAGATGATAAGGGAGCCGAGGAGTTGCCATCTGATGTAAAGGGTAGAGCACTGTTTAAGACACATGAAATCAAAGAATTACAGGTTCCTTATATAAGCAATAAAGAAATGTGGGAACGGCTCGAGAGATACCAAAAACCTATTCGATTGGAAGGGGAGGCTGAAAATATTGTTGAGGAAACAGCAACGCATGGAACAAATCTTGTTGAGTTTAGATAAACTGGGCTTTGCAACCAGGACGCAACTTCAGCAGATACATGATTTAGGTAGCACACGGAATGCACTGGACGTACTAAAGCGAATGGGTGAATACTTGCAAGTGAAGCGCCACGCGCCCCGGAATAACGTGAATGTTTATTACTTAAACCAAAAGGGACGGGAACTGATTGGGAGCGAAAAGGAAAGAAAATACAGTCTCGAGACTGAACATTTTTTGATGCGAAACGATATGTACATCTATTATGGTTTCCCGGATGATTTCCAAATTGAAAGGGACGTTGCATTTCAGAGTGGCCTTGCAAAAAAAGTGATTAGGCCGGATGCCAGGTTCAGTAAAGATGGTACAATTTATTTTCTAGAAGTGGACCGCACGCAGAATATGACCACAAATAAAAAGAAGATAGCGACATACGCGGAATTAAGCCCGCTGATCACTATCCAATACAAGAAATGCCCGATAATTATATTTTACACATCCATAGCTGCAAGAAAAGATACAATTGAAAAATTGTGCAGAGCTGCAAAATTGAATGTTGAGGTGAAAACACCACAGGAAATCAGGTGAGAAAATTGCCCGATAAGCTGCCCGATTTTTGCCCGATTTTCCATCATGATTTATGATTCTGTTTGATGAACATAATCAATAAAAAGCCGCAAAATCAACGTTTTTGAATCAATAAAATACGTTTTTCTTCTATAGTATATGTTCCGTACACAAGTGCACCAATGGGAAAGAGACCAATACCTGCAAATGTATTAATAAACGAAACCCCTTGAAGTGTAAGGCTTTGAGGGG
>NZ_KB894012.1:0-752 GCF_000374345.1 Heyndrickxia acidiproducens DSM 23148
TCAATCCACGCACTCACATGGAGTGCGACTTTTGCTGTATCTGGTTGTGTCCTAAACGTAAATATTTCAATCCACGCACTCACATGGAGTGCGACGGCACTTATCCCGGACAACAAATTAAAGTCCTAGATTTCAATCCACGCACTCACATGGAGTGCGACGGCAAACGATGCCAACGCCAATGCCAATACACGTATTTCAATCCACGCACTCACATGGAGTGCGACTCATGCCCTTATTAAAGTCCTCGTTAAAAACTTTATTTCAATCCACGCACTCACATGGAGTGCGACGGTTCATTTCGTTTTGTCGTCTCCTTCCGTTTTAATTTCAATCCACGCACTCACATGGAGTGCGACCGATCCCCAGCGATTATATGACGGCTGCATTGAGATTTCAATCCACGCACTCACATGGAGTGCGACTCAATCTCACTTTCTACTACAAAAACCCTCTTTATTTCAATCCACGCACTCACATGGAGTGCGACGTTTTTGTCGTAACCCTTCATGGCATACGCCCGATTTCAATCCACGCACTCACATGGAGTGCGACGGATAATGACCGGTGCATATGTCGTAATATACGCTATTTCAATCCACGCACTCACATGGAGTGCGACTAAAAATGTGGTTAATTAGATCATAAAAGCAGGATTTCAATCCACGCACTCACATGGAGTGCGACGACAACAACAAGCTTGTATTTGAGGACGTTTTGATTTCAATCCACGCACTCACATGGAGTGCGAC
>NZ_KB894012.1:957-37286 GCF_000374345.1 Heyndrickxia acidiproducens DSM 23148
ATTTCAATCCACGCACTCACATGGAGTGCGACTTTTAACGTGTTTTTAATTGTACTAATGGGATGAATTTCAATCCACGCACTCACATGGAGTGCGACATCTATGCTTAGAATATACATTTCTTTCTGCCTAATTTCAATCCACGCACTCACATGGAGTGCGACAGCCACGGAAGGAAAAAAACAATACAAAAATGGAATTTCAATCCACGCACTCACATGGAGTGCGACGCAAAAAGTGCGTAAATTATCGTTATTTGTTCGCATTTCAATCCACGCACTCACATGGAGTGCGACCTGGACGGCAATACAACTGAAAAAGTATTGTCTGATTTCAATCCACGCACTCACATGGAGTGCGACGATTTTGGTATTAAGCCCGTGAGGCTTTAATATAATTTCAATCCACGCACTCACATGGAGTGCGACGGTTCCAATGTATGATTTACCTTCCGGATCCTGTATTTCAATCCACGCACTCACATGGAGTGCGACGTTATGAAACATGTATAGTTTGTTGCTTGAAGGATTTCAATCCACGCACTCACATGGAGTGCGACGGGGGTGGAAGGGGCCATTAGAATCCCTTCCTTTTTTATTTCAATCCACGCACTCACATGGAGTGCGACAGCGGTTATTGGATAAAATCGTGTAGAAATTTAATGACTTTTGACGAATATTTGCACTTTTTCCTATTATTCTGAGTAGGACATCCAAAATGTCCTACTCTATGGTAAAAATGAGTCAAATTTTTGGTGCGAACCCCTCAGAAGATTCATGTGCACTATACATTCGCACAGTTGCACCTTGAGAAAATCTCATTTCAAGACAGATAATTTCCTTAAAATCAATAGCTCAGCGGGTAACTTTGGTATTTTCAAAAGAATTCACAATTTTATGCAGTGTTACTCCTTCTGGCATTTTTTCATCAAAAACAGCTTCATAATCTTTATATGATCTCGCAACCTTATTTTGATCCATTCGATGGATTTCAATTTTCTCAAACAATTGATTAGATGGCGCATTACCTAAATGGCTTTCATGCGAAAATACATACAATCCCCGGCATGCCATCCGGCCGCGTGATGCTGAATGATCCAGATCCCACATGTTAACGAGCGATTCCCACAGTCCTCTTAAATCCTCTTCTCCTATTCCCGTCTGAATTGCAAATGATGGAGTGTAAAAACCGTAGGCGATATATAAACCGTATGGCACATGGGCTTTTCTCCCCATTTGGCCGGAACGCGCCTCTTCATCGGCAACTTGCCCGCTTTTAATATCATCAGCATTTGTCAATGCAACACGAGTAATACTCGATTCAGCAGGAAAAATCGGATCAACCGAGCGTGCAAATGTGAGTTGGACCGCTCCCCGTACTTGACCTGCATTAAATTTTTTAGTAGACATGACAGCGCCAAACATACGTGTATCAAAATAATGTTCGCACATCCACTGCCGCGCATCTTTCACTGTTTTCGGACTAGTATCATTTTCTGGTTTTCCTAGTTGCTCATAAGCCTTCTTCTGCTCATTTGTGAGAATCCCGCGATGCTTGACATAAATATCAAAACCTTCCAGATGTCCCCTGGTCAGATAAATATAGTCCCGAATTTTTCTTTTGATTGCAACATCTGTCACGATTCCCTGCATCGTTTCCGGATCAATTCTTGGCAAATTGCCTGCGTCCGGATCACCATTCGGATTTCCATCCATCACATCAAATGCAAGTATAAAATCGTAGCGTTTATTTGGATCAATAATTGAATTTATGTTCATTGTATTACTCCCCCTCAGCAGCAGCTTTATTTGAATGACTTACATCGGCAGAATCAGCAGGCATATCTTCTTTTTTCTTATATATCTCTTGTCTTTCATGATAGTAACCGAGCGCAAACTCAGCCTGTCCTTGCAAATCAAGGACAGCCGGGAATTCTTTCAATTGACCGGTTATTAATTGAATCCTTTGCTGATAACGAACTTCATATCCTTTGTTCTCTTTGCCAATTTTATTTAGATGCCATTTGCTATTTCGCATTAAAAGCCCGAAAAGCGTCCGCGGAGTCGATGAAGCTGCCGCATAGAATCTTGAGGCTATCGTTTCATTTCCCTTAACTGCTTCATATTGCACCGCTTCCAATACCGCAAACAACCTGCCGCATAAGTAAGACGGCGTGATTCTGGCATGATCTAAATCCACTGTCCATTCCTCCTTGTTTTGACTAATCAGCCAGCTTTTTATCGCTGCTGCCTGTATCCATGTCATACCTCCCCTTGCCTGAATTCTTCTCACAATCTTTACTGCAATCCGCTCCGAGATTCTTTTGCCATAAAGTGCCCAGTTCATCCAGTCCTGAACATCTTCCTTTTGCATCTCCTTTCTTCCATCACGGTACATGCACGCCGCCAATAAATAAATGCTGGCAGGTTTTGGTGCTCCTACTACTTGTTGCGCATCAAAATAGCGACGGACTTGATTTTTCACCCTCCATACAGGCGGCTCTGCATAGTCCCGGACAACGAGTCTGGCCTTGTTTGCTGACAGTGCTAAAATGCATACGTGGTTTAAAGTGGCGTAATTTTCCGCCCGTCTGAAGGGTGATGATAAAATTCTCTGTACTGCTGTCCCATCCGGGTCTGATAGTAACTTAAACATGCCGGAAAATTCCGGATCACTTAATCTGGTCCAGTACACGTACGTCACATTGCCGATTTCCATCATATGAGGGCCACCATGCTGCTTTTTGTTTGCATATTTTCGCAATAAGTACGAGAGAGCTTGCCCGTATTTTTGTTCACATTCAAAACAGGTAGATGCAATCTCCGAGTTTTCCAGTCCATATGAAAGATAGGCACTTTCATTGGCCGAAATAAGTTTTGTCCTTTCTCTCCCCAAAGAAAATTCAATGGAATGGCGTTTTACTGCCGGGGCAGAACGGCCGCAAATGAAGCAAATACTGTCAGTCTCATCATTTGCTCCGGTATTGGATAGAAAATTTTTCCAAAAATTCATTACCTTATTGTCCTCGTGGGGAAAATCACCCGCTTCTGTCCGGAACAAGATCACATCAGTTGATTTCATGCCGTCCGGAAGCTGCCAGTTTTTACTTTCCAATATCCGCACAATCTTCTGAACAGCTTCATTGTGTGTGGCCTCATAGCATTCCTTCAGTAATTTCAGGTATGCAAGGTGGCATTTCTCCGCTCTTTTTGCATTGTCCGGATTTTTTGGCAGTTGAAATACATACTCTGCCTTGTCAGTGAGTAAAATAGGTGAGACACCTGAAGAACGGCTGCGATTCGGTATCACACGCTGTTCCCCCCGCTCAGCCTGAATAAAGACAAAACGGTCATCATGCGTAATCACAACAAACCATTGATAATTTTTTCGGGCATATCCGACCGGCGGCAAATCATCAGCATGTTGTTCGGCAAACTCAACCAATCTTCGCATATACATTCAGCCTTCCACCTCCTTATATAGATGCTCCGGCACATGTAATACACCGTGTTCCAACTTAGCGTCAAAAAAATAGGGAATAGCACGCGCATTTTTTTGCCCGGGATCTGCTGGATATTTTATGTCAAATAACATCGAACCTATGTCCATTGTATCGGGTATTGCCTTGTCATCATCAGGCAGGGAAAATTGAAGCGAACATTCCCTCGTTCCGAGATAAGGGCGATGAAAGCACTGACCTTTTTTAACTCTCCGCAAAAACATAGATGAATACTTCATCTGATTTTCCATCGTTGGGTTCATTAGCCGCATTTCCGCCGTTATAATATAGGCAACGTCACGCAGCATGATTGAGTGGCGCAGCTGCCGGTCATCGTCCGCGAAATAATCCCGCCTGTTCGTGGCGATGTTACCGGGCACAATCGAAGCGACCTCATTTCGCAAAATAGAATAATACTGAATGGGCTTCAACACATGGATACTTTTTATTCGCCACTTGAATTCGGGTTTCCAAAATATTGCCTCTAAAATGCCTCTTGCTGCTGATGGAGTCATCACCGGATAAGACACCCGCTCTACTTTCGCTTCAACCCGGGTAAACAGTGCATACTCGCCCCAGACTTTCATTTTAAAAATTTGCCCCATTAATTAATCTCCTCCTTCCCTATTCTGATCCACGATCCCGGTTTCCATGTCATAATCTCCGTGCCAAATATACCACCCCTCTGATACCTTCTCTAACCGATCGTGATTTTCTTTAAATAACCGGCTGTCCTGATACTCGCTAACAGCAAATAACTGCGCTTCACGATACCATTTCCTTGTTAAATAGGGGGATTCCTTGCATGACCGAATTAACTTTTCAAGCTGATCGCCCCCGTCCCGGTAATTTTTGCAAAGAACGGAAACCGTATTCTGATCAATCATTCTAAACAACCGGCTCACTTCTTCAAATGCAAAGGGTTCAAGGCTCCTTAGTCCATACGCATCCAGCAAGTCTTCTGCGCCAAGGGTATACAAACTCCGAAAATAGGTTTCAAAAATCCACGGCTCATGCAATGCCCCGGTGTCGTAATGGTCCAATAAAATCCTCGTTTGCTCTGTTCCTTTGCGGTACATTCCACCAGGCATTCCCCCTCCAATCAATTCGAAAATAAGCACTTTCCCTTTATCCAGTTTGCCTTCTCTGTTGCTCCTTCCTGCAGCCTGAACAATCGAGTCCAGTGGGGCCATTGCGCGAAACACTGTCGGAAAATCCAAATCGACTCCTGCTTCTACTACTGTTGTTGCGATTACAAGAATTGGCTTTTCTTTTTTTAAATCCTCTTTGATTTGTTCGATCACCTTCTTCCGGTGGTCAGGGCACATCCGATTCGATAAATGATATAATTTCTGGCCTTTCACCTTTTGGCGGCTTGCTTCATCGAATACCCGGAAGGCATCTTTTCTCGTATTCACGATACAGAGTGCTGTCGGGTGCTCCCGCATTTTGGCGACAAGCTCTACAACAGTTAACGGCTTTTTTATCCGGATATAATCAACCCGTTTCATGCTTGCAAACAGTTGACCGTGGTTTTCACAGATCTCTATCGGCATACCCATATTTCCAACCAATTCAGTATTTTTGAAAGACAACGGTGTTGCGCTGCACAGAATGACTGTGACATTAAAATGTTCCATTAATATGTGCAGGGCTTGAAAAATAGGCGCGAGTACATGGATGGGCAATTTTTGGAATTCGTCTAAAATGATCACACTATTAGCTAAACGGTGAAGCTTCCTCGTTTTGCTTGTACGGTTTGAAAATAAACTTTCAAACAGTTCCACTGTCGTTGTCACGATAATCGGAAATGAATCCCAATTCTCTGCTGCCAGCCTTGCCCGCTCCATTGACTCGTCTTTATCATCCGCATAACTTAGCTGGGAATGCTGTTCCAAAACAGATGCTTTCCCAAACACCTTTTGATACTCTCTGGCTGTCTGGTCAATGATGTTCACAAGCGGCAACGCCACAATCACCCGTTTTTTGTTAAATCGTTTTGCATGCTCAAGTGCAAAAGCCATCGAAGCCAACGTTTTCCCCAACCCGGTCGGTACAACCAGCGCCCGAAAAAACAAAGGTTGTTTTGCCGCTTCTCTGCAAGCCATATATACTTCATTTCTGTATCTGTTTATCTCTTTATCCTGGCCTTCCCTGCGCAACTCAAGCATATAGTTCTGTAATTGCTCATCCAGTTGTTGTATACTGTGTGCTTTTCCCTGCCGTTTTAAGCTCTTTCCATAATCAAAATATCGTTCTGTATCCAGAAAATCAGAATCGACAAGTGCCGAAAAACACATTCTCATCAGCATTTCTTTATAAGCAAATGAAGATTTGCTGTCCGTCTTCCCTTCAAGCGGCAATCCTGGGAACCGGTTCAAAATGTCTTTTATTACTTTCATCTCTGTTTGCGACAATGCCGGAATCGTTTTTAAATATTTCGGGGCCCCAGGAATCATTTCTTTCAACATCCTTTGTACATTTGGCAGGCCTGCATGATGCCCCGCCACTATCGCTGCCGCCATGAAAATCCGTTCATCTTTAACTTCCTGAAGCATGGTCCAGAGCGCAATCACACCGCCGATAGCATGTTGGACTGACCCGCGAATTTTTTTATCCGCGTTTATGTATTGTACAAACGGTGTAGACTTTTTCCCCAAATCATGCGCAATCGCAGCAATGGCCGTGATTCCGTATCGATCAAACGTATGACTAACATGCCTTGCTTGAAAATACGTCCCTCTAATATGTTCGTCCAAATAATGCGGCTGTTGTTTTTCAGATTCAGAAGAATGGGCAATATATCTGATTTTTAACACCTTCTGTGAATTAGAATTTAGATATTTTGTTTTTATTGTGCGTTTCTCATTTCATATTCTAATTATAATGATAATTATTCTTGTTTTCAACAGAAAGGTTCAAATATTTTAATTTTTTTATAAGTTCCACATATAAACGGACAAAATTAGAGGCTACTGAAAAAGTGGTATTTTATTCCTTCTCATACAAACGAGAGGATGTGAAAAACGGCGATACACTATTAATAGTGTGTCGCCGTTTTTAAATTTTTTTTTAGAAATTTTTAGCCTCATAAATTTACCTGGATTTTAAAAACGATAATCCAATCATTAATCAATGGTCATATATGTCTCTTAATAACGAAACTCTGCTGCCAGTTCATTCGCTCTACTCATATATGGCAATGAAACAGACAAAAGCCAAACAACCGAGAAATACCCGGCAGTTTGGCCATAAACACGTAAAAATCAAAAATATCGTAAATTTCTAATTCACAATTTCAATCCACGCACTTGCAAGGAGTGCTGCAGCAAGGTATAAAACAACGCATCAATCGTGTTGACATTTGTAACCTTAATACACTCACTTAAAATGCGAATACTGCATGATATTCGGTAGCATAACACGGATGATAAAAAATTTCAAAGCATCTGTATTCCGTTAACTTAAACCTAATATCTTCATTTTGGTCTTTAAAATTCACATTAAAGAGTAAGGCAGAATCGCTCCTGTTCTTTGCCTTAAAGCAATAAATACAGCTGTAACCCAGTTAAGGTAATGAGCTACATAGTTTATACCAGTATTTGTATTGGCTCTACATGTTCACGATCCGTTGTTGAAAAACCGTTCGTCAATCGACCAACGATGGAAATGTTTACTTTTAATTGTGGTTTTGCATATGGGTTAATCTTCTCAATCTTTGCTTCATATACTTCATTATTTCTAATAACATCAAACATAAATCCACTATAAAATGCCGGAATATACCCCAGCTTATGTTTTTTGTTATCCGACAATACAATTACTGCTTTATTATCCTCTTTATTTGCAGGCTCTAACTCAAAATTTACATTCTTCCCGACTTGTAACTGATTTTCAATATTGTCTCCATCATAATAACGCCAACCCGCAATAAAAAAATCAAAATAGAAATGATCATCAAATACGCTAATTGGATATACAAACTCATATGGGTCAGTAGCTAAACGCCCACCTGTAGCCCGCAACAAGTCCATTTCTGTGTAGTCTTGAGATAGACCGTTATCTTTTAAGATATCGTTAAAATCCAGCCTTCTTTTATCTGGTAATCGGCGTGCAAATGGACCAAACAACCGGTCAGAAACATACGTCTTTTTAACATCACGAAACGATAAATGTGGCTTATATCCATTTTTCATTGCTTCAGTTAAAGATCGACGCTTTCCACTCAACTCATAAGAAAAGGTATATTTCCCGTTTTTATGAAATAAATTACCTACATGATACCGCTGCCTGGTCTCCTGATTTTGCCAAATTAACCACAAGACATAAAGTTTCTTTTCCATTTAAACACCCTCGTTTTAAATCCATTATGCTCTATCTCCACTTGTTTAAACACTGTCAAGAAATGATTGAATAAATGGGATGGCAGCACCGATTGGTACCCCATTTTCATTGGAGCGGCTAATATAAATAAATGGTTCATCACTTGGAAAAGTTGTTTTCTCATTCACCCATTCATGAAGGAGGACAAGATCCTCTTCCTTTAAATAAGGGGAAATATGTCCGCCTAATATAAAGTCCCTATTGATCACAAGCCGGATATTATTAATTGAAAAAGCCAGATTTTCTAAAAAAGCTTTCCATCTTTCCACATATGAAGATACACCTGAGCGGACTTGTTGAAAGAAAAAATCCAATGATTCACTCTCTTTTAAAAGTACATGAATAGAGCAAACTGTTTCCATACAACCTTTCTTACCGCAATAACATAAAGAACCGTTCGGATTTACCGTCATATGTTCAACAGTTCCGCTGTACCCGTCTTTTCCCATATAAATTTGGTCATTAATGATAATGGCTCCCCCAAGATGTGTACCGATTGACAAATACACCGCATCTCCAATATCTTTTCTCATCCAAAGCTCTGTCGTGGCGGCACATTTGGCATCATGCAAAAACTTGCAAGGATATTCAAGATACTGGGAAAAGACATGGATATCCATTCCCGTACAATCCAAAATTTTCCCGTATATGATCCTTCTTCCATCAGTGGAGGTCAAAGCTTGTACCGCAAACCCAATGCCAAGAACTTGTTCTTTCTTGAAATCCAAATCATCTATAAACGATTGTACTTCCAGACTGACTTGTTTGAAATAATGACCATCATTCGCATAATCAAGGGATAGTTCTTTTTCTTGAAATACTGTACCCCACAAATCAACCGCCAAAATACGTATTTTCTTTTTTTGAATTTCGACACCGATACCAATACGTGCTTGCGGACATATGGCATAAGCCGCAGCCCGCCTTCCGACTGAGGATTCAAAGTATCCATTTTTTTCAATTAATTTTTCTTTTTCCAAACGCGCCAAATGTTGGTTAACTGTAGGTAAACTTAAATGTAGGAGATTTGCAATTTCCTGCTTGGAAAGCTTTTTATGTTGATAAATCAAATGATAAATTAAGGAATAATTATTCTTTTTAATATCTTTCAACGTCAAGCTATTACTCATAAAATGACCCCATTATCATAATCGTTTATATAAACTTATTTCCACTATAACATATGAACAGATGTACCCACAACAAGACTTGTATCCATTTATGAAGCGTTTTCTATTGACGCTATTATAAAAACATTTTATTATATAAATAGATTTTATAAAATGTCTTTATAAAATAAATTAACAAAGGGGCGTTATAACGATGGGTATTATAGAAAAAATGAGACTGGATGGAAAAAAGATTTTCGTAACAGGGGGCGCAAGAGGAATCGGCAAAAGCGTTGCCACGGCTTTTGCTGAAGCTGGCGCTGATTTAGCCATTGTCGACTTGGATATTAAAGAGGCAGAAAAAACCGCTAAAGAACTAGAAGAAAAGCATTTGATTAAAGCATTGGCTGTACAGGCAGATGTTACGAAGCCCGAAGATGTAAACGCTATGATTTCAAAAGTATTAGATACATTCGGACGGATTGACGTTGCTTTTTGCAATGCCGGAATATGTTTAAATGTTCCTGCAGAAGAAATGACTTTCGAGCAATGGAAAAAAGTCATTGATGTAAATCTTACAGGAATCTTTTTAACCGCACAAGCAGCCGGAAAAATTATGATTAAACAAGGCGGCGGTTCGATTATCAATACAGCGTCCATGTCTGGACATATTGTCAATGTTCCACAACCACAATGCTCCTATAATGCTTCTAAAGCAGGTGTCATTCAATTGACAAAATCACTGGCTGTTGAATGGGCAGAAAAAAATGTGCGTGTAAACTGTATCAGCCCGGGATATATGGGAACCGAACTGACATTAAATTCACCAAGCCTAAAACCTTTGATTGAACAATGGAACAACATGGCACCGCTTCACCGCATGGGCAAACCGGAAGAACTGCAATCCATCTGCGTGTACCTTGCCGGAGATACAAGTACTTTTACGACTGGTGCCGATTTTATTATAGATGGCGCATTTACTTGCATTTAATGAATACAATAACTTCTATTCTATAAGTTAAAGGGGTTTTTCTCTATGAATTATTTACTTGGGACGGATATTGGAACCTCAGGGACAAAGACTGTACTTATGGACACAGAGGGCCATCTGATAGCACAGGATTTACAAGAATATGATATTTTAACCCCAAGACCTTTATGGGCAGAGCAATGGCCGGACGTATGGCTAAACGCAGCCAAAAAATCCATTCGAAATTCTGTAGAAAAGTCCGGTATTTCAAGAGAAAAGATTGCCGGTATTGCAATCAGCGGCCTATACGGGGGATCCGGCATCCCTCTTGATGAAAACATGGAACCTGTAAGGCCATGTATGATCTGGATGGACAGAAGAGCAGACAAAGAAGCCAAGTGGGTATTGGATCACATTGGTGAAGAAACCTTGCAGGATATAACTTATAACGGGGCTGACCCTTATTATGGTTATACCAAGATATTATGGATGAAACGTCATGAACCGGAAAACTGGGAAAAAACCAAACTCTTCTTGCCTCCAAATGACTATGTCATCTATAAACTAACCGGCAAGATTGCCATTGACTATTCCTCAGCAGGTAATATAGGTGGTATTTTTGATATGAACACCAGGACATGGTCAAAAACGTTAATGGATCAAATGGGGATTCCCATATCTATGATGCCGCAAAACATTGTAGAGTCGACAGATATCGTTGGCGGATTAACAAAACAAGCGGCAGTAGAATTAGGACTTTATGAAGGCATGCCGGTGATTGCCGGCGGAATTGACTGCGGTGCGGCTAATATTGGACTTGGTATATTAGAATCCGGCATTTACGCTGCCTCCATAGGAACCTCCATGTGTGCTGCACTTATTTCAGATAAACCGGTGAAAGGAAAAAATTTGATTGTCTGGCCTTATTTATACGATGCCAAACGATTATCCTATTGTTTTGCTGGAGCCAATACAGCAGGTGCGATTGTCAAATGGTTTCGGCAAACGCTATGCCAGCTTGAAACAGAAGCAGAAAAACAAGGTGGAAAGAAAGCCTATGACGTATTAAATGAACAAGCAGCCCACATTCCGGTTGGAAGCGGCGGCCTCATTGTCTTGCCTTATTTTATGGGAGAAAGAAGTCCAATATGGGATTCAGATGCTAAAGGTACCATTGTCGGGCTTTCATTGGCCCATACAAAAGCGCATCTTTACCGTGCTTTTTTGGAAGCGGTTGCCTTTTCTTTAAGAAATGCAATGGAAGCAACTGGAGAAGATTTAGGTGAAACCATTTATATTGCCGGCGGTGTGACAAAGTCCAAACTCTGGAAGCAAATTTTTGCTGATGTAACTGGTTACCAAGTAATTTGCCCGCTTCATGATGTAGAAGCCAATATGGGAGATGTCATTCTTGCCGGAATTGGAACCGGGAACTTGTCTTATGACGACGTAAAAAAATGGCAGGTTCTGGATAAAAAGATTATCCCTAATCAAAAAAATCACGAAAAGTATAACGCCTATTATCAAGTATATAAATCTGTCTATCAACATTTAAAACAGGATATGGAAACATTGTCTTATATTACTGAATGAATATGATGCTGAGTCAATCGCTTAACTACACAGCTCAGATCAGGCATGATTATTAAGTTGTGAATTCAGCTGACCTGCTGATTTTCTAACCTCGTAATCATGTCTTTAAAAGATTATGTATTTACTTTTTTCACAGTGCGAATATGCATTGCATCACCACTTTATTAGCAATAGAATGCATGATTTGCTAATTTTAAAAATTAAAAAGGAAATGTGATATAGATGAAAAAATGGAAAAAAAGGATCGGTTATGGTGTAGGAGATTTAGGTTGCAATCTTGTGTTTGGAACAATGGCATCTTATTTAATGTTTTTCTATACAGACGTATTTGGCATTACCGCTGCTGCTGCCGGAACAATGATGTTCGCCACCAAAATTATTGACGCATTTGCGGATACCGGTATGGGTTTGCTGGTTGACCGTACCCATACGAGATGGGGTCAAGGAAGACCTTATTTTCTTATAGGGGCCATTCCTTTTACCGTCTTTACTATTATCACCTTTATTGTTCCGGATGGCGGTACAACTGAAAAATTAATTTGGGCCTATGTTACTTTCACCTTGCTGAATATCGCGTATACCGTTGTCAACATCCCATTAAACACCATCGTCCCTAGATTAACTTCAGATGTTCACGAACGAAACTGGCTTGTAACCACGAGAATGATCTGTGCCTTACTGGGAACAGCTTTGGTTATGTCGATTACAACGCCACTTGTACATGTCTTTGGGCAGGGGAATACACAAAAAGGATTTCTTATTACCATGACGTTGTATGCCATTCTCGCCTTTTTCTTATTTTTATTCACATTCAAGAATACAGAAGAAATAGTGCCGCCAGCTGTTAAACCGGAAAAATCCTCCTTTTTGCTGGATTTAAAAGGATTAACAGGACAAAGTATCATTTTCTTCATTTTGAATTTCCTATATTTTGCGTTATTTGTTATTCGGAATACAACTGTCATTTATTATTTTACCTATAATCTTGACCGTACCAATTGGTTAACCTTTGTAGGACTTTTCGGTATTTTATCAGGTCTGCCAATGCTTCTCGTTTTACCTTGGCTGCAAAAGAAAATATCAAAAAGAAGCTGTTTACTGTTAAGTGTGTGCATCTACATCATCGGGGATTTAGCCATGTATTTTGGAAGCACTTCCTCCATTCTGCTGATTGCGGGATTAGCATTAACCGGGCTTGGCATGTATGGTATTTTTGGAACAACATTTGCCATTCAACCCGACGTCATCGACTATTCAGAGTACAAGAAAAAAAGAAGCATATCCGGTATGATTGCCGCGTTCCAAGGCTTTTGCGTCAAAACAAGTATGGGACTGGCAAGTGCGCTGATTGGAGTGATTTTGAAAATGGGCGGCTATGTCCCGAATGGAACGCAAACCGGCACTGCCTTAAAATATATTGAGATTACGTTCATATGGATCCCTTTGCTAATTTGCTTGCTCATTGGCGTGACTACATGGTTCTATAAACTGGATTTTAAACGTGCAGAAATGAGTATAGAGCTGGAACACCGCCGTCATACCTTTCAATCTGCAGAAACACTTTAAATCTCTATAAAATGAACTTAAGTTTTTACATTAAAACCTAGTATCAATTTGCATGATTACTACTTTTTACAGTTGGCAACAGAGTAGCAGTGTTTAGTTCATTTTATATATTAAATAGTTTTACGGAAAAAGCATGTTTGTCCCCCCTGCTTATTTTGAAGGGGGGACATATTTTTAAGAACTTACATAAATTTCGCGTACTGACTCTGAAGTAAAAAGTTATTTAATATATTTTGATAACCAATTTTTAGCTTGTATCTAATTCCTTCAGCAAGCCCTCAAAACAAAAACGGCCCCCTTTCCCGGAGGCCGCTCTCTTATTTCACCTTCACATACCGGTACTTGCTTTTATTCCCCGCTTTGTCTTTTGCGTAAATCTTAAGAGTTGATCCCTTTTTTTGTTTCTTTATTCGAACCGTGTACCTTCCTTTTGAGCTGGCTGTGGATTTGCCGATGTAATGGCTGCCGTTGTATATATAAACGGTGGCGTATTTTTCCGATTTGCCGGTAACCTTCGTTGATTTATGCGTTACGGTGCCGGCTGTTGGTGTGCCTGGCGCCGTTTTGTCGGCGACTTTGAACGATCTTCCGGAACTTGTATTGCCGGCTTTGTCTGTAGCATAAGCGGCCAGTGTTGTGCCGGCTTTTTGTTTCGATTTGATTCTGACTGAGAATTTGCCTTTGCTGCTGGCGGCCGCTTTGCCCAGGACAGTTTTTTTGCCGGATTTGATTGTTACTTTTGCGCCCGATTCTGCTTTGCCGGTAATGGTCGTTTGGTTATCTCCAAATGTATGGACGCTCGGGGAAGCAGGTGCGGTTTTGTCAACGACTGTCAAGCTTGTTGCTGCACTGGTATTCCCGGCTGTATCTTTCGCATAGATAGTCAGCTTCGTCCCCGCTTTTTGTTTTGCAATTTTAATTTTGAAATTGCCTTTGCTGTCGGCTGTGCCAGTTCCAATTTTTGTGCTGCCCCGTTTGATGGTGACCGCGGCACGGGATTCTGTTCTGCCGGTAACGGTTGTCGCTGCATCACTGACGGTGTTGACTTTTGGTTTTGCCGGCGCGGTTTTGTCAATCACGGTTATGCTTGCTGCCCCGCTCTTATTGCCTGCTGCATCCCGGGCATACACCGTAAGCTTCGTGCCGGCTTTTTGTTTTGCAATGGCCACTTTAAAATGGCCTTTACCATCAGCTGTGGATGTTCCGATAGCGGCAGAGCCTGATTGTACTGTGATCTTTGCACCCGCTTCGGCCGTTCCGCTAACCGTTTTATCCGCATCGCTTACCGGACTCACTTTTGGGGCGGACGGTGCGGTTTTGTCCTGTACGGTTACGGTGGCTTCGTTGCTTCGCTTCCCGTTGCTGTTTTCTGCATACACCTGGAGTTTCGTTCCCGCTTTTTGTTTTGGAATGCGAACGGAGAAATTTCCTCCTGAATTTGATGATCCGGTTCCGATTGTATTCCCTTCTGCCGTGACCGTAATGGTGACGTTTGGATCGGCTGTTCCGCTCACAACTGTATCGCTGTCCCCAACCGGCTTAACTGCCGGTGCTTGCGGAATTGTGCCTTGATTGCCTTTATCGAGCAGTGTGTATGTGATGTCACTGCCTTTGTCTGCCGGGATGGAGAAGTCAGTTTTTGCACTTAATCCTCTGACAACAGCACCGCCGCCTTTTAAACGTAGTGAAGAACCATTGTACAGTTTTACATGAAGGGCATCAAAAGCAGCATCCCCTTTGAACCCGTAATGGCCGCTGTCTTCTTTCAGGGTAAGGGCGGCGCGGAAGTTCGTCATAAATTGCCCGAAACTTAAATTCGGGTCAATGTATTTGTGAATTATGTTTTGAACCGCCTGGTAATCGCTATGGTGATCGTCGATGAGGGCTTTATAAATGCGGTTGCCCTGCCCGCATTGTTTTTGCAAATATGCCATGAATAAATAGGACAAAGCATAATTGGCCAAAACATCGCCATCATAGTCCCAATACAATAAAGAGTGGCCGTTTGTAATCGCCGTATCTTCATTATAGTAGTCAATCCTGTCACCCAGCGCAGCGCCCGTATAAATTTGCTCCGCCGCCATCGCAAGGCCTTCATCCATCCATGTATCGGTATCCGTCAAACCCTGCACGAAAACTTTCTGGTTAAAATTAATCATATGTTCGAATTCGTGCGCTAAAGTGGTATACGCTTGTGAAACGTCTTTTGTGCCGGACAAGCCCATGAGCGGATACGTATCAATATAGAAAATCTCCGACTGGTTTGAATAGCTGTAGTTGTACAAATCCTGCGGTGAAAAATACCCGGCCACATAACCGCCGCTGCCGTTGAACCCATCCTGGATGTCATAGCATAAAATATTCACCTTGCCGTTTTGGTCGACATCGGACGGCGCACCGAAATTGTCAACATCGGAACTGTAGATTTTTTGGTCAAATTCCTTCCCGAGCAGCGCCGCTTGAGCGGATGTCAGCTGATTGTTATGCACCCATATATTGGCACGGGTCCCGCTGTATAGCAGTGTTGCATTCATAGATGAATAGATTCCGTTTTTCAAATTTTGGACATAGAAAGATTTGCTGTCTCCTGTTTGATAATCCGCCCTAAAGGATCGCGTACTTTTTCTTAACGACTTGTTTTTATGTTTCTTTGTATCAAACGGGACAATATAATCCATTTGGTAGGCAGACCGGCTGAGCTTTTTGCTGTTCGCATATTCATCATTATTGATTTGGAAAGACCCGGCATTTTCAGATACATTTCCATCCGCAGATTCATTGCTGATCAGTTCGTAGTAGTTGGCTTCACCAGGGCTTGTCGTACTCCCCTCGTAAAAAGGATTCGTGACTTTAAAATGGGTCACACTGGAATAATATGAGTCAGCGAAACTTTTAAAGGTTCCAACCCGCATGTAAAGATACGGATCATTTTGATAAGCGGATTTGTTTAATGTGGTACTGAGCGTTGTACTCCCTGTATGCGCGCCGACATAGAAGGATGAACTGCCCAAATAAGACAGGGTGCCGCTTTGGTTGGTATAAAACTCAACAGCCAGGTACGGATCCTTGCTGCTGCCATAGTTTGAATGCAAAATATCCACTTTCATTTGTGTACGGGAGTAACTGGCTGTACCTTTGTATGTAAGATAATGGTAGCTGCCAACACTGTCTATTAATGTATCAATATCATTTCCATTATGCACGAGCGGATAGCCATTCGGATTTAAATTGTTTTCCTTTCCGTTCTTATCCGGCAAAGGCTTTGTGTTCTGCTTCATACTTGCTTTAAGATTTGCAGATCCCACCGCATTTTGCTGATCCGTGCCGCGTGCCAAAGCCTCCGCCGGAACCCCGAGAATTAAAAAAACCGCAAGCATTGCATATAAAATGCTTCTCACCTTTTTCAACATACTTCCCCCCCTGTTCGTTCATCCTTTTTTCAGCAAGGATGACAGTCCCCCTCATCCATAACCAGAAACAATCATGATCCAAATCTTTTTTCTGCGGTCATGTCCTTCACATTGAAAGTATGTTCTCTTTAACGAATATTCTACTAAAGTAAAAATAGTTTGTAAACGTTTAAATATTTGTTTTTCTAAGACAAGACCAATATGTATGCTTATTCGGGTACATGCTTTTGCATTCTCCGTTTTGAAGAAAATCCGAAATGGCTTGCTATCTGGGGGACGTTTTGGGAGAGATTTGCAGGAATGAATTCTGACTAAAACGTGCTTTTGCCAGACTTCCAGAACTTTTTAATAGAAAAATCATTCGGATAGTGATGCACCACCCGAATGATCTTTTTTACCCAATAAAATCATCGTGCTTTACTCTTTAAAAACCGGCAGCTTTTCAAGATAGATAATGTCCGAACGTTTTTCAGCGTCGCCTTCTGCTAAGAGTGCGGCTTTTGCAACGACTTTTGCGCCGGCTGCAGCGGCCAATTCTTCCAGGCCTTTCATGGATTCGCCTGTGCTGATGACATCATCAATCAGCGCAACTTTTTTGCCTTTTAGCATGGCTGCATCGTTTGCATCGAGGCAGAGTACCTGTTCTTTCTGTGTTGTAATTGACACCACCTTATGAATAAGCGGATGGTCCATATACGGTTTGACCGATTTTCGGGCCACGATATATTGTTTCATATGCAATTGCTTTGAAAGTTCGTATACTAAAGGAATTCCTTTTGCTTCTGCCGTGAATAAGATATCCACTTCCGGCAGCTTTTTTGCAAGGACAGGGGCGGCTGCTGCAATCAGTTCGGTATCTCCCAATATAACGAAACTTGCGATTTTCAAATGATCATCAATCGCTATAATCGGCAATTCCCTTTTGACCCCTGCAATTGTCAACTCGTAGCTTTCCATAAAAGAAACGCCTCCATTGTTTGAGCATTATACGCCAAAAATTCCCAACAAAAATTTCATCACAATACCGGCAAGCATCCCGAAGAACGGGTCGGAGAAGGCGGTGATTACCATGGTGATTCCGCCGATAAACGGTGAACCGGCCCCGTCCGCGGTTAAGGCTGCTGCTGCATTGCCAGGCAGCGTGACAATCGTACCCAGTACAAAAAGAAAACCGGCAATTGAGGAACTCGGGACAAACTTTCCAATCTTTGGCAGCAGTTTTAACAGTAAGATAGCGGCCAGAATCACCATCGCCAGCACACCTGCAAATACGGCATGGGGCGCGCTGGCAGTGGCGGAAATAATGACTTCCACCGGGCCGCCGCCAAATAGTGAAGATGCCATATCTGCCAGGCTGCTAATGATCGTCAATGTATCAATGTTGACGTCTTTCGAAGCGAGTCCTGCGTTGATTTTGCCAAAAGCAATATTTGCCCCAATGTTTAAGCAGACCAAAGCTAAGGCACCTCTAATGACCATCGGATTGATCACAAATTTCTGCAGTTTAAACTGATCTTCTGCAATATTCTTTGAAATGGAATGATCTTCCGTTTTCGTAAAATTGTAGAGAATACTCGATAAAACAACGGAAATGGTGACGGTATAGACCAAATCTTTTGTTATGATATAGGTAATCAGGGCACTAATACATGAGGCAATCCCTGTGATCCTGTCATTTTTTGCCATATCCCACCCAATTCGCGCAAGCATGAACCCGACGCCGGCCATCATGCCATTGGTGATCACAGGGCCAATCCAATCCACAATTTGTTCCATGACGCCAAACAGACTGATCACTGTTAAAATCAGGGCGCCAAAGAAAACCATGGACAACCGTTCCCGCATGTTTTTTCCCATGGACCCGGCAACACTGAGCGTTTCAGCTTGAAAAGATACAACTGCAACATTACTGGTAATCGCATTTCCTACGGCACCAACGATAAAAGCCAGCGATGTCGGCACTGATGCAAAACCGAATGTCAGCGCCAAGAGCCCCTGCGGAAGCCCGTTTAATACAACACTGAGGGCTGCCAAAACATCTTTGAGTAAATCTTCCATACTTCTGCTCCTTTTCTTTCCCGCGCATGAAAGGCCACTTCAAGAAGAAAAAAAACCATCCAGCATAAACTGAACGGTTGATCCCATCAGAAAGCAAAACCGTCCATAGTAGAGTAATTTACGGTCACTCTGTAGAAACTCCCGGACCTTATTACCGGGATTATACGGGATATTTACGAATAATGATATTATTATAATATAAAATGTTCGGAGAATGAAAGCTTTTTTTGCTGGAACCTATTAAATGATTAGGGTTTGTTTGGAAACTGAAAAAGCCAAAAATAAAAGAGGCTGGCGGGAGCCTCAATTGTGTATGCTTATTGGCGCAAGCATAAATAATCAAGTTTGGACAAAGATATGCAAAAAAAATAACCCTGCATTTTTTGCCAGCCATCGAAAATTTTCCGCCTGTTATTCGTATGGGTTCAATGCAATGAGGTCGAAAGGATGAGTTAGTTTTGGCGGTGATAAGCACTTAAATTTGATGCATGTTTACGCTTTTGTGATCGTTTGTGTTTCAAATTTTTATAAAAACGATACGCGTGGCGGATAAAATTCAACACTTTATACGGGATTTTTACCGGGTGTTTATATAATGTTTTTAAATAGATTTTTTGATAGGCTTTCACAAAGTCATCCCATTTTTCGTCTTTTCCTTCTTTGTAAAAATCAGAGACATCGACTACATAACCTCTCCCGTCTTTCATCATGACGTTTTTTGCGTGGACATCATAGGGATTCAGGCCACTTTTCCTTGCAAAAAGAAGCGCTTCATTGATGTCGCCGATAACACTTGCTGGAATCCGTATCCCTTTTGCAATCGCATCATACAATGTGATTCCTTTCAGCTTTTTCAAAACCAGATAATTGGGTCCATGGTAAAAGCATTTCGAATACGCCGGATGATCGCCGAGCTGCTTGTAAACTTTGGCTTCTTTTTTCAAAGCCTCCGTGTTTTCCCGGATGACTTTTACCGCCAGGCCGGGACAGGTTGCATGGGAAAAAACGGCTGCGTAATTTCCCGTTTCGATACATTTCCACCCATCCGGAATATTCTTTACGATCACCGGATCATGCGGATTTTTACTTTCAAGCAAGATTTTCTCCACAAGCCCTTCCTCAATCATCTTCAGCAATTGTCCGTCCATCACATTTCACCCTTCAAACCGTTCATGCATTGATCGTAACATGTTTCCATTAAAAATTGTTTAAAAAGGCAGCCTTGCAATATTGTATTCAGGAAAGAATTATTCTAATCATTCAAACGCCCATCCTCATCAAGGGTGGCCGAAATGACAAGACCGCTGGTTATGAGGCGTGCACTGGATAGATGGCTTTTGCATTTAGCCAAATTGGGCAGAATATCTTAAGAAAAGAGCCCGGATTAAACTTCAATCCACTAATCTCGCTCATAAGATGCTTGATTATCTAGGTGATGAAGATGTGGAATAATGTATGGCAGAGAGAAAATCCGGGGAAATGAAACAATATACAATAGATACAAATGTATTAAGATATAAAGCAAATTCAAAAGCTGAACCATCGCATAAAAAGGCAGCTAAATTATTTTGGAAGCAAGTCATCCAGGAAATTCAAGATGGAGAAGCCGTTATAGGTGTTCCACAAGAAGTGATTCGCGAACTGAAAATTCAATCATTCACATTATCTCCTAAGGAAAATGAACATATATCTGATTTGTTAGAACTGTGTCAAGAAGTTTTACCTGATTTAGCGAATATAAACATTGAGCACAAAATAAGAGAAATGTCCGCCTATGTTCGTTCCGAGTTCACTACAGCTGTGGACGAACGAAAAATGGAATATCCCGCAGTTGCAGATTCACGCATCTTACATGCTGCTTATTATAGTGACAGTGCCCTTGTTACCAGTAATATCAAAGAACTTCTCTTATACCCATTGTTATTTGACAATCGGAATCGACTATATGATTTATTAAATAAAGAATATGTGAATATTCCAACCGAATTATACCAAGAAATTCATAAAGATCTGTTTTTCAAATCACTACTGTCAGATTTCCATGGACTAAATCAGGCAATAGAAGATAATGAACAACCTGACACTTAAGTAAATTGATCAAATACGTGTATGAATTCAATGATCTTAATCCAATTAATCTAAATTGCAATAAATAAAATGAAGGATTTCTGCTTCAATTTACAGCATTATTCACAGCTATAGCTATGAATAATTGTAGGATAAGATTGTTTTTAATTAAATTAGAGTTTTTCACACGCTTATAAAAATAGCGGCCCCTTAGAACCACTTTTTTCTTACTTACCTTCACATACTGATACCTGCTCTTATTACCCGCTTTATCTTTCTCATAAACCTTTAGCGATGATCCTCTTTTCTGTTTCTTCATATGGACCGGATACGTTCCTTTTGAGTCCACCGTAGCTTTTCCTACGTAATAGCTGCCGTTGTATACATTACTGTAGCGCATGTCTCAGTTTTTCCTAAAACAGCCGTCAATTTATAGGTTACCGTGCCAGCTGTTGGTATTCCAGAAGCGGCTTTGTCGGTGGCATAGGCGGTCAATGTTGTGACAGCTTTTTGTTTGGATATTTTAATTCTAAAGCTATCTTTTTTTGTCAATTTTCCCCCTGCCGATGGTTGTGCTGCCTCTTTTTATTGCCACTGTAGGGTTCGCTTCTGCCGTGACCGTGCCAAACGTGGTTGTATCACCTGTTTCGAGTGATGGCTATACCCAAAATCACTCCACCGTCACCGTTACGTTTTCCTGTTCTTTTACTAATGCCCGCTTTTTCTTTCTTGCCGCCAAGTATAGGCTGTACATCAACCCAAGCGCCAGCCAGCTTAATCCCATAAGTAGTGAATCTTTATCCAGCAGGGTCAGCAGATAGAAAATGAATCCTGCCCCGATCAACGGTGAAACCAAATAAGCTATGATCCCTTTCAAGGTCCTCCGTTTTTCTTTTATAAAATAATGTAGAATAACAGAAAGATTGACAAACATAAATGCTGTTAACGCGCCGAAGTTAACAAACTTGATGCATGTGTCAAGGCTGATAAATAACCCTACCTAGTAAAGATATCACACTGACCAAAACAACATTATAGACAGGCGTACGAAATTTTGGATGGAGATATCCGAAAGACTTTTTTGGCAGCTGCGTGGAACGACCCATTACATAAAGCAGGCGGGTTACCGTAGCAACCGAAGACAGACCCTGCGTAAATACCGCAAATACAAGCACGGTTGTAAAAATGGCTCCCAAAATTTTACCTCCGACAAGATTTGCCACATAAAAGCCCGCTGTATCCGGATTGCTAAATTTCAATTCCGGATAGGCCAATTGCAGAAAATAAGATGTGGAGAAATAAAGAATGCCCGCAACCGAAATGATAATCATAATGGCTCTCGGAATGTTTTTCTTTGGGTTGATCGTTTCTTCCGCCATCGCAGTAATGGAATCAAAACCTAAAAATGAAAAACAGATAATTGATGCCCCGGCCAAAATGGTTGAAAATGTAATACTATCCCCCATTACAAAAGGGCCTGCTAAATGGACCGATGTATCGTTTTGTAAGAGATTATGGAAAACAAGGATACAGAAAAGGGCAATGAAGGCGATTTGGATACATACAAACAACTTGCTGATATTTGCGGACGTTTTGATTCCGATAATATTAATCACCATTAATAGGATATCAAGGAGAATAATCCATATGTAAGACGGTACGGACGGAAATTGCGCATGTAAATTAATGCCAAACATTAAGTTAGCGATTATACAGGAAAACAAATAATCCAATAAAATAACCCAGCCTACTAAAAAACCGATAAAAGGGTTCGTAACTTTTGTAATATAAGTTAATGCCGATCCGGAGACAGGGAAAGCCTTTGCCATTTTCCCATAACTGGACGCTGTAAAAAAGATTGCCAGAAAAGCTAGCAAATATGCAACAGTGAGCATACCTTTTGAAGATTCATACGAGATACCAAAACTGGTAAAAAATATCATGGGTGTCATCCATGCCAATCCGAGAAATACAACTTGAAACAAGGTTAATGATCTTTTTAATGTTGGTTGATTTTCCATAATACAATGCCCTCCTGCTTTTTTAAAATTAAAAAGCCCAGGGAGATCCTGAAATAGAAGATCTCCCGGGCTTTTGTCCCTCCGTGTGCACAGTTTCCAACTGTGTGTTTTCTCTTGGACCTGACCAGCGTACTGCGGAACCCTAGAAAACTAATGTTATATTTTATTACATACAATGTAATTTTATTTTATGCTTTTCATTTTAAAAGAAAAATTTAAAAAGTCAATGAATTTTTATAAAGAATATTAAACCTTATTAATTAGCGTTTTTAGAACAATTAATTTTAATTTTTAAAAAACAGGGTTGATTTCGTCTTTCTTACATGTTACAATTCGTAACATCAAATGGAAATCATTTTGACAATTAAACAAAACTGTTTTCTAGGGTTCCGCGGAAGAAATTCCGGCCTGGTCCGAGAGAAAACACACAGTCGTATTATGCTGTGACACGGAAGGATAAAAGCCTGGGAGATATCGGCAAGACCTCGTCTTGAATTGATATCTCCCTTTTATTTATCCAAAGAAAAAAGAATGGAGGAATCATTATGGATAAAATTTGGAACTTTACGTTAAATCCTGGAGGAAAATGGTCCGGGGTCATCGGTGCTGGAAAACAGATACGTTTCACCGCTTTGGAAGACGGGGCAAACTTGTCAATGCTGCTCTATCATGCCCGCAACATAGCTGAACGCTATAACATGCCGGATACGTTGAAAGCTCAGCATACGAACCATTTAACAAAAGGGAATGTTCTCATGAGCGATAACGGCCGTGTCCTCGCTAGCATCATTGAAGACGATCTCGGCTGGCATGATACTATTTCCGGCTATACAACCCGTGCCCAGACAAATGCCAAATATGGTGTAACTCGGTACCAGAATATTAGAAATGACTGGCTCCGCTGCGGGGAGGAAAATTTTACGATGGAACTTGTGCGAAGCGGCCTGCAAAAAAGGGATCTCGTGCCGAATGTTAATTTATTCTCAAAAGTCACCTGTGACAAATCCGGACAGATGCATTTTCACGAAGATCATTGCCAAAAAGGGGCCTCTGTTACATTAAGAACTGATATGGATATTTTGCTGGTCTTGTCCAATACCCCACATCCGCTTGATCCTAAAACAGACTACCCTTCTGTTCCTGTTCGGATGGAAGTTTTACCTGGTGCTCCTGTCACGGATAACGACATTTGCGTCACACACTGCCCGGAGAATTTACGTGCCTTTGAAAACACTTGGGAATACCAATTACTGGCTTTGCCGAACTAACCATCTATCCATTTTGAGATGCGCAACGATCAGATGTAATTGATGTCTCAATGAGCGAGCTCAATCTATATTGAAGGAGGAATAAATTATGGCAGTTTTTCAAGAGATTGAAAGTCCAAGAAAAGCAGAAAAAGCAATCTATAACAAAGTGATTCCGGCTGGTGAGGGCTGGATGCATGAACTACTCCCGGGACAGGTGCTGAGAATCGTAGATTTAGAGGGAAACCAGGCCGTTGATACCTTATTCTTTGATGCGGAAAATCCGGAAGACCATTACAGCGCAACGGCAACCATTACTGCCCAGCAAAACATTTACTTAACAACTGGAACCGCCCTATTATCGGAATCCGGAAAAACCCTTCTAAAAATTGTTGCGGACACTTGTGGCAGACATGATACACTTGGCGGCGCCTGTTCCGCACAAAGCAACACCGTCCGTTATTCCCATGATGTGCTGCCGATGCACAACTGCCGGGATACCTTTATGAATCTGCTCGCAAATTACGGTGACACCCGGTATGAAAAACGTGATTTAGCGCCGAATATTAATTTCTTTATGAATGTCCCCGTAAGCCCTGACGGCAATTTGGAATTTGCAGATGGTGTGTCGGCACCTGGCCGTTATGTTGAAATGGAGGCCTTATGCAAAACAGTTGTTTTGATCAGCAACTGCCCACAACTCAACAATCCGTGCAATGCCTTTAACCCTACGCCTATCCAATTGCTGATCTGGGATAAATAACCCTGAAAAAATCAAAACACAAACGGAGGGTTCTGCATGTTTAAAAAAGTACTAATTGCAAACCGCGGTGCGATTGCCACCCGTATTGAACGCACGTTAAGCAAAATGGGAATCCAATCTGTTGCCGTTTATACAAAAGCCGACCAGGACAGCCTGCATGTCGACCAGGCAGATGAAGCGGTCCTCATTGGAGAGGGCCCGGCTGCAGAAAGCTATTTGAATGCGGACTTGATCATCAAAACCGCTATCGAAACAGGAGCGGAAGCCATCCACCCAGGCTATGGTTTCTTAAGCGAAAATTCGGATTTTGCCCGTGCCTGCCGTAAAAATGGCATTACCTTTATCGGTCCGGAACCGGAACAAATGGAAGTATTCGCTTTAAAACATACGGCAAGAAACATGGCCCGGAAGGCGGGTGTACCGCTTTTGCCAGGCACGGATTTGATTACAACGCTGGAGGATGCAGTGGAACAGGCTGCACAAATCGGCTATCCGGTCATTTTGAAAAGTACAGCCGGAGGAGGCGGTATTGGCATGCGAATCTGTGATGATGAGACAGCACTACGGAAAAGTTTTAAAGCCGTCCGTCATCTTGCATCTTCCAACTTTAAAAATGACGGCGTGTATTTGGAAAAATATATTGCTAAAGCACGGCATGTCGAGGTACAAATTTTTGGTAACCGTTTCGGTGAAGTTACAGCGCTTGGCGAACGCGACTGTTCCCTGCAGCGTCGCAACCAAAAAGTGATTGAAGAAAGTCCAGCGCCGAATCTCCCGCAACATGTGAGGGCAGCGATGCTGGTGTCAGCTAAAAAACTTGCTGCAACCGTCAACTACCGCAGTGCTGGAACCGTTGAATTTTTGTATGATCCGGATACACTATCTTTCTTTTTCCTTGAAGTCAATACACGGCTGCAGGTAGAACATGGTGTAACAGAAGAAGTGCTCGGAATCGACCTCGTCGAGTGGATGGTCAAAGAAGCGGCAGATGAACTGAAGTATTTGGATACATTATTCGGTAAACCTAAAGGTCACAGTATCCAGGCAAGGATTTACGCTGAGGATTGCTACCATGATTTCCGTCCGGGCGCCGGCCGGATTGACAAAGCTGTTTTTTCCGAAAAAGCCCGCGTGGAAACATGGTTACGGGACGGTCTAACAGTGACGACATTATATGACCCGATGCTAGCCAAAATCATTGTCCACGGAAAAGACCGGCAAGAAGCGATCAAAAAATTAAAAACAGCATTAAAAGCATCCAAATGTTACGGCATTACCACCAACCTTTCGTATTTACATGCTTTAATGAATAAATCGGAATGGCAAAGGGGCGAAGTGTACACAAGACTGTTAAATACCTTTCATCCTGCAGAGCATGCCATTGAAGTCCTGGATGGCGGAGTGCAAACAACTGTACAGGATTACCCGGGACGGAAGGGATATTGGGATGTCGGTGTGCCGCCGTGCGGGCCGATGGATCCCCTCTCTTTCCGGATCGGAAACCACCTGCTTGGCAATGAAGAAAATGCGGCAGGATTTGAAATGACACTGCGCGGCGGTTCATATGTTTTCCGCCATGATACTTGGTTTTGTTTAACCGGAGCCGATATGCAGGCAACTTTGGATGGCGTTCCTGTTCCAATGTATGAACCGGTGCTTGCAGAAAAAGGCCGGGTCCTCAAGTTTGGCGAAGCACAAAAAGGCATGCGGACGTATTTGCTCATTGCCGGCGGGCTGGAGATGCCGGAAGTTCTTGGGAGCTCTTCCACCTTTACATTAGGCGGATTTGGCGGGCACGGCGGTAGAGCGCTCCGGCCTGGAGATGTGTTGGGTATCCGGGAAACCGATAATCGTCTTAAAGAACATTGGATCAGCGCCCGCCTGCCGGAAATGACGAATGAATGGATAATCGGCGTGATTCCGGGTCCGCATTGTACGGAAGAATTTTTAGCACAGGAATACTTGGAACAACTTGTGGAAACCCCGTGGGAAGTCCACTTCAACAGCTCCCGTACAGGCGTCCGCCTGATCGGTCCAGCTCCAAAGTGGTCCCGGGAAGACGGTGGTGAAGCAGGGCTGCATCCTTCCAATATTCACGATACACCATATGCTGTCGGAGCACTGGATTTAACCGGGGATATGCCGATTCTCCTTGGGCCTGACGGGCCGAGTCTTGGTGGATTTGTCTGCCCGGTGACAACCGCAACTGCCGAACTCTGGAAAATTGGCCAGCTCCACCCTGGTGACATTGTTCATTTTCAATTACTAACACTGGAAGAAGCAGAAGCACTGTGGAAAAAGCAGGATCAAACATTGCAGGCTGTTCCATTGCCGGAAAAAACATCGAACCTTTCCGCTGATTATCCGGTACTCGTCCGGGAAACCGAAAACCGTGATTTTTCCTTCATCATCCGCTGCTGCGGAGACAGCAACTTACTTGTTGAATACGGGGAAATGGAACTGGATCTCTCCCTGCGTTTTCAAATTCATGTGCTGATGCAGGCGATTAAAGAGTCAGGTGATATTCCGGTACTGGATCTGACGCCGGGTATTCGGTCGCTTCAGGTACATATAAATCCGGACAAAATGAACGTAAAAACTGCAGCCCAAAGAATAGTGGAAATCGATAAGAATCTCCCGGATATTGCCTCGATTGAGGTGCCGTCAAGAATCGTGAATCTGCCGCTTTCCTGGAATGATCCCGCCACGCAGCTGGCAACAGAACGCTACCAGAAAAATGTTCGTCCCGATGCGCCGTGGTGCCCGTCCAATTTAGAATTTATCCGCCGTATCAATGGTTTGCAACGCATCGAAGAAGTAAAAGAGATTGTTTTCGGGGCAAATTACCTCGTCCTAGGCCTAGGCGATGTTTATTTAGGGGCACCGGTTGCCACACCGACAGATCCGCGCCACCGCCTGGTCACTACAAAATATAACCCGGCACGGACATGGACACCGGAAAATGCAGTCGGGATCGGCGGTGCCTATATGTGTGTCTACGGCATGGAAGGCCCCGGCGGATACCAATTTGTCGGGCGAACTGTGCAGATGTGGAACAAATTGCGTACAACGGACAGTTTTAAACCGGGCAAACCATGGCTACTTGATTTTTTTGACCAAATCCGGTTTTACCCTGTTGAAGCAGACGAACTACTTCAATTAAGGGAGGACTTTCTCAGGGGCCGGTTCCATCCGAAGATCGAGGAAACAACTTTCCATCTTGGGAAGTATATGGCGTTTTTATCAAAGCATCAGGATAGTATCCAACATTTCCAGCAAAAACAGCAAGCTGCCTTTAAAAAAGAAATGGAAATGTGGAAAGAACGTGGATTAGATGCGTTTATCTCAGAACATCATGACACAGGACAGCTGGCGGAAGAAGTTTTTCCTGAAGGGGTGATCCCGGTCCGTTGCACTATGCCGGGCAGCATTTGGCAGGTGCTTGTAAAATCCGGTCAAAAGATCGTTAAGGGAGAAACTTTATTAATAGAAGAAAGTATGAAAATGGAGTTCCCACAGGTCGCCCCATGTGCAGGAACAATTGTTTCCATTAAAGTAGAACCTGGCGATGAAGTATATGCAGGACAGGTAATTGTCAGCATTTTGGAAAAAAAAGAAGCGGAGGTGCCTGTTCAATGATTCCTTTAACCGTTGAAAAGTTAAGATTACAATACCGTGAAGAAAAAACTACCCCCGAGGCAGTCATAAAAGAAATTTTGAACTGTGTAGAAGCAGATCGCGGCATGAATATTTGGATTACCCCGCCAACCATGGAACACATCCGACCGTATCTAGACCGGCTCGCGTCTTTAGATCCGGAGGACGCTCCCTTGTGGGGCATTCCCTTCGCCATTAAAGATAATATAGATGTGGCCGGAATGCCAACAACTGCTGGATGTCCGGATTATACGTATGTCCCGGAAGAACATGCCACAGTCGTAAAACGGTTAATCGAAGCCGGTGCTATCCCACTGGGCAAAACCAATTTGGATCAATTTGCGACAGGACTTGTCGGTACAAGAAGTCCATATGGCGAAACGAAAAATGCGTTACGGGAGGAACTGATTTCCGGCGGTTCCAGCTCCGGGTCGGCTGTTGCCGTTGCCCGCGGCCATGCTGCTTTTTCACTTGGTACTGACACTGCCGGCTCCGGCCGCGTTCCGGCTGCGTTGAACGGGTTAGTGGGATTCAAATCTAGCCTTGGCGCTTGGCCGAAAAAAGGCGTTGTGCCAGCATGTGCAAGCCTCGACTGTGTGACGCTTTTCACCCATACCGTGGAAGATGCTTTGCATGTAGATCATATTATTCGTGGAGAAGACCCGCTTGATCCATGGTCTGAAGACATACCTCTCCGTACTCCGGCCAAGCCGCTTAAAATCTTGATCCCGGATTCTCTGGAGTTTTTCGGACCGTTCGCGATGCAATATGAAGCGGAATGGAAAAAAACCGCTGAACGACTTAAAGATTTGCAAATCCCGGTAGAATCTATCGATATCCGACAGTTCTCCGAGGCTTCCGCCATTTTATATGACGGACCTTTCGTAGCGGAACGCTGGAGCGATCTTGGTGGATTCATAGAAAGTCATCCCGGTGCGGCTTTTTCAGTAACAGAAAAAATATTAAAATCCGGGGCTGACCCCAAATATACGGCAGCCTCTGTTTTCCGAGCTATTCACAAGCTCCAGACGATTAAAAAGTCAGTGCAGCAGCTATTGGGAGATGCCGTGCTTGTGATGCCGACAACCGGTGGCACATGGACAAGGGAAGAGGTCAGAACCAATCCGGTCCAAACCAACAGCAAAATGGGCCTTTACACGAACCACTGCAATTTGCTCGATATGTGCGCAATTGCAGTACCGGCCGGTAAGGCGGACACACACCTGCCTTTTGGGATTACGATTTTTGCAAAATCCGAAAATGATCATCTCCTTTTTGGAGCAGCCAGTACATTTGTTGCGGCCACAAATCAAACGCCTATTGCGGTTTGTGGTTTACACATGCGGGGATTCCCGTTGGAAAAAGAACTGGTTTCAATGGGGGGCCGGTTTGTGAAGAAGGCTTTTACGGCGCCCGTCTACCAGTTGTTTAAACTCCCTTTCGAAACCCCAAAACCCGGTCTCGTTAAAAATCCGGATGAAGGCGCCGCAATTGAAGTAGAACTGTGGGAAATGCCTGCTGATGCTTTTGGTACGTTTACGGGATCGATTCCCGCCCCGCTCGGCATCGGTAAAGTGGAATTGGCGGACGGCAGTGAGGTACCTGGCTTTCTCTGCGAAGCCTACGCAGCGAAAAGCGCAGAAGACATTACTTCATTCAGGGGCTGGCGGAATTATCAGCACCAGATAAAAACATTGATTTAACTGCTTTACTTTTTAAAACTCGTAATATACAAAGTAAAAAGGATGTGGGGCAAACAACTGCCTGACAGCCTTTTTATTTTGTATATTTCTTTATTTCATCAAACCGGCTCTAACCTAAAACCTAAAATTGAATATGTCCAATATATTATAACCTGATGCAATTAATTGAATTTTTTGGTTGGGTCACTAGTTGTACGGTTTACATCGTGGGTCTTCCAGGATATATAAGGAATTCCACTCGTCAAATTTTCGGACAGACTGTTCTTTGAGGGGCAGAAACTAAACAAACAGCCATGATGGTTTCAGACAAGAAACCACCACGGCCTGATTTCCCATTCATAGTATTTCATTTTCTTCCTCAACGCCTCTATTTCAGCTGTAATAGGAATTTGTTTACCCGAAGCTTTTCTCTTAAACTTTTTCGATTACTGTATAGTCCCCATTTTTACTTGTCAAAATGTTTTCCCCATTTCAACTGCCTTTTTGATAGCTTCCTCCATAATTTCTGTAGCTCTTTCAGGATAGTGGTCCATTCCTTCAACAAATAATTGATGGTAATCCTTAAACCCTAAGAAAGTGAATAACATTTTAACATATTGACTAGCAGGATCACTTCCATTGTAAACGCTTCCGCTTGATTGAATGTGTAGTGCCTTTTTTCCTTCCAACAAACCTACAGATCCCTGGTCTGTGTATTTAAAAGTTTTCCCTGCCACTGTAATGGTATCAATCCAGGCTTTTAAGCGGGTGGGTACGCTTAAATTCCACAACGGATTTGCAATGACCACTTTATCCTTTTCCATAAAACTTGCAGTAAAGGAATCAAACAGAGTCACTTTGTGTTGTTGTTCATTTGATAATGAGTAAAAGGGAATCTTTTGTTTTAATTTATTCCACGCTTCCAATAGGTCTCGGTCAATTTCAGGTATGGTCATATCATACAAATTCATTTCCTCTATTTCATCATCTGGATGATTTTCCCGGTAAGACTTCAAGAAAACATTCGTTACTTTCATTGTACGTGAGTATTCTTCTGAAAACGGATGTGCTTTTACTACCAATACTTTCGGCATATTTTATGACTCCTTTACTATTTTTTAATATCTTTATTTTATCGGTAACCTCTTCCAATTTGCAATGTAAAAATGATTGCCGTTTAGGATTAAAATGGGAACTTTTGAATTTATCTGGCGTGGGGCAATCCTTAATCTATTGATGCAAATTTGAAGAAATTCCCTCATCTTTATAATTATCCCGACCGATTGAATGAAACAAATGCACCGATGTCAGACCTCTTTGGCTTTATCCGAGTTTATAGTGCCTACTTTCGGGATTGCAGTGGACAGCCACCCTAAATCTAGTGACACACCCCTAACTAATTTTGTATCAAACTTTCTTCCATCTTACGAATCACTATCTCATTGTACTGCGCTCTTTTTTTATCAAAATTACCAGGTAACAGATCTAAAATATGATCGGGTTTAAGATTATAGGGCCTGGTATTGTTCATATAGTCAGCATAGCTGCTCCAGGGATAATCTTCCGGTGTTATGGTCATATTTGCTTTTACCGGGTTTAAATGAATATAGCAGCTTACTTCAATCATACCTTCAGGAGAATGGATTTTGTGATCGTAATACCGTCTCTCAAAGACATGGCCGGTCAAATGGTATTTATTATTATAGTAATCAGCATATCGTTTATTGATGAGGGACATGATTTTCGAAATGGGCTGTTCTGTGGAGCGGAGTTGCAAGTGATAGTGATTGGTCATGAGGCAGTATGAGGCTAATTCATAAGGGGCTTTATCAAATACCTGCTTTAAAATATATAGAAATGTCAAGTAATCACCACGGTCGCAAAACAATGAGTCTCTTCTGTTTCCCCGGCAAACAATATGATAAAAGCTGTTTGGATCCCAATATCGTTTCTTTCTCCCCATCTATTACTTCACACCTTCTTTTTGAGACTTGAGTTGGTTTTTTCTTCTCATGGTGACAGCTTTCCATAACGATTCGTTTGTTAGTTCTTTTTCGCCTTGCAGATCTGAAATTGTACGCGCTAAACGCATGAGTTTGATCTGCACACGATTACTATAATTTTCCTTACTCGACCATTGCTGCACCATCACCCGCTGATTTTGGCTTAGCTTATTTTTTTCTAAAAATAATTCCGTTGATACGGTGCCATTCACGCTTTTCTCCCCATATCTGTCATATTGCCTTTCGCGTGCTTCCATCACCCGTTTTCTTATTTCCTCCGAGCTTTCATTTGTTCGTTGCGGTTCTGTCGTCAGTGAGATGGATTGCAAATGCAACATTAAATCAAACCGGTCGAGTATCGGCCCGGATACGCGATTCTGGTAAGTGGTAATTTGCTTCGACGTACAGGTGCAATAAGCATGTTTTGATCCTAAATGCCCACAAGGACACGGATTCATAGCGGCAATAAGAATAAATTGGGCAGGATAGGTTACAGTTGACGCCGCTCTGCTGATGGTTACTTTCCCTGTTTCAAGCGGCTGTCTGAGCATATCCAGCGTTCGTTTTGGGAACTCCGCAAATTCATCTAAGAAAAGAACCCCATGATTTGCAAGTGAAATTTCACCCGGTATCGGATTTGTCCCTCCACCAATGAGGGAAACAGCGGATGATGAATGATGCGGAGATCTAAAAGGTGGTTTGATATACGAGGCATTTTTCACCTTTGCAAGCTGATAGAGGCTCATGACTTCATAACGTGCTTTTTCTGTTAGCGGGGGTAAAATAGACGGAAACGTTTCGGCTAAAAAGCTCTTCCCGCAACCAGGCGGTCCATACATCAATACATTATGCCCTCCGGGAGCGGCAATTTCGAGCATACCCTTTGCATATTGGTGTCCAATAATATGTTTGAAATCTTTATCAAACAAATAAGGCTGTTCACTAGAAACAATCGGAGGCAATATACGTTCAGAGGAAAAAAGTTCTGCTTGTCCTGAAAAAGATTGGATGACTTCTTCTACATTTTTGACAAACCGCAGTTCTATCCCTTCCAATTGACGAAAAGGAAGATCAGTATCAATAGGCAAATATAATACCTTTATCCCTTCATTCCTTGCCGCTAGGATCGCGGGAAGCATGCCATCAACAGGCTTAACAGAACCATTTAATGAAAGCACCCCCAGAAATGCAGCCGTCTCCGGAATATCATGAGAGAAATAATCCATTTCCTTCATCATCCCGATGGCCATCGCCAGATCAAAAATCGGACTGTTTTTTCTCTGCTCTGCCGGTGAAAGATTTACGATAACCCTCTTCTCTGGCAAAACACATTGATAGGTTCCCAAAGTTCCCAGCACCCGATCTTTAGACTCTTTCACGGATGCATCAGGTAGCCCGATAATGGATATTGCCTGAATCCCATCCACCATCTGAATCTCAACCTGAACCAAATAGCCTTCTATCCCTTTCAAACCAATACTATTCACAATCGTTGCCAAATCTCCCAACCTCCTCATTAGAACATTTGTTCCGTTTCTATCTATAAAGATAATAGATAGCGCTCAATTTGTCAATGGAATTTTGCGAGATTTTTGAATATTAAATGAAGGTTGTTTTAGCGATAAGGTAACGGCGGACAAAGTAAACGTGAAAAAACCTTATGAGACAGATTCTTCTTGAAAGAAATTTAATAAAAAATCTAAACCAAAAAATGCCCAAAGAGCCAATCTATCCTCTACTGGTTTAAAAGTGATTCAATAATGTGCAACAGATAAATCTTTACTTTGCTTCTTCTGCGAGGTGGCCAGTATAGATTTGAAAGAGCAAAGCAATAAAAATAAGAGAATCAATCGTTCTCTTCAAAGTGATGACTCTCTTATTCTACAAAATTCGACAAATTTCGGGTAGTGACAGGCACCCGGAATTATTTGTCATCAGAGTATCGTTGGAGTACGTCAATGACAACACGGTGGTCTCTAATTGTATCTTCTAAGTGACGCATTCCGCTTCTCACTTCAGAAGTAAGATTGTCAAACTTCAATTCTATCCGATCCAAGCGGTTTAAAACAGGCTCAATTTCTTCTTTTACAACTGTCCGCAACGCCTTAATCAAATCTTGCTCCATATGCATTATCCCTCCCTCCAATAAGTTATAGTACTTGATTGATCTTATTGTACCACGATTTAAAGGCATAAGAAAAAGATTCGGATAGTGGCAGAACCCAACTATCATACAAGTTCAAATTCAATATTTTGCATCAACCGTGCACAAACCACAGCTCGATCCCATCCAAGTGGTAAAAAGGATGATTAGCAGCAAACGGCAAATACAGCACCATTTAAAGACACCACGCCAAGAAAATCCGCCGTTCCGGGAATCTCGTGTGGGAAGAAATCCAACTCTTTCATGATGCTATGCGCCATTGTCAAATCATAAAATAGACTGTTTTTTTCTCTGCTCCGCCGGCGAAAGGTTTACAATGATTCGCTTTTCCGGCAAGTCATATCCAATAAAAACCCAACGCACTCAAAACTCTGTCCTTCAATTCCTTAACTGAAGTATCCGGCATCCTCACAATGCCATTACCCAATCCTCCTTATAGGAACGTTTATTCCCTTTTTAAAAAAAGGGAACGCTCACCTTGTCAACATCTTTTCGTTCGACAAATTTCGGGCGGTGACAGACATCCCAACTAAAACTCCTAAAAAAGGCCTCACAAAATTGAAATTGTGAAAGCCTACTTTTTCTTATTATATAGTTTATGTTCAGGATCAAACCAAACAATATAGAAAACATTACCGATAAAAAAGCCATGTACTCTGCCGTACTCATTTGCAGATATCGCAAATTGCCAAGGCTTATCAACTAATTCTTCTTCGTTCGGTATTCCAAAACAATCTTCACAAGTATCATTCCAATCGATATCATGAAACCTTAGTCCTTTTCTTTGTCTGCTCATTTTTCGAAGATCTGACGCGCTTTTATACGATAAATCTTTTAATCTATCAATTAAATGAAGAAAATAACCACGCTCTTTCTCATGAAAAAAATACCTCTCATGGTTTGTATCGAAGTACTTAAAGAGAATTTAATCAGTGCGCCATTTGTATCAACCTGTTCCTTATTTTTACCGATGCCAGAAGAACTTTGTCTTTGGGGCGTAGTATTCCTCGTTATCCCTTTTTAGCCATTACTCTTCTCCGTGAATTGTGAATAAAACTCTTGCATCCATTCATTTAAAATGTAATTTTGGGATGGTTCATCTTCAGGTATACCGCGCCTGGCCAATTGCCAAGGTGACTCGGAATGTGTTAATCTTTCCAGTTCATAAGCTTCCATACCAAAATACTCATCGCATATTTCCTTTAAAAATTCAGTCTTGTCTTCACCAATTTTCGCTTCAAAATTTTTGATATAATTAAAATCCAGATCATCGCGCACGATTGGATGCCATTTAAAGTCTCTGTACTCTTTATATAACTCAGGCAGAACAGGCCCATGGACCCAAGCTTGGAATTGCCCGTCAAACCAAGGCTCTTTATAAATTGCCAAGTGCCATGATTGGACGTAATACATAAGCTTCTGTAATTTTAGGTTTGTAATAAGGTTTCCCGTTTCATTTGAAAGAGCAATGAAATAATTTGCAATTTCTTCGTATGTTATTTCATTAGCCATTTTTAGATCCCCTTTTTGTTTCTAATTCCTTGCCTAAATCGTATCACTTAAGGTAATTAAATCAAGCGAAATAATATCGATTGTATTTTTGACAAAGATAAAATCCTTTATACCTAAACCAATCGCCCTTTTTAAAAAGGATAATTATACCAAAAACTTCAATTAATAGTTTTTCAAAAATTATATTATCTTATGTGGCTTATGCATGCGGCCAATTTTGATGCAATGCAATCCAGTGCTACAAGATCAACTGATTAACCGAAGTATCAGGCCAAACCCACAACCGAAAATACTAAGTCTCCTCAATTTGAGTTTTAACCATAACCAAATTACACTTCGTTCATCTCAAACCAATCCTGTTGACAACTATCAACGCTTCCACGCATCCGCAAAGAACGCTAGTTCCCTTTAAAAATAATATATGGCGTTTACTTTGTCAATCACCATTCATTCTACAAAATTCGGGTGGTGCCAGGCACCCAAACGATCTTGTTTGGTCTGATGTTTAATGGAAACAAGGCAATGGATCCAGTATTCTACATAAAAATAAAACCAGTCTATCCAACGATAAAGTGTTGATTCATCTGCCGGAATATCATGATTGGAACGATTAGTCAAAACCGTT
>NZ_KB894013.1 GCF_000374345.1 Heyndrickxia acidiproducens DSM 23148
TGCCTTATGACTAGACCGAACGAAGGAATGTAGGCACACAGATGCCCAGAGACATGGGAGGGTACGTCATCATAAGTTACGCAGAGATCCATTGTGCATCGTATAATTTCCTATCACTACTTTCCACCATTATCCAGTAGTGACCGCGTAGCGTACCCATATGTTGGAATAGTTTCACATAATATAAAAATTTTGTTAGGAAACGTGTTGAAAAATATTTTTTTGACACCCCACCAACGGCCTAAACCGTTGATAAATCAATATTTATAGAGGGAGGTGAAAAAATGTTGTTCAAGGAGAGAGAGTTCATTGAATATTTACTGTTGGAAAAAGAAGTAGGTAGAATTTCAGATGTTTGCAGCAATTTGTCATTAAGTTTAAAAGAAGTGGAAGAATTGGTTCAATCAGTCAATAATCTTCTTCCCCATGAATCTATTATTTTAGTTGGTGATCGGATCCAAGTTTCAGAGAAATGTGCTGATGAATTGTATGCAATATTAATAGGAAATCAACAATTTTTCAATGATTATGATCATAATATTGAACTTAGGCAAAATATGGTTGAAATTTATCTAATGGTTCATAAGAGCCAGGAATCGTTACAAACACTTTCCGACAAATTTTATGTGAGCAGAAATACAATGTTTGCCGATTTGAAACAAATAAAGGGAGAATTAAAGAAATTACAATTGGTTGTTGAATATTCCCGCAAAACAGGATATCTGGTTAAAGGTCCGGAATATTTACTCAGGAATAGAATTGTTGGAACCACGAGGAATTTATTAAAAACATTTTATGGTAAATCTCAACTAAAAAAGTTTACCAATACTAGCGATCAAGAACTAAAGTCATTAAGAAATATGTTAACTTTGATTGAAGAAAAGACACAAATTCGATTAACAGATGAACAAATTGAGGATTTGCCATATATTCTTGCTGTTCTTATGAAACGTATTCGCAACTATACAGATCCTTGGAAGTTTTCAATAGAAAATTACGACATTAAAAACACTGTTGAATATTCATTAATCAAGGAACAGTTAAACCAATTTCCATTTTTAAAAGAGAATGACATTCTCTATCTGTCTTTACAAATTCTATCTTCTAATAGAATTGAATCGGTACTGGATTTTTCAAATAGTGAAGAAATTAAATTAGCTGTGGATCAGTTTGTTGAAATTTTAAAATACAAACTGGCAGTAGAATTTGTTAAGGAATCAGAATTTAAAAAGCGGTTGTTATTGCATATTCAGCCGGCGATATTCAGAAATATTTTGGGATTACGTGTTAATAATCCATTGACTCATCGATTTATGAGTGAACATTGCCATACTTTTAATATTGTAAAGGATGCAGTTGCTCCTTTTTCACAAATAATCGGCAACGAACTTTCTGATGAAGAAATAGTTTACCTATCCATGATTGTCTTGGGGTGGATTTATCACTCTGAAGAGAGTAAAACTACTGATTTTAAAGGAGTTGTTCTTTGCCCAAACGGGACGTCGATTTCACAATTGCTCTTAGAAAATCTTAAAGATATGTTTCCCCAAATTGATTTTGTTGGTGCCTATTCTTTCAGGCAGTTTGAGCAAATGAATCTCAACCTTGACTTTATTTTCACGACGCGGCCTATAAAAAGCAAAGTAACAACAATCATAGTACCTCCGTTTCTCGAACCAGAAAGCAGAAAACAACTTCGATCAATTGTTTTTAAGTTATTGAAAAATGATCCGGAAAAACAGGCAAAAACGATTGTTGGTGCAATTAAACATTTTATTCCTGAACACAGTGTAAATACAGTTGAGAAAGTACTAAAAGATTACTTTGATAATGATAATAAAAAGAAAAGTAACAATCAAAGCCGGACCATAATGAAATTGAGTGAAGACAATATCTCAATTATTTATAATAACACATCATGGTCCAATTGTCTTGATGTAACATTTAAACCAATGCTTGACCGAGGTTCAATTTCGGTTGACTATGTAGAGAAGTGTAGAACCGTATTCTATCAAAATTATGATCATATGCTTATTGGGCCAAATGTTTATTTGCCCCACGCCGAACCAAATAATTATTCATTGTATTCTGATATTCAATTTACAATTTTTAAACAAGCTGTATTCAATCCAAATGGAATACCTTTTCATATTATGATAGGTCTATTACCTTCACAAACAAAAGAGCATGTACCGATTTTATTTAAACTTAATGATATCTTTCTAAAAAAAGATATGGCTCACAAAATTATTCAAGCGGATACAAAGGAGGATGTTCTAAGGGTAATTGAAGGCGGTGGTTATGTTTAACAAGAATAAGAAATACTTTTTTAGAAAGAGGTGTTTATATGTTTTTCGATGAGCATATCGGATTGTTTCATGTTGATGCAAAAAATCAAGAAGAAGTTTTAACATTGATGGCTAACGAATTATATAAAAAAGGAATTGTAAAAATAGAATATTTGCCAAAACTGTTAGATCGCGAAAAGTATTTTCCTACTGGAATTATGGTGAAAAATACTGGGTTTGCGATACCGCATACCGATTCAGTCTTCGTTAATCGATCACAAATAATGTTTGCTTCTCTTTTGAATCCCATAAACTTTAAAAATATGGTGGATAAAAATAAAGAGGTTCCTGTTTCATTAATTTTCATGATCGCAATGAGTAAACCACATGAACAAGTAGAAACATTAAGTAATTTAATTAATATGTTTCAAAATGAAAAAATGGTTGCTGAACTAAAAAATTGCAAATCCATTGGTGAACTTTCGTTAATTTTAAATGATGAGAATCTAGCCGAAATATAGAAAGGAAGGCTTATTATGGTCATACAAGCACTCCATTGGTTCATTAATTTAGGATCAAGTGTATTCATCCCAATTGTCATTTTTATTCTTGGTCTATTAATCGGAGTTAAGCCAATAAAGGCATTAATTTCTGGTATTACCATTGGAATAGGTTTTATAGGATTAAATCTTGTAGTTGGTTTGCTTCAATCTAGTTTAGGTGATGCAATCAATTTAATGGTCAGCAGGTTTGGATTGAAACTAAACATTATTGATCTTGGAAGCGGTCCAGGAGGTCCCTTAGCATTTTCAACCACTTTAGGGGTAATCATCATTCCGGTTTCCTTTGCCATTAATCTATTGTTAGTTTCACTTGGCTGGGTAAAAACTTTAAATGTTGATGTTTGGAATTTATGGCAATCAGCTTTTATGGGCTTATTGGTTTATGGAATGACTGGGAGTTTTTGGATGGGCGTTGCTGCAATGGTGCCTACATTCTTGTTAGCTTTATTACTAGCGGATATTATGCAACCGCTAACAAGTAAATTCTTTAACTTACCGGGAATTGCAATTACCCACTTAATGGCGCTATCGGGATTAATATTGGCAATCCCATTAAAATGGGTTTTTGATCGTATCCCGGGTCTCAATAAACTAGATGCCAGTCCGGAAAAAATACAAAAGAAATTTGGTTCGTTTGGTGATCCTATACTGATTGGTTTAGTAATTGGTGTTATTATTGGAATTCTAGCTGGATTTAGTTTTGCCAAAGTAGCTCTTTTAGGAATGCAAATGGCAGCAATATTAAAGCTGTTGCCAAAAATGATATCCATGTTTATGGAAGGCTTAATGCCAATCTCAGAAGCAGCACAAAAGTTTGCTGATAAGCACCTTCACGGTCGAAAAGTCAATATTGGGATGGATGCTGCCCTAACAGTTGGTCATCCTGCAGTAATTTCCAGTTGCTTATTGTTGATTCCGGTCTCATTGTTCCTGGCTGTTATTCTGCCTGGCAATCAAGTATTGCCTTTTGGGGATTTACCACTTTATGTATTTGTATTTACTTTAATGGTTGCTGCATTCAGAGGGAATATCATCCATTCTGTTATTGGAGGAGCTATCTACACGGTAACGATGTTATACCTGTCTACTTGGTTAGCTCCTCTTGTAACAAAAGCCTTTCAAATTGGTAACTATGATGTTGGCCATAAAGGATTAGTTACTTTTGTATCAAGTGGCTTATGGCCAGCCGGCTTGTTTGTCGGTTCAATTAAGATATTAGGTTGGTTTGCGATAATTGCCTTGACAATTATTATTTTAGGAAGCTTGTTCTATCTTAACAAAATTAAAAAATACAATTCAGGAGAAAGCGAGGTAAATTAAAATGAAAAAACTTTTAATCGTATGTGGTGCTGGGCATGCAACATCAACTGTCGCTCGAATGAAGGTGCAAGAATGGCTAAAAAATGAAAATATCGCAGATAAAGTTCAGGTATATCAATCAGCAGTTGGTGATGAAATTAAAAATATTTCTGAGGATAAATATGACGCTGTGATTAGTACCACAATTGTTCCGGATTATATTAAAGAAAAAGTCATTAATGGAGTTCCCTTAATGACAGGTATGGGGATCCAAAACATGTATGGTGAATTAAAAAAACGTCTTAATTTATAGTTGCAAGGAAGTGAAAAAAATGACCGTATATATTGATAGTATTTCATTAAAAACAGTCTCAGATAGACCATCTTATCATGATATTACTAAAGAGGTTAATAAAATTGTTCAAGACAGCAAAATAAAAAATGGTTTATGTGTTGTATCTTCACCACATACAACGTGTTCAGTTTATTTTGAAGAATATATGCATGATAAAAATTATTATGGCGATGAATATTTACAAGTAGATCTTAATAATATTTTGGAAAAAATAATTCCCAGAGAAAGATCTGAAAATCAATATAACAGCCCGGGGCCAGAACATATAAAATATGGAATGGCAAAAGTTGACCCTGATTATCCAGCTGAAAAATGGACAATGTTAAATACTGATGCACATTTACGTTCTACATTACTAGGTTCAAGTGAAACTTTTATTTTAAAAAATGGCGAATTATTAATTGGAAAAGTTGGTTATGTATATTTTGTAGATTTCGATCAGACTCGGGAGAGAAATAGAACCTGCAATGTACTGGTAATGGGAGAAATGGATTAAGTTTAACATGTTTAGGCCATCTATTTTTCTCTTTAATTACATGGGATCAAAAGGTGGCCTATAAAGGAGATTTTTTGGAATGTCAAAAAAATTGATAGAGAGCGTGTTTAATACTTGGAAGATAGAAGCGGAATCTCTACTATCGCTAAAAGATTGTATTAATCAAGACGCTTTGAAAGAAGTAATACAAGCTATCAAAAATTGTAAAGGAAACATTATTATAACTGGTTGCGGTACTTCAGGTGCGGCTGCTAAAAAAATTGTTCATACATTAAGCGTTATTAATATCTCATCATTTTATCTTAACCCGTCTGATGCTGTTCATGGGTCTCTGGGTAATGTAAAGAAGGAAGATATTGTAATTTTAATTTCAAAAGGAGGGAATACTTCCGAGATAGTTACACTTATTCCAAATTTAAAAGAGAAAGGTGCCAAAATTATAGGAGTCACTGAAAATAAGGGCTCAATAATTGGGCAAAGGGCTGACATTTTATTAAAGATAATAGTTGATCGCGAACCAGATCAATTTAATATGTTGGCAACAGCAAGCACGTTAGCCGTGATTGCAACTTTTGATGCAATTGCCATCACTTTAATAGAAGAATTGTCTTTTGACAAAGAAAAATTTTTAGAAAATCATCCAGCCGGTGCTGTTGGAGCAAGATTAAAGAAAGACAGTGAGTAAAATGGAAAAAAATGTGATTATCTTACCATCACTTTATAATGCCGACTTTTTACGCCTTTCGGATTGCCTGACTCAGTTAGAAAATGCTGGAATTGAATATTTACATTTTGATGTTATGGACGGCAATTTTGTTCCTAATCTGGGGCTGAATCTTGAACTACTTAAACAATTAAATCAACAGACGCATTTTAAGATGGATTGTCATTTGATGGTGAAAAGGCCGGAAACTTTACTTAATCGTTTTATTACGGGTGGAGCAAATATGATTACAATTCATGCTGAATCAACTCCACAAACTTATAGGGTGATTCAGGAAATTAATGAACACCATATTCTATCTGGCATTGCAATTAATCCTGGCACTCCTGTATCAGCAATAAAAGAATTACTTCCTTTAGTTGATGTTGTTCTTGTGATGACAGTGAATCCTGGTGTTAACGGTCAAAAATTTATTCCTTCAGCGGTAAATAAGGTTTATGAATTATTTGCATATAAACAGAAACATAGTGATTGCCACTATCATATTGAGGTTGACGGTGGAATAAATGATCAAACTGCACCACTTTGTGCTAAAGCGGGGGCTAATATGTTTGTATCAGGATCATTCCTTTTTAGTGGAGATAGGATTGATAATCAATTGGAAATGTTAGTAGAAGCGATCAATAAAAAATCCTAAAGTTATTAGATACCGGGGGATAACATTATTTCCTGGTATTTTAATTTTGATAGTAAAGGAGGCAATAATAGTGAGCTTTAATAATGATTTAAATATAATAATTGAGGAAATTTCAAATGCCATAAAGAAAATTGATCAGAACCAAATCAGCATACTAGTTAATAAAATTAAAGAATCTAAACGAGTATTTGTTAGTGGTAAAGGAAGATCTGGCTTAATGATTGCCAGTTTTGCCAATAGATTAATGCACCTGGGGTTTGATGTGCATATAGTCGGCGATTTAACCACCCCCCATACAGATCCACAAGATTTATTAATTCTTAGTTCTGGGTCAGGTGAAACTTCCAGTATTATTGAATTAGCCAAAATTGCGAATAAAAACAAAGTGTTTGTTGCTTTAATTACCACAAACAATAATTCAACCGTTGCAAAGCAGTCACAAATTATTGTCAATTTGCCTGGTCCATCAAAAAAAACCGAAAGAAATAATTCAGTTTCAACAATCCAGCCAATGGGCTCGTTATTTGAACAACTAAGTTTACTTGTATATGATTCAATCATATTACAGTTAATGCGTGATCTAGGTGAAACCTCTGACACGATGTTATTACGTCATGCAAACTTGGAATAAAAAATTTAAAAACAAAATCTGAAATTTGTATTGAGATCGGTTTGCTGGTCAAACAAGAGGATGCTGAGATTCCGTTATTTGATACAACGGTGATCCATGCAGTAGAAGCTGTGAAGGATTCTTTATGAGGGAAGGGGGAGATCCTTAGAGAGATGGCCCCCCTTTTTTTTAATTCACTTCAAATTCATCGCCCACAAGGAAATGGATACTTCGTTTCCTGTATTCATGTAGCGGTGCGGCGTGGTGCTGGGGAAATAAATGCTGTCTCCTTCATGTAAATCGAATGCTTTGTCCCCTAAGAATACTTTTAAAGATCCTTGCAAAATATAGCCGCATTCTTCACCGGCATGGGAGATTAACTCCGGCTTGGTTTTATTGCCAGGCTGGATTTCTACTAAAATAAAATCAGCTGTCCCGGATTTATTCGGCGGAGTAAGATCATGGTACTTAACGTTCGCATCCGCCAGTTCTACAATTCTTCTCCGTTCTTTTCTGACAACAAAGCTTTCTTCACTCCGGCCCTCAAAAAAGAAGTTCAGTGGAATATTGAGGGACGAACAGATTTTCCAAAAGGTACTGACAGTGGGATCGACCCGCTGCCGTTCAATCTGGGAAATCAAACTGGGGCTCAAACCTGTCCGCTGCGCCAGTTCCTGAAGGGTGAGCCCTTTTTCCTTCCTAACCTGCCGAATTTTTCCACCGTTGAACAAATTATCCCCTCCTTTTAACCCGAAACTGTTAATCATTCTGCATCAAAAAGAAGGAAAACCATGCTTATGTTCACAATGCTTCAGCATGGCTGCCATTTTCCTGGTCCGTTACGCTTAACACTGATGATAAAAGTTTTTTGGAATAAGGATGCTGCGGATTTTCAAAAATATCATTGGTCGTGCCGATCTCTACGATATCCCCTTTGTACATGACGGCCACCCGCTCGCACATATAACGGATCACAGACATGTTATGGGAGATAAACAAATAGGTTAACTGTTTTTCCATTTGCAATTCTTTTAACAGGTTTAAAATTTGTGCCTGGATTGAAACATCAAGTGCAGATGTTGGCTCATCCAGCACGAGAAAAGCAGGTTCGGTCACTAGCGCGCGGGCAATGGCGATCCGCTGCCGCTGCCCGCCGCTGAATTCATGCGGAAGCCGGCTGAGATGTTCTTCCTGCAGCCCGACGCGGTGAATAAGCTGCTTTAAGCGTTCCAAATTGCCTTTTTCTTTTCTTTCGGCACGCGGCAGACCGAGCAGCGGTTCCAAAATAATATCTTTTATTCGCATGCGCGGGTCAAGTGAAGATTGCGGATCTTGGAATACGGACTGGATTTCGCCGGGGCGGTACCGTTTGAACTTTTTCTTTATCCATAACGGGTTGCCCTTGTAGGTGATCGTTCCGCTTGTCGGCGGTTCAAGCCCGATCAGCATTTTACCGAGCGTGCTTTTCCCGGAACCGGATTCTCCGACGAGCCCGAGGATTTCCCCCTCACGGATACTCAAATCAACCGGCCCGACCGCTTTTGTGGACTGTTTGCCATTGACATAGATTTTCTCAATTTGTTTGATTTCAATCATAAACGGCAGTCCCTTCCAGCCAGCAGGCCGCATAATGGTTGGACGCTTTTTCTGTGAGCTCCGGATGGCGTTTTTTGCAAATATCCATAGCATGCCGGCAGCGGGAAGCAAAGGCACACCCGCTTGGACGGTGGAGCAGGCTCGGCGTTTCACCGGCGATCGCTTTTAACGGCTCGCCGGGCGGAACCGAATCAGGGAGTGCGTCCAACAACGATCGGGTATACGGATGGGCGGGATGGTGTAAAATCTCTTTTGTCGCTCCGCTTTCAACCACTTCTCCGGCGTACATGACAATGGTTCGGCTGCATAATTTGGCCACGACGCCAAGGTCATGGGTAATCAGTAGAACAGAAGTGCCCCGTTTGCGATTTAATTCCCGGATCAAATTTAAAATTTCATATTGGATCGTGACATCGAGCGCGGTTGTCGGCTCGTCTGCAATCAATAAACGGGGCGGCGCAGACATGGCGAGGGCAATGACGATTCTTTGGCGCATGCCGCCGCTTAATTCAAACGGATATTTTTTTGCGACTTGTTCCGGCTGGTCGATGTGCACATCCCGCAAAGCCTGCAGCACTGCTTCTTTGGCTTCCTTTGCCGGGAGGTTCCGGTGGCGCTGAAGGCAATTCTGTAACTGTTTTCCAATTTTCATCGTCGGATGGAGAGCAGTCATCGGTTCCTGAAAGACCATGCCGATTTCTTTGCCCCGCAGCATCTGGCGTTCTTTTTTCTGCAAATGGAGCAGATTTTGACCATTGTAGATGATTTCACCGTTTGAAATAATGGCATTTTCTTCAAGCAGCCCTAAAATTGACAGTGCGGTAATGGATTTTCCGGATCCGGATTCACCGACAATGCCAAGGATTTCGCCTTCTTCAAGGGTGAACCGGATATTTTTTAAAGCTTCCGTACGGCCGCGCATTCCTTCAAAGTCGACGTACAAATTTTTGACTTCAAGCAGCATAAAAATCCTCCTTATCTTGCTGATTTCGGGTCAAGTACATCACGGATCCCATCGCCGATTAAATTCAGGGCACCGGCGGATAAGAACAGCATCAGCCCTGGAAATGTCGGATACCACCAGTAAGTCAGCAAATACTGCCAGCCGACGCTGATCATGGCGCCCCATTCCGGTGCAGGCGGCTGGGCACCGAGCCCGAGAAACCCAAGTGTTGAGATTAATAGAATCGCATCGCCAACATCCAGGGTGGCTTGAATCATAACCGGGGAAAAAGCGTTCGGAATAAAATGCCTGAGAATAATCCGCGGCTTGCTGATCCCGAAAGTTTCGGCGGATTTTACAAATAGTTTTTCTTTAATGACCAATGCTTCGCTGCGGGCAAGCCGGATATAAACTGGAATTTTTACAATGGCAACAGCAAGCATCGCATTTTGCAGATTCGGGCCTAAGATGGCAGCCAGCGCCATTGCCAGAATTAAGTTAGGGAAAGCAAGTACCATATCGGCGATCCGCATGATGATTTGGTCGAAAATGCTCCCCAAGTATCCTGAAATCGTGCCGATCACAACCCCAATGAAACTCGCAACAGCAATGACCAGAATGCTGAACCCGAGTGAAAGCCTTGCACCGTACAGAATTCTTGTGAAAATATCCCGGCCTACTTCATCCGTTCCGAACCAATGGTGAAAGGAGGGAGATTGAAATTTTTCCGCAATATTAATTTTTGTCGGGCTGTAAGGCGTCAGCAGCGGGGCGAACAGCGAGAACAAAACAATCAGGCTCAAAATCACAATGCCTACCCACGTCAGTTTATTTTGCTTTAACTTATACCAGATCGGGTTTTCTTTAAAGATTTGCGTTTTTTTACGGTATGCAACAGTTGCCATCCATTCCCCTCCTATTCTCTGATTTGTGGATTCAACAGGCCGTACAGCAGATCGACAATGAGATTAATCAGTACATATCCGATGCTGATGAGAATGGTAAATCCCATAATTGCCGGGAAATCAAGATAGGCAATGGAATCGACGACAAATTTCCCCATCCCCGGCCAGCCAAATACCGTTTCTGTTACAACAGCACCGCCGAGTAACGAACCGAAAGATGTCCCGATGACGGTAATGGTTGGGATCAAGGCATTCCGCAGCGCGTACGAGATGATGAGCAGCCGGCCGTGGATGCCGTTTGCGACAGCTGTCCGGATATACTCCTGGCTCATCACTTCGAGCATGCTGGCCCGTACCTGCCTTGTAATGATTGCGAGCTGGGCAAAGGAAAGAACAAGAGCAGGCAGGAAAATATGTTTTAAACTGCTGAAAAGGGCAATGGTATCACCGGTTAATAAACTGTCCAGTATATAAAAGCCTGTCGTATGTGTCGGCGGGTTAATATTGTCGTCAATGCGCCCGTTTGCCGGAAACCATCCCAAATAGCCGTAAAAAATTAAGATGACGACCAGTCCGCTCCAAAATACAGGAATGGAAACGCCACTGATGGAAAAGATCCGGCTGAAATGGTCCCAAAATGTATTCTTTTTCAGTGCGGATATGACGCCAAGCGGAATCCCGATGAGAATTGCAATTGCAAAAGCTGCAACGGCAAGTTCCAATGTTGCCGGGAAATACGTAAGCAAGTCATCCAGTACAGGCTGGTGTGTCCGGATCGAGATGCCAAAATCGCCGGTTGCGAGTTGGCGGATATAATCTGCGTATTGGATCCAGAGTGGCTGGTCAAGGCCCAGCTGCTCACGAATGGATTGAACCGTCTCTTTACTTGCCCGCTGTCCTGCCATCATGCTGGCAGGGTCACCGGGAATGACATGGGACAAAATAAATGAAATGAGTGTGACACCGAATACGACGAATACAAGGAATCCAAGACGTTTCAAAATGATTTTCTGCAAGCTTCGTCACTCCAAAAATTTATTTAGACATATCGGCCAGGTTGTAGATGCCATCCAGCATCGGATTATAGACAAACCCTTTGACATCTTTGCTCATCGGTAAAATATAGTCTTTTTGATAAAGCAGGATATAGGGTGCATCATCCATAACGATATCCTGGATCTGCTTGTAAAGGGCTGTCCGTTCTTGTTTGCTGTTGTTGGTTGCGGCTTCCTTCAAGAGCCGGTCAACTTTGCTGTTTTTGTAAAAGGCGCGGTTGCCGGCGAGGCCAAAGTTTTTCGAGTCATACCAATAGTTCATGATGCCGTACGGGTCGCCGAAATCAGGGCTCCAGACGCCAAGTGCCAGGTCAAAATCGCCTTTATCAATCATGTCGCGGGAAGTGGCATAAGCGACACTTTTCAGATTCACTTTGACACCGATATCAGCAAGGTTGGATTGGATTGTCAAAGCTTCTGTTTTCCACCATGTTTTGTTATCCGAATACAGTAAATCAAGGGACAGGTTTTTCACACCGGCTTCTTTCAGCAATGTTTTTGCATGCTTGACATTGTGTTTGTATTGTTTCACGCTGTTGTCGTGCCCCCAAACGCCTTCCGGAACCGGACCGCGTGTTTTGGTTGCATAACCCAATTGGACCGCGTCAATAAGAGCATCATAGTCAATGGCTTCGTTCAACGCCTGGCGGACTTTTTTGTTTTGCAGCGCAGCGTTGCCTTTGCTTGTATTCATATAAACATAGTCTGTCACAAGGCTCGGTTTTTGGATCAATCGGACATTGCTAAATCTCTTAACGTCTTTGATTTGGTCAACAGGTATCCCCTCGGCGATATCGATTTCACCTTTTTCCAATTGCAGGCGCTGGACGGAGGAATCGCCGACGATTTTGAAAACGACGGATTTGAATGCCGGTTTTACTTTTGAATTCGGGTTTAAGCTGAGTTTAATCGAATCGCCTTTTTTCCATGACTCCAATTGATAAGGGCCGCTTCCCATCGTATGGTTTGCCATGTAGTTTTGGCCCATATCACCATTCTTTTCATATTCCATGACTTTCGGGCTGACAATATTGCCGTAATTGGTCGCCAATGTTGAAAGGAAAGGCGGGAAATTCTCAGAAAGTGTAAAGGTAACCGTTGTCGGGTTATCTGCAGTAATTTTAGAGACCATGCTGAAAATTCCGGCGGGTCCGTTTTTGATTTTTAATGTCCTTTCAAAACTTTCCTTTACCGCTTCTGCGTCTACTTCAGTGCCATCAGCAAACTTATGGCCTTTTTCTAAAGTAAATGTCCAGGTTTTCCCGTCTTTACTGACTGTCCATTTTTTAGCCAGGCCTGGTTTTATATTTGTGGTAGCCCCGTCGTAATCCACAAGCCGTTCATATGTAGGGTAAATAATTTTCCATGAGGAGTTATCCATTGTGACGGCTGGATCGATTGTGCCAATGTCTGCCGGGATGGCAACAACGAGTTCACTTTTTGCTGCATTGCCGGAAGCTGCATTGGATGCTGTTGTCTTGGACGGGGCATTGGCATTTTGTTTGCAAGCGGTTGTGATCATCATGAAACAGAGAGCTAATAAAATTAAACTGATCTTTCTCAAATCGTTTTCCTCCCTTTGTTTACGTCCAGTTCAATTCCGGGATATTTCGCTACTGTATGGTTTTCCTTTGCCCAGAGCGCGTTTCCATAGTCAAAGTGCCACCATTCATCCGGATTGGATCGGAAACCCGCTTTCAGCATGGCTTTTCTCAGCAGGCGCCGGTTATCGCGGATCTTTTTTTCTTCAAGTGTTAAATCCTTTTTCTTTTCATAAAAGAGTGAGCGGGCTTGTTCAGTGAATTCATCAAAATCAGTTCCCATATTGAGCCAGCCATTTTCATTTGCCAGTGTCAGGTCTACGGCGCCTCCGGTATAATGCGGAGCCGGGTGATGAGGATCTTTCGATGGTGCGGCAACAAAGCGGATGAGTTGCTCTGCTGCTGTTTGTTCTGAGGTGTATTTGATTCTGAACGCTTTTTGATAGGCTTCATACAAGGCCTGCTGGGTTTGAAATGAGCGCCATCCGTCAAGGATCACCATATGATAGGTTGATGGAATACTGCTGATGGCTTTTAACAGCCGCTCGGCCACGCCCTCCCGCAAATAGCAATCATTTCGTGCACCGGGAATATGGTGGAGATAATAATAGGGAAGTACTTTAATCCGGTCCGAAATGTTGGAAACAGAAATTAACGCTTCTTCGTATTCATTGGAAAACGGGTTTTGTGCCACGGTTCATGGATCCTCTCCTTTTTCAATTACTTTAATTAAAATTTAATATATTTAAAATATACACTGTTTTTAGTGTTATGAAAATATGAATGTTAGAAAATATGGCAATCTATTTTTCACAGCGTTTTGTTTTGATTTAACAGGCCATTGACATTGTGAAAAAAACCATGTATAGTAAAATTTGCAAATTATTACTTAGGGTAACGAAATAGTTGGACACTTTTTTGCCGCATTTATCCGACTCTTAACGGGCAGTAAGACTCCCACCTTAAGATTTAAGGTACGAAGGAGATAGGTGGAGATCAAACTGCCCGTAAAGGTCCGATTGGTTCAACTCACCATCAGTGGGGGATGAAAGAAGACCCCCACTGATGGAAGTTTCACTTTATAAACAGTCTAAATCATTCTCATTTGTGGAGGCTTTCAACATGAAGGGCTTTTTTTACCGGTATATCAAACTGTACCGTCCGCTGATTACGGCTTTGAATAAACTGCTGGGGGAATACGAATTGTCTTATTCCTTGTGGCAGGTGATTTTTTATGTGCATCATTTCGGCCCATGCACGCTCGTTGAAATCTCCAAGTATTATGAAGTGGAAAAGCCGAGTATAACGCGGATGGTTCAGAAATTGGAGGAGCGGCGGATTGTTGAACAAATACCGGGAAAAGACCGGCGCGAAAAGGTGATTCGGACGACGGCAAGAGGGGAAGAGATTTACCAAATTTGCCGTAAAAAAATTACAGTGTTGGAATACGAAGTGATGAAGGGGATTCCGGAAGCGGAACAGCAAGCTGTATTTGCGGCACTTCCAAAAATCAGGGAAAATATTTTAAATCAAGGGGAGAAAGCACATTGAGCGGTAAACCAAAGTTATGGACGAAAGATTTTTTAATTGTTTCAGGCGCAAACTTTTTTCTTTATTTTACATTTTATTTGTTGATGGCGACCATTACGCTTTTTGCAACTGACCGGTTTCATGCATCGCCAAGCGTTGCCGGATTGGCATCGGGGATTTTTGTTGTCGGGATCTTAATTGCGCGCTTGTTTGCCGGCAGATCGATTGACAAGGTCGGCAGGAAAAAAATGCTCTATATCGGTTTTGCAGCGATTGTTGCCATTACGCTATTATACTTTTTTATTCAAAATTTAGCGGTTCTATTGGTGGTCCGTTTCCTGAACGGTGCGGCACTTGGGATCGCATCAACGGCAACCGGGACAATTGTCGCTAACCTTATTCCAAAAGAGCGGAGAGGGGAAGGAACCGGCTATTATGCGTTAAGTGTGACGCTGGCTGCGGCTGTCGGTCCGTTTATCGGCATGTTCCTGATCGAGCATGCGAGTTTTAACGTGATTTTTGTATTATGCCTTGTACTGCTGGCGCTGAGTTTTGTGGCGGCGCTCTTCTTAAACGTTCCGAAAGTGGTGCTGTCAAAAGCTGAACTGGATAAAATGAAGGGGCTCAAACTCAGCAATTTTTTCGAGCCAAAAGTGTTTCCAATTGCGATTATCAGCGCGTTTGTCGGCCTCGGATATTCGAGTATTCTTTCGTTCCTCACTTCATATGCAAGCGAAATGAATCTGGTGGACATTTCAAGTTTCTTCTTTATTGTTTATGCGATTACGGTTTTGGTGTCAAGACCGTTTACCGGCCGCTGGTTTGATACGAAAGGCGAAAATTTTGTCATGTACCCGTCGTTTATCCTGTTTGCAATCGGCCTGCTGCTGCTGAACCAGGCTAATTCCGGCTTGTTTATTTTATTGGCAGGCGTTTTTGTCGGGCTCGGCTACGGGACGTACTCGTCAAGCGGCCAGGCCATCGCGATTAAAGTGGCGCCGGACCACCGCATCGGCCTCGCCACCTCGACTTTCTTTATCTTTCTTGATGCCGGCGTCGGCGTGGGCCCGTTCTTATTAGGATTATTTGTTCCAATCGCCGGCTATCACGGGCTGTATGCCATTATGGCCGCCGTGATGCTTATCTGCACTTTCCTCTATTATTTCTTATACGGGAAAAAAGCAGTGGCGGCCAGAAATATGGTACAACAACAGGCGGAATAATTTAGATGAAAATATCTGGAGGCAAACCCCCGGATCTTTTTCTGTTTTCGGAAAAGGAGAAACGGGTTTTATGGGCGGATGTTTGAGGAATTGTTTTATATAATGCAGGGAATGGGCTATTTTAAGATGGAAAAGAGGGAGAAATGGTGTTCATAAGGGGGATGAGCGCTGTTATGGGAAAGAAGAAAGGTTGAGATGGTGTTCATAAGAGGGATGAGCAGGGGGTACAGGCAGTAAATGTCTAAATAGGGCTTTTAACTAGATCTCAAGATAGCTTTCATGAGGTAGATGAATGCTATCTTGATGAAAATAAATCAATGATTTGGTTATTACTGTAAAATCCCCTAGAAGTAAAAAACATCTTGCTAAGCGTTTACGCATCGGCTATGATAGTAGAACGACAGGCTCAAGAACGAACAGGGAGGGATACATATGGCATACTTATTGAAAAATAAATTTGTCCGTGCGGTTCTTATTTCCGCACTGTTTTTACAGATCGGCATCTGGGTGCGGAATTTTTCCGTCCTTTTGTTTGTCACTGAAAAAACAAATGGCGATGCGATGGCAGTGTCGATGATTTCTGTAGCAGAATTCCTGCCAATTTTTGTTTTTTCATTTATCGGGGGGACATTTGCGGATCGCTGGCAGCCGAAAAAGACAATGATTTGGTGCGACCTTCTCAGTGCGGTATCCGTTTTTGCAGTGATCATTGCACTGGTATTTGGAACTTGGAAAGCCGTATTTTTTGCTACATTAATCTCGTCCATACTGTCGCAATTTTCGCAGCCGTCCGGGATGAGGCTGTTTAAAATGCATTTGCAGGAAGACCTGATTCAATCCGCGATGTCAATATATCAAACAATTTTTGCATTTTTCATGATTTTAGGCCCGATAATTGGCACCTTTGCGTATCAAAGATTCGGGATTGATATTTCTATCTTAATAACCGGTATTGCCTTTTTGCTTTCAGCCGCATCGTTAACGATGATTCCGAAAGACCGGGTGGAAGAAAATCATCAGGGGCAAGGGAATCTATGGAAGGAAATGAAAAGCGGTGTCCGATATGTGCTCGCCAAAAAAGAATTAAAGCTGCTTGGCATTTGTTTTCTGGCTGCCGGCCTTGGTGTCGGTTTTATCCAGCCGCTGAATATTTTCCTGGTTACCGAGCGTTTAGGGCTTCCAAAAGAAAACCTGCAGTGGCTTGTAATGGTGAATGGGATCGGCATGATTGCGGGCGGCGCCTTCGCGATGGCGTTTTCGAAATCCACTCCTCCCCAAAAATTGCTGCTGTTTGGAATGCTTGCCAACGCGATCGGGATGGCAGTCGTCGGTGTTTCCGCTTCGCTTTGGTTAACGCTGGCCGCGGAATTTGTTTGTGGTTTATTTATGCCCTGCATCCAAATCGGAATTAACACGATGATTTTACAAAAAACGGAGTCAGCCTTTATCGGCAGGGTAAATGGCACCCTAAGCCCCTTGTTCACGGGTGCCATGGTCATTACAATGAGTATTGCCGGGCCACTGAAAGAGTGGCTTTCGATCACCGCGGTATTTGAAATCGCCGCGTTGTTGTTTGTCATTGGGCTTTGTTTTATTTTACCGATGTATAAGACTGCCAGGCCGGGAAATCTTGAATCGCTGAGAGGCAAAGGGTAATTCTGATCTTCATGCCAAATGGCGGAGGGGATTAACTCCCCCTCCGTTTGGCAAGTGCCCACAGCGAGGCCCCGGCGCCGGCAGCCAAAGCAGCTGAGGTGAGTGGATGTTTGCTCATTTTCACATACCAGCTCGTTTTTCGTATCCAGCCTTTGTTGGTGCCCCTTTCATGCAATCCGTAACCGGGTTGGTAGAGGGCGCTGTCTGCTTTCGATTTTGAAGGTCTGTCGCTGTGCTGGGTGCGGTACATTGTCCGTTCCATAATTTTATCCATCACCCGCGGAGCAAGCCGTCCGAACACGGCAACCAGTTTGGCCTGCGATCCTACATACATATCGCGCTTCGGATGTTCGGCCGCAAAAAGGATCGCTTCGGCAACGGCTTCCGGCGGGTAGATCATTGACATATAGTGGGCGGGCTGCTTGTCCAGATAGCTGTGCGCATGTTCATTATAAGGTGTATCGATTTTGCCGGGGTGGACGAGTGTAATGGAAACGGGGGCATTTTCTTTTTCCAGTTCCATGCGGATGCTTTCCGTCCAGCCATGCAGCGCGAACTTTGCGGAGGCATAGGTGGACTGGATCACCGTGCCCCTGTCGCCGAACAGGCTGCCGATATTGATGATGGCTCCCGGAACGCAGCGTTCTTTATAATGTCTCACCGCAACCCGTGTTCCGTAGACGACATCCCAAAAATTCGTATCATACATCCGTTTCATATCTTCAATGCTGACATCCATGGCTTCCCCGAAAATAGAGATGCCGGCATTGTTCACCCATGTATCGAAACGCCCGAATTCCCTGATCGCTGTTTCGACAATGTGGTTCACATCTTCTTCGCGCCCTACATCAGCCCGCCCCCACACTGCCGAACCGCCTTTATTCTTTATTTCATTAACAAGCACTTTCAGGGCGTGTTCATTTCTTGCAGCCAGTACCAGTTTCGCACCTCTTGCAGCGGCTTTCCTGGCAGTAGCCAGCCCGATTCCGCTCGATGCTCCGGTAATGACGATTACCTGGTCTTCTAATGGTTTTAACATTCCGGAACCTGCAACAAGGCACGGCCTTATATTGGAACTGCATTTGATTGCCTGCGTTTTTATGAAAGTTCAAACAGCCTTGCAGTATGATGTGTTTACCAAAACTGAATAACCTTGGGAAGCCCAAGGTTAGAACGGGTCGTTATTTTTTGTATCCGAAAATGATTCAATGGCGTGTTCAAGTGCATTGTAAGCTTGTCCGAATGCCGCAGAAGATGAAATGGTTCCGGCGTGTTCAAGTTCAGGCTGCGAATTTTTTGCCTGTTCCAAAGCCGTAATGGCGTTTTTAATCATCGTTCCTTTATCGCCGTACTGCTCCTTTGCCTCCTGCAGCTGCCGGATGCATTGTTCCAGTTCAACGGATTCCGGATTGCTGTAAGCATTCTCCAGCTTTTCTTTCACCTGTTGTAAAATTTCTTTCAATGGTTCTCCTCATTTCTATCATAAAATGTTCAATATGTATATTTTGTCTGATACGGTTTTTATATTTATGCGGTATGCTGTAAATAAGTTTAAAGAAATATGTGTATTTTCACTTATCATATCAAGTGGAACATGTTATAATGAAAAAAATAATGTGTGAGGTGGATTCATGATCAGAAAATTATTGAAATCGTTTTTAGGCGGCCAAAAGCATTCGTACTCAAGCAGCCATGCCCATGACAGGTACCATAAACCGCATTTCGGTTCCCGTTCCTCTTCCGATCATCACTACAAATCCCATTACGGCCATAAACATTATTCGAAAAGACGTAAGAGCGGCGGATTTTTCAGCAGCTGATGCAACAGTGGCTGCATTTCCCGCAATTCCTGATTGACCGGCCGTTACGCAGCGGCAACATGGTCCAAGATTACCGGATTGTGAAAATGCTCGGGATCGGCAGCTACGGTTATACCTATCTTGTTGCTGCTGATCATACATCAAAAATGAAAGTGTTGAAACAGCTCCGGAAACGCAAACTGCGGATGAATGGACACGGCCTGTTTCAGCGTGAGAAAAAGATTTTAAAAAGGCTTCACCATAGCAGTATCCCAAGGCTTTATGATGAATTTGAGTGGCAGGGGCGCCCGTTTTTTGTGATGGAACAGATGCCCGGTAAGACATTTGAAGATTTGATTTTTGGATACCATCAAGTTTTTACAGAGCGTGAAGCGTTTCAGATAACCAGGAACATCCTGGATATTGTTGCTTATTTCCAACGTAAAGAGATTGTCCACCGTGACCTCAGAATTCCCAATATCCTATACAGCGAAAAAGAAAATAAGATCTCGATTATCGACTTTGGGCTTGCCTGCCATGTTGGTGATGCGGATGAGGCAAATCCCGAACCGCCGCCGATGAGAGAGCCTTATTTTCGAAGCGACTTTTATGCACTCGGGCATTTTATGCTTTTTTTGCTTTACTCGGGATACCGGGCGGCAGAAAAAAAGGAAAGGCCTTGGTATGAGGAATTGCCGCTGTCAGAAGAAGGGTGCCTGATTTTAAAGAGAATGCTGCAGATTGAGCAGGCTTACGAAACAGTTGATGAATTGATTGCAGACATGGAGGCATGGCTGCAGGCTGCCGATGCAGAGGAAATGGTTTTCAAAAAAACAGGGAACAGCCGGTTTTAGGTTGTTCCCTGTTTTTTTCATTTCCGCCAAATTTCAAATACCGGGCCGTGGCTGCCGTATACCGGGTCGGTTTCCGGAACGTCAACGTTTCGAATATTTTCTTTTAATTCAGCTGTTTCTTTTCTGTGGAGGTCGTAATCCCGGCCATTCGGATAACCGCCGATGACCGCAAAATCATCGCTTGATTCGATCAGCCTGTGCCCGGTTCCTGCAGGCAGGAGCATGACATCGCCGGCAGAAACTGTAAATATTTTTCCATTCGGTCCGCCAAGCTGCACCTGTGCGTGGCCCCGGCTTACCCCCAGCACTTCATGCGAGTTGCTGTGAAAATGGTGGTACGGGAAAATCGTCCATTCCCAATTGTTTTTCCAGTTGTGTTTTTGAAAAGTGGTTTTGATCTGGTCCTCATGCCCTTTGAACACACTGTGGTACAGCAGGACAGGCAGTGTCGGATTGTTCGGGATTGTGCCGTCATCATCGAAATATACGGTTGAGACGTCCTTTTCTGCCGCAGCAGCAGGCGTCTCATTGCCTTTGAAAGCAGAAAAAGCAGGCTGGCGGCAGAAAGGACTACCTTGTTTGAAACCGGCCATCTTTTTACCTCCTTGAATGGTGCTATATTTTTATTATCCTTTTTGGAACCAGAAAAAACTACTTATTTGTTGGGAATGCACTCAGCATGCGATTTTGATCAATAAATTCCACGCATATTGGCAGCCAGGCCGGCAATACGGCCGCAATGAAGCACAAACACAAAACAGGAACGTTTTCGGACGCAATGCGTTTTTTTACAAACGAAGGATCATCTTAACAACGGTATGATGAATAATGGGTTAGATTTAAAAGCGTGTTGATTTTACAACATCATGGTACAATCCTTATGAAAAATTGTTGCAGTCAGTTTCTCATTGTCAAAAAAGCAAAACACCTCCTGTTTCCATTTAGGAAATCAGATGTTTTTTCGCTGATCAGGCTTTGTGCCTGCCGCGCAAAGTCCAAATTTGGTAAAGCATAATGAGGGATTCGAAAATCGTTAAGTATGTCAGGACAACCCAGCCAAACATTAAATACGGATAAGTTGCGGCCTGGACGGGTGGGCTTGTCAAATAGCTTCTAAAGTGGATGCACAGAAAAACGGCAACTGTGCCAATCAGCAGGAAAAATAAGATTCCTTGGATAAGTTTGCTCCTTGTTTTGCCGGCTTCAGCCGCATACTGCTTTTCCCAGCCATTCTTCTGGTGGGCGGATAATTTACCGAGCCATACTTGCCCAAACGTAATTAAGTTTACCCAGAGGTAGATTTCAGGGCTGATCAATAATGCCGCAAGAATGATATCGATCGGCCGGCTCATTGGGGTTTTGACAGCTAAAATCGTATTGAGAATGGATGCCAGTACGACTGGTGTAAGCCAGATCCATGACCAATGGAACTGTCCGGTTGCAAATGCGCCGCAAAGCAGGAATATAAATAGCCCCCGTACAGCCAAGTCTGCCAGTGATCTGAATTGTGAACGCCAAAGTTTCCCGGAGTGGCGGGTTTTAAGATGCAAATCTTTATTCGTTAAGAGATTCACCGTTCCGGACTTCCATTTGTTTCGCTGTTCCCGGTAAGTATGGTAGGATCGCATCGCGTCAACAAAGCATCTGGCTGTGGGGCTGATCAAAGTTTTCCAGCCGGATCTTTGTAATTGCCAAGTAAGCATCATATCTTCTACATCACTTTCATTTTCCCAGGGGCCGTCCAGTTTATTTGAGTTTACCACGTCCAGCAAGGCTTCAGGCCGGAATAAAGTCGCCTGGCCGCCAAGGACGTACGTGCTGCCGCCGTGATATTGTAAATCCAGCAGCCAGCTTGCCATGTCTTGCTTTTGCTGATGTGTCCACCATCTTGCAATCGGTCCGCCATATTCCCCGCTAGCAATTTTTTCTTCATAGTGGACATCATCTTTAGACAGCAGGCTTTTCTTTTTTGGCATCCGCATTGTATACTTTGCCATCACGCCGCCGATATTTCTTTGGCTCATCAGGCCGTCCCACAAATGTTTTAACGCATTTGGCGCAAGCCGGCTGTCTGCGTCCATTCCAAGGATGGCTTTTACCGATTGTTTATACAGTTCCTGATAAGGGGTGAGCTCCTTTTCATAAATGTCCATGACATCACCATAAATATTTTTCCACGCAGCATTCAGTGCGCCGACCTTCCTAAGTTTGTTATTTTCTGTTACGAGTACTTTCAAGTTTAAATGGAATTCCTCTCCAGCCAGCAAAGCCAATTCTTCTGTTTGGTCTGTGCAGTTGTCTGCAATCACAAAAACATCTAAATCCACTCCTTTTGGAAGGGATTGATCACCAAGCCCGGCCAGGCAGTCGCGGATTGCTTTTTCTTCATTATGGGCAGGAATGAAGGCCACAATTCTTGGTTTCATATAGGTTTTTCTAATCTTTGGAATACTGTTGACAGTAAAATCCTCACTATGCAAAACATCAGAATTTAAAATCAAGCTCATATTTCCGTATCACTTCCTTTTGATAATGGATGCATGTATTTAATCGTGTTTTTCCTGTAAAAATATAAAATTTTTCATCCGAATAAAATCTTCTTTATTCATCCCTTCCTTAATAGCTTCTTCCAAAAGGCTTTCCCATTCTTCATCAAACAAATTGTTCCGGGGGGTTAAGACATCCTGGAGTAAATATTCCACTGTGGTATCCAGCGGCTTTGCAATTTTTGTTAGAAATTCCAATGAAGGGTTGAAGCGGATTTCCCGTTCAATATAACTGATATAAGATTTAGAAACCCCAGCGCGCTCCGCCAGCTGATTGATGGAGAGACCTTTTTTCAGCCGCAATTCTTTGATCCTGTTTCCAATCATCTTTCTTCTCCTTTAGTGTTTAAATTCTGCATCTGACGTTCATTATATAAAACATACAGTTCTTAATAAAATACAGGATTGCTATGGAAATGAAAGGAAAATGGAGAAACTTTGCGTTTTTCGTTCTTTATTACGAAAATACGGCGTTTTTTAAGAAGTTTGGATAATGAAATATAAGTATTAAAAAACTTGAGAGGGGAATGAATCTGTAAAGTTTCTATTATTTGTTCACTATAAAGATACAGAAATTTAACACTAGGGTGTTCTTTATAATGAACAAAGAGTGTGGAGGGAAAACAAATGAACATTAGAAATAGGGGGATGAAATTTAAAATGCAAATTCCAATTTAAATTTTTCCCGGAAAATGCCGGCGAAGCGGGGGTATTTTGTCCTAGCTTGCCAAAACAGCGCCTGCCATTTACCAAACGAATATGTACTTTTTTGATTTCAGGCATTGCTTATTCTATTGAAAAATCTGATAAAAAAATATTGACAACGAACATACAATCTATTATTCTGTTATTAGAACAAATGTTTGCAAAGGGATGGGGAAATGGCAACGATTATAAACAGTATCGGATTGAAAGGAATTGAAGGTTATTTGGTTCAGGTTGAAGTCCAAATGGTAATGGGCAGCCAGGGGATCAGTATTGTCGGGCTGCCTGATGCCACGGTAAAGGAATCGAAGGAAAGAATTTTGGGCGCCTTAACTTCTTCTGGATGCATGCTGTTAAAAAACAAAATCATTATCAATTTGTCACCTGCCGACCAAAGGAAAAAAAGTCCGATTTTTGACCTTGCGATTGCAATCGGGGTGATGAAAGAAATCCATTATTATCGTGACAAAATTCCGGAACACACTGCGTTTTTGGGATCGTTATCGCTGGACGGGTCTGTAAAATCTGTAAACGGGCTGCTGCCGGCCGTAATTGCAGCAAGGAATGCAGGCATCAAAACACTGTATTTGCCTTCTGCTGCAGAACTTCCCTTCACAAAACTGGAGGGGTTGGAATTAAGATTTGTAAATCATATTCGTGATGTCCTGCTATCTTTATCCGGAAAAATATTGCCTTCTATCCCGCAAGCCGCATCTTTATGGTCAAATGAAGAATCCTACACCTTTGATAAGGATTTCAGTACTGTTCGCGGGCATCGCTACGCAAAATGGGTACTGGAACTCGCAGCTGCCGGCAGCCATAATGTATTGATGTACGGGGCGCCGGGCAGCGGGAAAAGCATGCTTGCTGAAACTTTTCCATCCATTCTGCCGCCCTTATCGGAATATGCCCGTTATGAGGTGATGAGCCTGTACCAGCTTGCAAATGTGAGCGTAACTTCTTATGCCAAACCTCCATTTAGATCACCCCATCATTCATCATCAGCCGTCTCCTTAGTTGGCGGCGGATCAAATCCTTTACCGGGAGAAGTTTCACTTGCACATCGCGGTGTTCTTTTTCTTGATGAAATTGCCGAATTTCCAAAACGTACATTAGATATGCTCAGGCAGCCGCTTGAAAACGGAAAAGTCACAATTAGCAGGGCCTCTTCAACTGTCACTTATCCAACCCGTTTTTTGTTATTGGCAGCGATGAATTTATGCCCCTGCGGCTATTTGGGATCACCGTATGCGTATTGTACCTGCACCCCAAGGCAAATTAGGGCTTATCAAAATCGGATTTCCGGCGCCATTCTGGATCGGTTTGATTTTTTGCTTCATGTACGGACTGTTTCCTTAGTCGATGAAATTGGACGGCAAGAAGAAACTTCGGCAAGCATTCGCACACGGGTGATGAGAGCCAGAGAAAGACAGTATGAAAGGTATCAGGCAGAAGTATGCAACGGCACGGTAGCAAATGAATTATTTTTTGAAAAAAATTCGCTGAATAAAAGCCAAAGCCTGTTGCTTCAACAATACGCAAGTAAAGAAAACTGCAGCAGCCGTGTGCAAATGAAAATGATTCGTCTGGCCCGCACACTTTCGGATTTGCAAGGCGAGAAGAACATTACAGACGAAGCCTTGTGGAAAGCCTTGAAAATGAAAAGGCATTTTAATTCGGAAAAGCAAAGTATAAAACAAGCATAATTGATTCATTAGAAAGATATGGATCAATGCAGGATGGAATACATTTCCATCAGGTTATCTTCCGCCAACCGGTGATTCATTTTATAAACCAATTTTTAATTATCTATTATTTTGAAAATAAGTATATCGGACAAGTATATTGGAGTGGACATTTTATGAAGTCGTTCTTAAAAACATTGATAATCATAACAGGACTGTATGTTATCACCAATATCCTTTTTGATTTAAACTTCAATCCTGAAATACATCTTGTAACAAAAATCATTGAAGCTTTATTCTTTCTATTGTTATTAATCTATGTTGTTTTTTTAAACAATAGTTGATTTCACTTAATAAAGCGCACCGTATAAATCCGTCCTCCAGTTGGAAAGCTATTTAAAAAGTTTTTTTGAAAGGATGATTAATCAGGATGGCTAAGAAAAATGAAAAAGAGCCGACGATCGCAACCGGGATCGATGACCAGGAAGAACTGAATCAAAAAGCAACGGAGGAAGAAATAGAAAAAGGCGAATATACGAGTGTAACCAGACTATCTTTAGATGAGAATGATCCGAGTTAAGATCACAGGTTAAATATTGTTGCATTCTTGCAAATGTCTTTAGAAATCTTCCAGGTTTTACTTAAGAAAAACCAAAGGCCGGAAAGTAACCGGCCTGGAAATGCTTAATTCTGAGATAGGTTTATAAATGCTTTTTGGGCATTCACATGGGTCTTTGTAATCTTCATTTGATACAGCCAATCGGAAACTTTCTTCCAGGAGTCTGGATCTTGATAAGCAAAAGGTTTATTTTTCTCATCCATCAGCGGCAGAAGAATTTGAAGGCTCTTTGTTTCAATATTTTTATTAAGCGGAGATGACTTATCCTCATGCTTCAGTAAGATGGCAAGACTTTTTTGAGGGTGTTTTTTGACATACTGCTGGCTTTTATCAGCCGCCGCCAGGAACTTTTTGAACAGTCCGGGATGTTGTTTGATTTTGTTTTCATTGGCTATGAAAACCAATTCATAATAGTCGGGAACGCCGTAATTGGCCGGATTAAATGCCCTGACATCGTGTCCTTCCTTTTCGAGCAGCAGCTTTTCATGATTGACGAAACCGCCGACAATGGCATTTGTTTTATGCGTTGTAATGGCAGGAATTAAATCATACCCAACATCAACCGTCTTCATTTTGTTAGGATTTCCTCCATTTTCTTTCACCATTGTGCGGACAACTGCCTCCTCGAGTGGAATAGAAGAGTAACCTACTTTTTTTCCGGCCAAATCTTTTGGAGACCGGATATTAGAAGCAGCCGGCACCATAACGCGATTGAGTGTATGGTGAACCAGCACACCGAAAGACTGGACAGGAATATTTTCATCGCGGGCAATTAAAACTTGCGGCTGGTAACTCAGTGCAATGTCCATTTGATTTGCGGCGATGAGTTTTAATGGGTCGTTTGTATCGGATGGCATTTTGATGGTCACATCGAGCCCCTGGTCTTTAAAGTATCCTTTTTCTTGAGCAACATAGAGAAAAGAATGTACGGCATTTGGGTACCAATCCAGCATAACCGTAACTTTTTGCAAATGGCCTTTTGCATCGCGCTTTGATCCTGTGTCCGCTCCGTTGTCGCATGCGCTTAATACCAGTGTGAAAGCAATGAGTAGAAACGCTAATTTTTTCATTTTTGAATCTCCTTCTTAAGTTCTTGTTTTGTATTTCAAGAATTTCTTTTCTGCAAAGGTAACGAACAAAAATAAAACCACACCGAGTGCCGCCAGCAAAAAGACGGATGCAAAGACAGCAGCGGCCTCCAGATTTCCGGACATTCTCCGGCTGAAATAGCCCAGCCCGGCACTTGCCCCAAGCCATTCTCCAATCGTTGCGCCCGTGACACAATAAACAATTGTTAATTTCAGCCCGGATAAAAATTGGGGAAGCGCCATTGGAATCAGGAGTTTTTGAAACATGATCCGGCGGCTTGCACCCATCGTCTGAAACAGGTTCTGATAGCTGGTATCGACCGTTTTTAACCCATCATAAATACTGATGACAATCGGAAAAAAGGCTGTCAAAATAATAATGGCCACTTTGCTCCAAATGGTATAACCAAACCACATCATAAAAATGGGAGAAATGGCGACAAGCGGGATGGTTTGCGAAACGACAAGAAATGGGTAAAGTAATTTTTCCATGGTGCGGGAAAGATACATCGCGATGCCAAGTACGATTCCCCCGGCAACAGAAAAAATAAAGCCAATGCAAACCTCTTCCAATGTAACGGGCAAATGGACAGCAAATAATTGCTGGCGGTTTTCTATCAAAGACTGATAGATTTGAGCAGGGGATGGAAGTATAAATGGCGGGACTAGTCCCCTGTTTATTACCCATTCCCAGCCGCTTAAAAGAACCATAACGGCAATACAGAACAGTCCGTAATCTTTTCATCCATTTTTGCCGCTTCATTCCGTTAGAACACCTCCGTTTTCATGGTTCACCGGCGGGAAGCCACACAGAAAACAAAAAACCCGCACCATTTCCGGAAGAAATGAGCGGGTCATTATTCAATACCGATTTGTTTCTATCAGTTGCGCAATGACGATCACCTTCCCTCCGCTGGTATCATCCAGATCAGGTTCAAAGGGTCCGGGACAATGCGTCCCATCTCAGCCCGATGGCTCCCCTAGTGAAATCATGACTATTATTCTATTATTTAGATAACGTAGTAGAGTATAACACAAATTCTGGCAAATCGAAAGGGGCAGCTGACCCTCGAGTAAAATTTTACACATACGGAATTTCAGGCAAACTGAGTCATTGCTTGTGAGGCAGCATGGAAAAAATGCCTGCCTTGCTGCCTCCGGAAAATGAGGCTTCATTAAAAATTTGTACTGCAGGAAAGTTACTTTTTAAACATCCGCTCCAGTGCCAAAACAGCGCCGCGAGCTGTTTCTTCATCTACTTTGATCACATTTGTTTCCTTTCCGTCTATAATATTTTCAAGTGACCAAAGCAGATGCGGAAGGTCAATCCGGTTCATGGTCAGGCAGGGGCACATGATTGGGTTAAGGGAGATAATATGTTGATCCGGATGGCGGTTGATGAGCCGCTGCACCAGATTCATTTCAGTTCCAATTGCCCATTCACTGCCGGATGGCGCATTTTCGATGGTTTCAATGATATATTTTGTTGAGCCATTTAAGTCGGCCCGGGCGACAACTTCACGGGAACATTCAGGATGCACAATGATTTGCATTTGGGGATGTGTTTGCCGTACAAATTCAATATTTTTTACCGTGAAATGCGCGTGGACAGAGCAGTGCCCTTTCCAGAGAATAACTTTGATATTTTCAAGTGTGCCCTCATAGATCAATTTAGTTTGAATCGGGTCCCAGACAGCCATTTCGGTTAAATCAACACCCAGGTCATAAGCGGTGTTTCTTCCGAGATGCTGATCCGGTAAGAACAGGATTCTTTCTTTTTGGGTGAAAGCCCATTCCACCATGTTTTTCGCATTGGAAGAGGTCACTGTCGCACCGCCGTTACGGCCGACAAATGCTTTTATTGCAGCTGTTGAATTCACATAAGTTAAAGGAAGGATGGTGTCGCCAAAATAGGATTGCAGCACATCCCATGCCCGTTCGGTTTGGTGGATGTTTGCCATATCTGCCATCGAACAGCCGGCACGCATATCTGGCAGGATGACGGTTTGTCTGTTGGATGTTAGCATATCCGCTGTTTCTGCCATAAAATGAACACCGCAAAATACAATATATTCGGCTTCACGGTTATTTGCGGAAATTTGCGCCAGTTGCAGTGAATCACCGGTTGCATCAGCAAATTGGAAGACTTCTTCCCTTTGGTAATGATGGCAGGGGATAAATAACTTTGAGCCGAGGTCTTGTTTGATTTCAAAAATTCTGTTTTCCATTTCTGTTTTGGTTAGTGATTTGTATTTTTCCGGCAATGTGTGTTGAACACTGCGCAATGTTTCCAGCAAGCTCATGAGTGGGCCTCCTTGCATGATTTATTTTGGACAATCGCGCTGATGTCCAATGCCTGATAGGAATGGGTCAAAAAACCAAGTGAAATCCAATCAATGCCGGTTTTGGCATAGTCATGAATATTTTCCAAGGTAATTCCGCCAGATGCTTCGGTTATGATATGTTCCGGTACGAGTGAAAGCCAGGCGGCGATCTCTTCGGGGGTGCGGTTATCAAACATGATGATATCTACGTTTGCTTCAATCGCTTCCCGGAGCTGATCTTTCGTTTCAATTTCAACTTCAATTTTTACCGTATGCCCGACGTTTTCTTTCACTTTTTGAACGGCTTTTGTGATGCTGCCGGCAAAAGCAATATGGTTGTCTTTCAACATGACGGCATCGTACAAACCGCGCCGGTGATTGAAGGCGCCCCCGGATTTTACGGCGAATTTTTCCAGCATCCGTAAGCCGGGTGTTGTCTTTCGTGTATCACAGATTTTCGCGCGGGTTCCTTCTGTCTTTCGGACTGCAACATGAGTGGTGGTTGCAATCCCGGACATGCGCTGGATTAAATTTAAAACCACCCGTTCACCGGCAAGCAGGTTCACGATAGCGCCGCGGATTTCCGCCAGTACTTGACCTTTTTCAAGCGGGGCTCCGTCCTCCACATAAACTTGGGCGTCAATCGCGCTGTCCAGGATCCGGAAGCCATCTTCTATGACCATTTTTCCGCAAAAGATACCGCTTTGTTTTGCGGTAAAAGTCAATACGCCTGTTTGCGAGGGGGGAAAGATAAATTCGCTATTGATGTCGCCATCCCCAATATCTTCTATGAAAAAATCCTTAAGCATGGACTGAAGTTTGATTCTGTTCATGAAAACCTCTCCTTATACGGATGCCTTTTGCGATCGAGTGGACAATGTATTGGTCTTTCCAATCGCCTCTTTCTTCCGGATAATCGGAGCGGATATGTGCCCCTCTTGATTCGGTTCTGAACAAAGCAGATTGGGCAATTAAACAGCTGTTTGTAAACATAAATACTTTTTCAATTTCTTCTCTTGAAAGGTGGTCGAGCGACTGTTGAAAGAATTCATTTACGTTTAAGCTTTTGAGCCATTCCAGGTGAGCCTGCAAAGCTGTTTCTTCGCGGATAATGCCGATTCGTTCCATCATCGCCTTTTTTAATTCCACCATATTTAAGCGGTCAAGTAATTTTGAGCTTAAAGGCTGGCGTTTGTCTTCAACAATGTCATGTGAACGATGAACCGGTGCATGGGAATTCAAAAAGACTGCCAGCCTTTTTCCAAACACAAGCCCTTCCAACAGGGAATTGCTGGCCAGGCGGTTGGCGCCATGGACACCGCTGCAGGCGGTTTCCCCGATTGCATACAATCCATGAACCGTTGTTCTCCCAAATGTGTCAACGAGAATGCCGCCCATAAAGAAGTGGCTGCCCGGTGCGACAGGGAGGAGGCCGGAATGGATGTCTATCCCGCTTTGCCTGCAGATCTCCGTGATTGTTGGGAATCTTTCCTCAAAATGTTCAAGATTCCTGATGTCTAAAAAAACCTTTTTTTGCTGTTTCAAAGTTTGGTAGATTTTATGGGCAACCACATGCCGCGGCGCAAGATCTTTTAACGGGTGGGCATGCGCCATGATCTTGTTACCGTCTTCATCGACCAGGATGGCGCCCTCCCCGCGAACGGCTTCTGAGATCAGGCCTTTTGTGCGGCCGTTTACGAAAAGCAAAGTCGGATGGAATTGGACAAACTCCAAATCTGCCAATTCAGCCCCTGCCCGGTAGGCCATTGCAATGCCATCCCCAATTAATTCAGCATGGTTGGAAGTATAGGGGTACAGGCTGCCGATCCCGCCCGTTGCCAGAACAATATGACTGCCAAAATACTGTTTAACCTCCCCGCTTTTTGATTTGGTTTTAACGCCGATCACATGCTGCTTATCAAGTGAAAGCATGAGTTCGAAAGCCAGTTCATGTTCAATGAAGGTAGCTTTTTTACCCAGTTGCATCAGCAGCTGTTCGATCACATATTTTCCGGTTGCATCTCCGCCGCAATGAAGGATGCGGTTTACATGATGTGCACCTTCCAGCCCCAGATCAAGGCCGCCGTTTTCAAGCCGGTCGACCGGCAGCCCGCTTGCGATCAGCGCTTTAACCGCTTGTGTGCCTTCTTTTACAAGCTTTTCCACTTCTTCATTTGCATGGTGATAACGTCCCGCCATTAATGTATCCTGAATATGTGACTCGTAACGATCTTCCGGCGATAGTACCGCGGCAATCCCGCCTTGTGCTTTATAAGAGTTGCTTGTTTTTTTGGCTGACTTTGTGATGATAATCACATTGTAGCGATCGCTAAGATGATTTGCCAGTTGTAAGGCGGCAATTCCGCTGCCGATGATAATAATGTTTTCCTTCATGTTTATCTCCTTACTTTACATATGTCTTGACACCTATCTTTACATAAAATTAAACTAAATACAAGTACTTTTTATGGAGGACTTGATATGTACTATTTTGATTATGCCGCGACAACGCAGATGAGCAAACAGGCATTACAAGCATTTATTGAAACAGCAGAAAATGATTACGGAAACAGCGAGAGCCTGCACGATGTGGGTTCAAATGCCCGTGAGGTACTTGAAAAATCGCGGTCATTTATAGCAGAGTATCTTGGTATCCCGAAAGAAGGCCTGTATTTTACATCGGGCGGGACGGAGGGCAATTTATTATCGGTGATATCACTGGCAAAAGGGGCGCGAAAAAAAGGAAAGCATGTGATTTCTTCTATGGCGGAACACGCATCTGTTCACGCTGCGCTCCGTTTTCTTGAGCAAAGCGGCTTTGAAGTGACAAGGATTCCTTTTACTAAAAACGGGATAGTTGATTTAGGCGCCTTACAATCTGCCATTCGTCCGGATACGGTTCTTGTTTCGATTCAGCACATCAATCCGGAAATTGGCACGATTCAACCGATCCGGGAAATTTCGCAGCTGGTAAAGCCAAAAGGCATTTTGTTCCATTCAGACTGCGTTCAATCATTTGGGAAAGCGGATGTGGCAAGCATGCTGCCGTTTGTTGACAGCATCACGGTATCTTCCCATAAAATCCATGGGCCAAAGGGAGTTGGCGCCGTTTATATCCATCCTGCCTGTGTTTTCAATCCGGTCTTCCCGCACCTCTCACATGAAAACGGATTTCGCGGCGGAACGGTAAATGTCCCCGGGATTGCAGGTTTTGCGGCAGCGGTTGAGGAAATAAAAATAGGTTATCAGCATCAGGATTTGGAGCTCAGAAAGCTATTAAAACAAGCTGCCGGAGATGCAGTCCATTTTATTGAAAGTGATCATGATTTCCAAATGCCGTCAATAATTGGGGCCATGATTCCGGGGGTACAGGGGCAGCTTGTCATGCTTGAATGCAACAAAGAAGGGTTTGCCATTTCAACCGGGAGCGCCTGCCAGGAAAACCACGAAGGCGGCAGCAAAGCGGTGGAAGCAATGGGATATTCAAAAGAAGCAACCGACCAGTTTTTCAGAATCTCTTTTGGGCGGTATACAACTAGGAAAGAAGTCATTTTGCTCGGGAAGGCTTTGAAAAAAATTGCTTTGGACTTTTGCCCGGTATCGGGGAAATAGATAATGCTTTGCAATAGCGATTGGCAAGAAACAGTTGATACACTTCCAAGCCTGGTAGCAAAGGAGAATAAAAAAAGCCTTTTCCGTATTGGAAATGGCTTCACTTAGACAGAATCAGTTTTTTTAGTTTATATTTTTATTTAAAGCAGCGTTTTTTGCTGCAGCTGTTTCTTTTTTATTTCTCGGGTAATGAATGAGGATTGCAATTACGCCGCAAATACCCATTAGGACCGGATAAAAGGAGTAGGGCATCATGCTGACAGGCGAGATGGAAGCCAGGCCGGCCGCCGCCAAAAATTGTCCGCCATAAGGGACAATGCCTTGCCATACGCTGGAGAACATGTCCAGCAAGCTTGCTGATTTGCGTGCATCAATGCCGTACTGGTCCGCTATTTCTTTTGCCAGCGGCCCTGTTATAACGATGGAAATGGTATTGTTTGCTGTCGCAACATCAACCACACTGACCAGGCCTGCAATACCAAATTCCGCCCCTTTTCTTGATTTGATTTTACTTGTAATAAAGTGTAAGAGATATTGAATGCCCCCGTTATAATGAATAAGCTCGACGGTACCGCCAATCAGGAGTGAAATGATGGCAAGATCTTCCATGCTGGCAACCCCTTTGGCTACTGTCTGCAAGAAACCGGAAAAATCATACGAACCATAAGTAAACCCGACAATTCCTGCAAAGATGGTGCCGCCAAGCAGTACGACCAAGACATTCACGCCGGCCAAAGCACTGATCAGAACTGCAACATAGGGAAGAATCTTCACCCATTCATAGGTATGGCTTCCGCTGATTGCTCCATGGTTGCCTGCTGTAATGGCGGCAAGGATAATGGCTGTAATAATGGCTCCCGGCAGTACGATAAAAAAGTTCACTTTAAATTTATCATTCATTTTCGTATTTTGGGTTCGTACGGCTGCAATGGTGGTGTCGGAAATTACTGACAGATTGTCCCCAAACATCGCGCCTCCAATAACCGTTGCCATTGCCAAAGCCATTGAAATATCGGTTTGCTGGGCGATTCCAACTCCGATTGGTGCAAGCGCGACAACGGTTCCCATTGAGGTGCCCATCGATAGTGAAATAAAACAGCCAATAATGAAAAGGCCTGGCATTAATAAATTTTCCGGCAGTATGGATAGCCCGAGATTGACAGTCGATTCGACCGCTCCCATTTCTTTTGCGACACCCGCAAATGCCCCGGCTAAGATGAAAATGAGGCACATTAAAATAATGTTCGGATGCCCGGCGCCTCTACAGAAAATATCAACCTTTTTGGCCAGGCTTTCTTTCCGGTTCATCATCAGTGCCACAGCGGAAGCGGTAATAACGGCCACGCTTAATGGCATTTTTGAAAAGTCTTTCGACAGAATTCCTGTACCAAGGAAAAGCAGCACGAATATTAGTAATGGTAAGAGTGCGAAGAAATTTTCTTTATTCGTTTTTTGTTCCGGCATAAAAATCCTCCTTGTTATGTCTTAATCTTGGCTGTTTTTAGTAGAATGATTGTGAATACCATCACTTCATGGTTATGCTGCCTATTGCTGCTCCGGCCCGTCATATACGGAAATGATTGAGACCGGAATACGGCAAATGTTTGCGATATTTTGCAGTTTTGCCATAGTGACTAAAGGCACTGCGGTGTATCTCCCAGCTTTTCTTCTCCAGCTTTTCCCTTACGAACACGAAAAAACCTCTCCAAACCTAAGAGAGGCATATCGAAATATATAACCTCTCTTATCTTTCAAAACACACGGTTTTGCAGGATTTAGCACCGGTTCATGCGATAAGCATGAAAGGTTGCCGAGCTTCACAGGGCCAGTCCCTCCACTACTCTTGATAAGAGAAATATTCTATTAAATTCATTGACTTCAGTATTCTAACTATATTAAATAGAGTGTAGGAAGTCAAGGTCCAATATTTAGGTGATGTTTATTCATATAAAAAGCAGTTATCGTATCTCATGATATTGTTGCGTACTACGGGAGGCTTTGGTGCGCGGAAAAAAAGTCCCGGATGCATTACAGATTATCGGATTTGACGATATTCCGCTCAGCCGGCTGCTGTATCCGTCCTTGTCAACAATACGCCAGCCGGCCTATGAAATGGGGATAGAAGCCGCAAAGCTGTTGCTGGACTGCATGAAGGGCAGGGCGAAAATGGACAGGAGAATAAAGCTGCCGGTTACTTTCATGGATCGGGAGACAACAAGAAAGGTGGAGAAATAAACATGGTGCAAGTTACAGTAATTGGAAGTGTGTCAATGGATTTGGTTGTTACAGCTGACAAAAGGCCGCTTGCCGGGGAAACCATTTTGGGGCATTCGTTTGAAACGGTGCCGGGCGGTAAAGGAGCGAACCAGGCAGTCGCAGCATCCCGACTGGGCGCTAAGGCAGTCATGATCGGACGCGTCGGCGATGATGTATACGGTGGGGCCATCCTTGAAAATTTGCGAAAGAACGGGGTTTCCACACAATATGTGGAACCGGTTACAGATTGTGCTTCGGGGACAGCCCATATCACTTTGGCAGAAGGCGATAACAGCATTATTTTCGTAAAAGGCGCGAATGATTTTGTTACGCCGGCATATGTGGAAAAAGCAAAAGAAGCCATCCGTACTGCAGATATTGTATTAATTCAGCACGAAATCCCACCGGAAACAGTAGAGTATGCGGCAACAATTTGTGAAAAATACGATGTGCCGCTTGTTTTGAACCCGGCGCCTGCCCGCCAGATTCCGAAAGAAGTAACAGAAAAGGCTGCATTCCTGACACCAAATGAACATGAATGTAAGGTGCTATTTGAAGGAATGAGCCGCACTGACGCCTTAAAACGGTATCCCAATAAACTGATCATAACGGAAGGGGAAAATGGGGCACGCTATTTTGACGGCAGTGAAGAAAAGGTCGTGCCAAGTTTCCCGGCTGAGACAGTGGATACGACAGGAGCGGGGGACACGTTCAATGCGGCTTTTGCAGTTGCCGTTGCAGAAGGAAAAGAGATCGGGGAAGCTCTCCGTTTTGCCAACCGGGCCGCCTCCTTGTCGGTAACCAAATTCGGGGCCCAGGGCGGAATGCCGACCCGCGAAGAAGTAGAAGGGCAGTGAAAAGAATGAAAAACAAGGGATACTAAACAGTTCGATTGCAAAAGTGCTGGCGGACCTTGGACATACGGATGGATTGTGGTAACAGACTACCAAAACAGGGAACCAGGTCTAGATAAACTACCGGAAAATAACTTGGCAATACTCATTCAAAAAGTGTAATAGGCCAGATATGATGGCAGGGACGAGGGACCTGTCCCTCTGCCCTATATTAAATAAACCTAAGTTTTAAGCATCAATTGCATGATTACTACTTATTATAGCAGGCAACAAAGTAGAATATTAGTTCACTTTATATAGTAATTTTCAACGACGTTAATAAATTGGTCAATAATACTTTTTTCTGTTTGCTGGTTATGAAGATTAATCTTTTTTACACTAATTTCTTCTCTCGCCATATTTAATGACTGCAATGCTTGTTTTTTGTTGTTCTTATAAAGTAAGAGTAATGCTTGGAACTTAATTTTAAGTTAAGTCCGTATAATTGTGTAAAAAGGGTTATCTGAATATGAGGGAATATGAAGTATAGGGGCTGTTTTTCTGGAGGGGGCTGGCCAGCCCCCTCCAGAAAAACAGCGGGATTTCATTTC
>NZ_KB894014.1 GCF_000374345.1 Heyndrickxia acidiproducens DSM 23148
CAACATCACCATTTGAATATTCAGGGTTACGAGAAATATTTGGTAATTTATAGGCATTTAACTTTGAATCTAAATTTGTCTGATTTAGTAGGTTTCCTACAATAGCTAATCCTGCTTGGGCAGTAATTCGTTCATTCGTAGCTTCTATAATAAACTTTTTCATGAAATCACCTGATTGTGGAATTGGTTAAAATGGAACTCTGTCCATATTATACTAGATTTCATGCGGGTTTTTCGAGATTGAATGAAAATTTCGTCACGGATTCAGGTCTAAGTTCACAGCATCCCCGATTCCCCAGGGTGCTGCCAATACAATATGATTTTGCTCGTCCAGTTTCAGGCCTAATGCTGTCGCAGTTTCCGTAAATTTTGAGATGCCATCAACTGCAGAAGTATAGGGCTTTAGTCCATTTTTTTCATGCATTCTTGCTTGATTTTTTGCAGACCAGGAGATATTCGGAACAATCTGACATAAAACTTTTTCAATTTCCTTTTCTTTCTTTTCGTCTACATTTGTCCGGTCGTAATATATAACATCAACATCCGGCAAGGGCGTCCTGATGGAAAAGCCGTGTTGCATGTCCCATATCTTTGAACGGACAAATCCTGCACAAATCCACCATTCAGGCAGCTGCAGATTTTTCACTGCATGTAATAAATTCATCATCCATTCATCATCTGCAACAGCTTTTACAATATCCCGCTCCGTTTTTAAAGTCACGATATGCCCACCTCATTAAAACTTTGAAATATGTATATTTATCCTGATTGAAAAATTCAACTCCCAGCAAACCGCTGCAATATCCCTACAGCTGAATAGATTTCCCGTATATGACTCTACCATTAACAAAATTTCCTGCCTGTACTGTCATTTCCAACCGCAGTTTGGTTTCGTTTCAAAGTAAAGATGATAGTGATTTGCGCATCCTGGATTAAAGGGTGCACCGCACTGGGGACAGTGGCCGGCTGCCATATATTCCCGTATCGTCAGTTCATGTTTGCAGACGCCGCAAAGGATGGCTTTCTCGTCCCATTCCTGTTCTTTCCAGCGTTCAACCGGGTGATCTTCCGCTTCCTCATGACAGCGGTAACACGGATAATATTTGCCGCAGCACTTGAACTTGATTGCAATCACATCTAACGGCGATGCATAATGCATACAGCGTGTCTGTGAATCTATTACCGCACCATAGACTTTTGGCATATGTATATCCCCTTTTACCTATATGATTATTTCTTTTTATTTTAACACTATGTAACGTTAAGGAATCACAAGTTATTTTTAAAATTTTAAAGGATTCATCAACATTCCATGTATTGTACAATAAGGAGCTAACTTTTAAGGCCATCCTATTCTAGACTATACGTTCGTTTTAATGAACATACATTTTAGGTTCAAGGCATTGACCTGACCGTATACTCAATTAAGAAAGTCAAAATAGCTAATCCAACTAGTATCCCTGTTAAACCAATCATGAATTGTTTACCAATGAGCAGACTCCTATATTTCAAATCATTTTTTCGATAAAAAATAAACAGGATGCAGCCGGCTTATCATTGCAGCCGCCCAACCCAGCATGCCTTGAAAAGTGTACAATCCGTGCCAATTGGCAAGCCACAGATATAGAATATACGCTTTAGCATCTACTAAAACGCCGGTCAAGATCAGTAACAAATTTTTCAACAAATCCCCCCTGAACCATTAGTGTTAAAACATCCATTTCAAATTTTTTACAAACCCAACGACAAGTCTGACAAAATGAATGGGACGTGTCATGCCAAGTAGCGTTTCCAGCAATTTGCAAAGTCTTCGCATGTATCCCCATTTTTCTTCCTCCAACTTTTTGAAAATTGCTGGATAACATGGCAATTCCCGTTTTTATCATGCATACTATATGTAACGATTTTAAGAAAGGGCTGATGGAATTGAAACATGCTTTAGTCATAGGTGGCACTGGAATGCTGGCAAAAGTACCCCTTTGGCTGCTCGACCACAATTACCATGTCTCTATTATAGCAAGGAATCGTCAGAAAATGGGGAGTCTATTACGCAAGGTCTCTGATCAATCACGAGTTACACCCATGCTTGTTGATTATATGAAAGATGAAGCGTTAAAGAAAGAAATAGAAAAGCAAATCTTGAAGGCGGGTCCTGTCGATCTAGTGGTTGCCTGGATCCATTCAGATGCGGGTCACGCGCTTCCTGTTGTTTCTGATGTCATCTCCCGTTCCAGCCGGCACTGGGAACTATATCATGTTTTGGGGAGCAGCCAAAACCTGGATCAAATTTTGCGTGAATTCCCGGTGAAAGAAAATTGCAGCTATCATCAGATTCAGCTTGGTTTTGTGATGAAAAATAACCATTCAAGATGGTTGACACATGAAGAAATTTCAAATGGTGTAATTGAGGCCATACGTGAGCAGAAAAAAAGGCATATTGTCGGGCAGATTGAGCCATGGGATAAACGGCCGTAAGACGGTTCTTTCCGGTTGATCGAAACCAGGTCACCATCCTTTCTTTGAAATATGCTTAATTGATTTTAGTTTTCCAACATAAGTTCCCATTCTCTATCAAATAAAAATACTTTGAGGTAATCTTTCATTCCATTGAAAAAGAACCAGTAAATAAGATTTATACTTTTCGAACCATTTATTGAATAAAATAACATTTCGGTCTATAATTACAATAACATTTTTAATACGGACATAAGAGTAATATGGGGGTTATCATGGAAATATTTATAAGGTATTACTTGTTGGGCTTTACAGTTGCGTTACCCGTCGGAGCAATTACAATCGAGATGACAAAACAGGGGCTGAAAAATGGATTTTTACATGGCTGGGCAGTGGGACTAGGAGGGATGACCATTGACTTTTCATTAATTATAGCGCTTTATCTTGGATTTGCTTCCATTCTATCGCTTCCTTATATTCAAATGCCCTTGTGGATCATAGGGGCATGTTTTTTAGCCTTCATTGGATACGATTCCATAAAAAATGAGGCGAAAAGCCATCGAGGTCATTTTGGAAAACCTACAGAAATGGCGTACTGGTCGCTGTTTCTCCAGGGAATCTTGTCTTCTGGGTTTCTGTATTTGGCGCGGTGTTATCAAATTCATACCGCTCTATCGGCTCCGGAAGCTTTGCAGTCGCAGCCATCGCGATTTTACTGGCAATCTTAACCCATGATATTGTATTATTATCCATCATTGCAACCTCAAGAAAAGTTATGAACCGGGCAATGATTAAATGGGTCTCCATCGCGGCAGGGCTACTATTATTTGGATTCGCAGCGTATTTTGTATATGAATTTATCGATGAACTAAAAACGCTTGTTTAACTGAATCAAAATCCGGCGGTTGGATTATCCATACGGGAGAAAGTGACAATCAAAGTGTGAAAAGCTTCTAAACATAATTCAACCTCGTAATTTGCTAAGAATTTGATTAATTTCTGTATCGTGTTTGCCGGTTTTTCCGCTAAGAAATTCAATGTCAACTTTTGCATTTTTTATTTCACCAGCAACCACGTCAAAAACTTTTTTGTGCTCTTCCAGCTTATCATTTGTAAATTTAAAGTTGCTGCGCAGTTCCAATGTAAGATGGTCCACTTTCGTTTCAATACGATCCTGGCCATTTTTTAAACAGGCAGTGTCTTCTTTAAGGGTAGTAACATTTTCTTTTAAACTGGCGGTATCCTCTTTGAGGGTAACGACATCTTCTTTTAAACTGGCGGTGTCTTCTTTGAGAGTAACGACATCTTCTTTTAAACTGGCGGTGTCTTCTTTGAGAGTAACGACATCTTTCTTTAAACCGGCTACTTCATTTTCCAATCGTCCCTGGCCTTCTTTTAAGGTTCCGACGTCTTCTTTTAACCCGGAAAAATTACTTCTCATTTCTTTCAGTTCGTTAAGGATTTGCCTTAAAATTTCTTCCATTGAGATCCCTCCGCTCTTTTTTTACATTAGTATATCATAAGTTCTTGTATCGAAAAAAGACGGCTGCTGCTGTGTCACGAATCTCAAAAACATTTATTATTTTAATACACTATCTTCTAAAAACGTAATTTCTCCGCGGGTAGTATCCAGTTCGGTTTGAATACCGACCGGAAAAACATGGGATGGAAAAGTATGACCGATATCTACATTAACGAGAATTGGGATATCCCTGTCCCCGATCACTTCCAGCAGTAATTCGTAAAGTGTAAACGGCGCATGCAGATCATCAAATTGTTCATGCTTTCCGAGAATAAGGCCGCTAATTTGATCAAAAATCCCGGAGACATTCAGCATGCTGAAAAGCCGTTCTTCAAGGGCCATATCCTTATATGAATCTTCCATAAAGAAAATAGCACCCTTCACATCTGGAAAATATTCTGATCCAAGGAAACCAGACATCGTATTTAAATTTCCACCAATCAGTTTCCCTGTTGCCTTTCCCTTTCTCAAACATGTCCAGCCGTCATTTTTCACCATTATCTTAGGTTTAATCATCTGTACACCCCACAGCCTATTTTGATCCAGATCTTAACATCAACTGATTGATTTTTACATCAAAAAGATCTTTGTTAATTGTAACCCTTTATCATCTATCCACTAAGCCGCTGTCCATTCAAACAGTAGAATTGCCGTCAACATTAGTTTGTGTAAAACTGTCACAACCAATATATGATTTTATTATAAGCCAAAAATGATGGGTAACGACGTTTAGTTCACTTTATATAAATCTTTTTTCATCAAAACAACTTTTACCTCTATACCATTTGGTTTAGTTACAACTTCTTCGTTATAAATTGTATATCCAACTGAACGATACAAATTAATATTTTTCTTTATTGTTAACCTAACTTTACAGTATAATGCAGGAAGATCTTTATCTCTCGCATACTTTTCAAGGGCTTTTAATATTTTTTTGGCAATGCCTTTTCCTTGTTCCTCCGGAATAACTGATAATCTGTAAAAATAAAGCCCATTTTCGGTTAATTGGAAACGCACCATTCCCACTGGCATTTCATCAATATAAGCAACTAGTCCTTTCTCATTATTCTTTAAAGCAGCAGATATAGATGCAACGGATTCTTCCAAAGCACTTGATGGGGGAATCTCTTCTTTATATCCCATAAAAGCCTTAATCATTAAATCGTGAATCAATTTAGCGTCCGATAATTCTGCAAATTTAATTTTCAACTTATACACCCCTCTCTTTATCGTAAATACTAATTTGAAACCGAATTTTCGATACTAAACTGCAATATCCGGAATATTCCTTAAACTGAACCTGGTGCAGCTGTGAAGTCATCAGGAAAATGCCGCGCATAATTAATTTGTTGAGCTGAAATGGTTAAAACCATTTGAACATAAGATTACATGCTATTAGCGCAATCACAATGAACACGACAACCATGGCTTCAATCGTATTTCTTCTTTCGTTTTTTTGCTTAGATAGCTGTTCCCTGTATTTTTTTGAATCGCTCTACGTTTATCGTTCATTTGAAGTCACCCTTAAAAATATTTACATTCATTTGGCTAACATCTGCTATGCAGGCCCGTGTTTCCCTTGAATTCCTGCCACTGCAACATTTGAAAATATTTTCTTCATTTTACCATAAATAAATTCGATACAAGTGGCATTGAAAAAATCTTTTACATAGATTTTTAGAGGCGCCAAAAACATAATACAGTTCTACCGTGGCAAGCTTTTCTTAATCTTCTGCTGCTCTGATGATTGCTTTGTCAGGAAGCTTAATCTATACAGAAGTATTATTTCCTTTCTGAATTATTCGAATTTAGGTTTCCTTGTTATTGCATTTATTTCATTTTTTTGTTACAGTTTATTTAGATGTTTTTCTAATTATTTAACGGAGTGATGATCATTGCATAAAGTATTTAAAGCCTTAGCTGATCCAACAAGAATTAAAATATTGGAGCTCCTGAAAAAAAGAAGTATGACAGCTGGAGAAATTTCCGAACATTTCGATATGAAGAAACCCAGTATTTCTCACCATTTAAGCATTTTAAGTAATGCCAACTTAATTTATTCAGAAAAAAAGGGCCAATTTATTCACTACTCAATAAATTTAACGATGCTTCAAGAGATCATGCATTGGATTCTGGTTCTTAAAAATAAGGATTAAACTAATATGGAGGAGATTGAAATGAGAAAAAATTTATTAACAAAATCTTTATTTATTTTAACAATATTAATAAGTGCGATATCCTATCCATTTTTGCCTGACATGTTAGCGGTCCAATTTGGTTCAGACAACAGCCCGACAAACGTTGCGCCAAAAATTATTGGCTTATTGATTATCCCGCTTGTTATGATTTTATTATACTTTTCGCACGGTAAAAGAAATGAGTTTATTCATTCAGCTAATCTGTATGAGAGTAGACTAATGTACAATATTGCATCAATTTTCCTATTTGTAACGCAAATTATGATGATTCTCATTAATTTAGGATTTGAAATTCATTTTTCCAGGATTATTAAGATTGCCTTAGGCGTGATATTTATTGTGCTGGGGAATTACCTATATAGAGCAGTGAGAAATTATAAGTACGGTATAAAAAATAAATGGACATTATCAAACAACCTGGTCTGGAAAAAAACCCATAAATTAAGTTCTATCATATTCGTCATCGCCGGGATAGCCGTTATTTTGATTAATTTAATATGGAACAATGAAGCCACTGAATATACAACAGGTGTTTTAATTGGATGCGTTGCTTTATGCCATCTTACTTCTTATTTGTTATATCACAAATACAAGAATAATACCTGAAGCAAAGATGCTTGACCCCTGTATTATTAAGCGTACAATTGCAAGTAGACTCCAGAAATGGTATTACAGATGCTCCTACAACCTATGCCTCGAAGAATTTAATATTTGAAGCATCCGAAATAAAAACTGGAGCTCAAAAATCTCTAAGTGTTAAGGCAAAAACTGCTTATTTGACATTGTATGGTGCATTTGGCGCATTGATGGCTGATGGTACACCTAATTATTTCTCAATTTCACCATCAACAATATTGACAAATAAGCTAAACCAATATTTTCCTAATTATATAGATCCTGTTTCTGGAAAGCAAGCAATCGATGGAGTAAGGACTGATTGGCAAAGAACAGGATCGCACCCATGGAATGGACGTAATGCTTATATAAAACAATTTGAGTCCATTTATGGTGATCAACCAGACAGCTATTGGAGTGCAGTTCAGATTCATCATATCAGGCCAAGAAATTTTGGCGGTTCTGATGAATTCGACAAGTTAATGCCTGTGGAAACAACAGCTCATAGACTAATTACAACTTGGTTTGTTAACTATTAAATAACAGAGGAGTAAAAAAAAGTGTGCAGTGATTATTATATGAAAAAAATGATTCATTCGATTAAAAAATTACTAAACGACGATGGTGAAGTACTGAGACTGGCACCCAAGGGGGAGATTATTTCCAGCAAGATACAATTTAATGATCCACTTGACATAGCAGAATTTAAGAATTATAACTCTTTAATATTGCCGAAAGATTATATTGAATTTTTAAAGGTGAGTGATGGGGCTAAGCTCTATCTGGATAATTATCATGGCAGCCAGCCTTTACTTACCTTATATTCATTAAAGGAGATACTAAAAGAAAAGGCCTTTTACGAGAATTCCCTTCATGAAGAAAATAGGTATCCAATAGGTACTTTGCTAGACCGTTCGGATCTATTAGTAGATCAGGCGGAATTAAATAAAGGAAATCCATACCTGCTATTAGCTGACGGAACGAAAGCGTTTGACTATGGATTTCAAGAATGGTTAGACAAATTTTTTATCGCACAAGGAAATGAATTTTGGTTATTAGATAACCCATATTTATAAACATAGGTTACGGAAGAAAAATGGGGGATTAAAATGAAAAGGTGCCCCGAGCCCCTGGGATAATTGAGTTTGCGAAGGACCATTAACCAGAAAGAAGGGCACCTGGATCCGGTTATAATTTTTCAATGAATAAATAAAGCTCCTCCGCTTTGGGTCGATGAACGGAATAATGACGTACAAAGTCGTTGAAAGCAACAACAAGCTGATAAGCATCAACATGACCCGGCTTTTTGGCGCAAAATGGTCGATATTGCCGTTGATATTCCAATGCATTGGCAATGTTGACGGCAGTTTTGGATAAAGCAGTGCCCAAACCAGCAGCATAAATATCGTTAAAAGCGTCTGCCAAACCAATTGTTTTTTCACTGTGGCCCCTCCCCGCAATTTTTTAAGTTCAATATCCAATTGACAACTTCCTCAAAAACAGTCGTATTTAATGAATAGTAAACGTATTTCCCCTTTTTCATGGCAGTAACCAGATCAGCATACTTTAAAATCGCCAGTTGCTGCGAAATATTTCCCTTGGGCGAGGCTTGCTCCCCAATCGCAGTTTTTCCAAAAATACTCGGTATTACAGGGAAAATTTTTGATTAGAATGATATAATTTATTGCAGGTAGTTAACCTATTATTTTATTAGGGAGAGAGAGTCTATGAATGAAGCATCACAAATATATTGGGATGAATTCTGGAAGTCCCAAAGTCACGAAAAACCAAAATCAGTAAGTGCGTGGCAATTCGGAGCTAATCCGGACCATTTGGCTCAGTTAGTAATAGAGGGTGTGAAATCAGCCACTTGCTCAGCACTGATTTTTTATGAAATTGAAAACGAGCCGCTGCCTTCCGTTGAAGATTACAGCATTATCTTAAATAGTAAAGATGAACCTTTAGCGATTATTAAAACAGTAGATGTTAAAATAATGCCAATGTATAAGGTTCCAGAAGAATTTGCAATTGCAGAAGGTGAAGGAGATAGAACTTATCAATATTGGAAAGAAGTACACGAAAAATTCTTTACTAAAGAGTTAAGTGATTTAGGGCTTGAATACTCAGAAGATATCATGCTGGTATGTGAGCGTTTCAAATTAGTAGATGTAAAAAATAAGTGAAAAAACGCTTGGTATTTTTCCAAGCGTTAATTATGTAAAGGATTTGACATTTTGACATCAAATCCTTTGTCATTTAGTTAGTATCCATTTATAATTTTCTGCCTTACAGTCTTTGCATCGCTTCTGTCTGTGACGTAACTAGCTTGCTCATCTTTAGCATCTGAGATTGCCTTCAGACAATTTGTTCCGTAATCTACTTCTTTTGCAGGTGTTGGATTTCTTCTGTCACTGCGAATGCCAGGTCTTCATTTCCAAACAGGGATAACACATTCAAAACCGTTTCATCACTGATTTCACCGGCTTCTTCTTTCGGGACCGTTAACGCCACAGCCGCTTTTAATATCGGATTTTTCCCTTGCCCGGGATAAGCGCGCGCGTATATTTCTTCCGGATCAAGCCCATGATTCACACACCACTGGGCAAAAACAAGAGCCATCATATTTTCATCTTTTTTGTATTGTTGAACGATTTTTTCTTCCATTTCTTTTTTATCCATAAAAATCACCTTTTACTTTCATGATAGCGTAACTTTTTTCTGAAAGCATGCCTTTTGCCGATTTTGTAAAAATAGTATCCCGGCAGCTAGTTTGATAGGAAATAACCGGGTGGAAAGCCTCTTATTCCTGCTTTTGTGCAGCCAATGCTTCGGCAGCTTTTTCACGCAAAGCAGCTTTTAAAAATTTCCCGACAGATGTTTTCGGGATTTCATTGACAAACAAGACATCGTCAGGCAGCCACCACTTTGCAAACTGCGGGCGTAAAAATTCAATCAGTTCTTCTTTTGAAACGGTTTTTCCTTCTTTCAGCACAACGCAAGCGACCGGACGTTCTTGCCATTTCGGATGGGGGGCCGCCACAACCGCCGCTTCGAAAATGCCTTCATGGGCCATTAATGCATTTTCAAGATCGACGGAAGAAATCCATTCACCACCGCTTTTAATCAAATCTTTGGTACGGTCGACAATGCGGATATAGCCCTCTCCATCCATGGTCACCACATCACCGGTGTACAGCCAGCCGTCACGGAAAGCTTCTTTTGACCGTTCATCCTTGTAGTACTCATCCGCAATCCAGGGGCCCCTTATTAACAGTTCTCCCATTTCCTTTCCATCCGGTTTCACTTCGCCTTGATCATTGATCGCTTTTACTTCAATGCCCGGAACGACTAAGCCTTGTGTGGCCCGGATTTCCAACTGTTCTTCATATGGAAGGCTGCGGTGTTCACTTTTGAGCTTGGCGAGTGTAACCAAAGGTGTTGTTTCGGTCATTCCGTAAGCATGGATAAATGGTATATTGTATGTTGTTTCAAAAGCGCGGATAATTCCTTTTGGCGCAGAGGAACCCCCGCAAAGGATGGCGCGTAAACTGTCCATCTGGTAGTTTCCTTTTTCCAGTTCATTTAACAGCCCGATCCAGATCGTGGGAACGCCAGCGCTTAAAGTCACTTGATGGTTTTCAATGAGCCCGGCAATTATCTTTGGCGTCGGGCCGGGGCCCGGCAGCACTTGCGTTGCCCCAAACCAAGTTGCTGAAAACGGCAGGCCCCAGGCATTCACATGAAACATTGGAACAACCGGCATCACAGTGTCCGCTTCGCAAATGCCGGCTGTATCCGCCAGCCCTTGCGTAAAGCTGTGCAGTACAATGCCCCGGTGGGAATATACAACTCCCTTTGGTTTGCCTGTTGTTGCGGAAGTGTAACACATACCCGCGGGATCATATTCATCAATATCCGCTTCAAACTGAAAAGAAGCATCACCCTCTTCTACCAGCTTCTCATAGGAATAGAGCGGAAACAAGCCGGAGTCCGGGTTTTCCATGTGATTCTTTTGATCCGACATGACAATAAATGACTCAACTGTTTTTAATTCATCCTTGACCGCTTCTATAAGCGGAAGCAAGTCTTCGTCAATCAGTAAAATTTTATCCTCAGAATGGTTAATGATATAAATGATATGTTCCGGAGCAAGGCGAATATTGATGGTGTGAAGAACGGCCCCGATCGACGGGATCGCAAAATACGCTTCTAAATGGCGGTGGTGGTTCCAGGCAAACGTGCCCACCCGGTCACCTTTTTGAACGCCCAGTTTAGTAAGCGCACTGGCAAGCGACCTTGTACGCTCCCCCAATTGTTTGTAGGAAAAACGATGAATTCCTGAAGCCGTACGTGAAATAATTTCCTTTGTTGGATAGTATTTTTCGGCCCGTTCAATCATTTGCACAATTGTTAGCGGTGTTTCCATCATTGCACATTCCCCCTGGGTTTGGTTTTATCATAATTCAAAAAGAAAAGAATGAGTTTTCAAGCTTTCGCGAATCTCTGATATTTTAACACTTTGCCTGCTGTCCCCCGCAAACGGTAACGCCTTGAAATCTTGTATTCTTTCATATAACCAAAACCGATGAAGCTGCAGGCACTCAGCTGCATATTTTCTTTGCCAAATCGGTAATCCGCCATTTGGCCATTGGCACCTCTGTTACAGCCTTGTTCACATAGATTTTTTGGGCTTGGCCAGCCCCGGCACAATTCGCCAAATGTTAGCGCTTTCTATTTTTTTCAGAGCTAACCGGATACTTTCTTTATCGGCTGCATTGGTTTTGATAAATTCAACTTACCCCCCCAGCACTTCCGCATGCTTGGCGCTTTTTTTGTTATTTTCGCGTGCAGGTACATTGTCAGCATCACTCTTATCTAATGTCTTCTGCTGAGTAAAATTCTAAAGCTTCAAAATTTAACTGTCAAGTAAATTTTCTAAACATTTTGCAATAAAAAAATGCCGCACAAAGGCGGCTTTTTCTAGTGCTCAATTAGATTTGAAACTTGTACACTTTGTTTTTGATCCGGATTGTCAAGCGGGTGAACCGTAGCCTTTCCATTTTTCCTGTCAACATGCTCAATATATATCCCTTCTCCATTGAGCGTCACATTCACCATCTCTGAAGAATCCATAATGTCCTGTACGCGTTGTGCGTCCATCATTTTCCCTCCTTTGTCATTACAGTTAAAGTATGGATTGCCAGGCATACGATTATACAATGTATTGACCGCAATCCGAACGAAACTATTCACAATCCCTTTTTTGAGGGGATGAAGGTTAAAAATAGCGTGCGCTCTGAAAGCGGATAATCGTTAAGATTGATACTTCTTTTCTCGGCAGCAATACACAATAACCCGGAAAAACTGAGTTCACCAATAACTGCATCACCGCTTTTCATTTCAGCCGGGATCATCAAGATTTGTTCCTTTTTTGCAGATTGAACTCTATTTTTTCTTCAATAGATTCAACAGTCCCCAATATAAACAAAATGGCCTTATTAATAGATTCAGATGGCAAACATACGTTCCTCATGATATAATAGGATCAAGCGTTATATGAAGCATATGAGCGGACAGCGCACCCTTACAGATAGGGGGTGGCGTTTACGTGACAGTATTTGAAACAATCAGCCTCATGATCAGTTTTGCCGGGCTAACTCTCATGCTGTTTGATAGAAAAAAATAGTCCGCTTCATATGCCATGGCAGTGGCTTAAACTGAAGCGGATTTTAAATGACGTGCTTTCATTTCAGCGCTGCTCCGCTCGATGCGGATATCGCCTTTGCCGCCGGTATTAAACCCATCGGCGGTATTATTCTGTGTTCCCTTTAGCAACATTATACCCGGATTCAAGAAAAAATTGCAATAAATGATGCCCGGCATATCAGGGGATTCTATGACTTTATGCCCACTTCCTATGCTTTCTTTTCCGAGAATTTTTCCATTGCTTCCGCCATAAATGCCGCAAGTCCATCCCCAAATTTGTCGATGTTTTTCGTAAACCGTTTATCATCAATGTAGAGCCGGCCCAGTTCTTTAAAAACTTCCGGAGAATAAGGTCCAAAATGTTTGTTTAAATACCGATACCATTTGGAGATGGCGGCCTGTGCCTCCGCAGAATCCGGCGGAAGTTTCCGAAGACCCGCAAGTTCGCGGTAAATGCGATTCATTTCTTCTGCTAAAGCGGTTTTTTCATCACCGGAAAGTTTCTGTAAATGTTCATTTGCTTCGTCAACTGCTTTTTCTCCCCAGCGTTCCCGCGCTTCCTGTTCATACGGGTTGGCATCAAATTTAAAGCCTTCAAATTTTTCCTCATTGGACATGATTATTTCCCCTTTCCCAAAACGGATGGTTTTTTCGATCATGGAAATCATTTTATCCAGCCTGTTCCGCTTTTCAACCAGTAATTTGTGCTGCAATTGCAACGCTTCCTGCCGGTCAAATGCGGGATCCTCGATAATTTCCTTGATTTTTCGCAAAGGAAAACCCAATTCTTTAAAAAACAAAATCTGCTGCAAGGTTTCCAAATTCTCATCGGAATAATCCCGATAACCTGCTTTCGAAACTTCAGCCGGTATGAGCAAGCCAATCTCATCATAATGCCGTAAAGTCCGGACGCTGACGCCGGAAAGTTCTGCTGCTTCTTTGATTCTCATGTCACGGCCTCCTTACACCTTCCACTTTAAAGGATAACGCAGCGTGAGAGTCAAGAAAAAATTACATGTTTTGTTGTATGATGATGGAATAAGTATTTGCAATGTAACCAATATTTCCCTTAACAAGCTGTCACTTGTCGTTCTATCGTCCTATGAGGAATTAAGGAAATCGCTATTGTAAAAAAACAAGCGGCTCCTGAGGCTTGGTTATTATGTTAAAATAATCTGTAATCGAGGTAAAAAAGATTTCCAATGACAGCAGGGGAGTTGATTATTTGGAGGCCCTGTTCTTTAAAATATTTGTTTGGACATGCTTTGTCGGACTTGTGCTGTGTACATATTTATATGGAAAAAACGAAGAAAAAATGGATGCCAAAGTCTTTCTGATCCGCAAAATCTGGTATTTGCTCTACATGTTCGGCGCATTGGTGTATTGGAGCCTCCATCCGGCAAGTATCTTGGCTACCTCACTGCCTAATGGGAAGAAGGTAGACTACCTGTTTGCCGAAGCTGACGGCGTATTCGTCCGGGGGTTAAAAAAGAAACAGAATATGGAAGTCCACCATGCCATTCTTTATGAGGGGTGGGGAACCAATGGAAAATAAACAGCAGAGGTGATCACGTGAAAAAGTTCCACAGCCAAACGAGTGTATTCTCCCCCCACCTTCCACTTCTCCAATAGAAAAGGATAGAAAAAAGCGGTCTGAAGAACTGATCTGCTTTATAATTGAACTACCCACACTTATCGCTCTTACGAGCTGCTTGAAGTGGGGGATTCCTAAGTATGGAAGCCTACCGGCTTCTAATTGATTAGGCTAACCCCGCAGTCCCTGCGGTTAGAAGTTTTAACGCTTCGTTTTTTAGATTTTTTCCTGCGTTTATATCTCTGTGGTGATGGGTGCCACAGGAAGGACAGTCCCATTCACGTACGTTGAGGTTTTTAACGTCTTGATTTTGGTAGCCGCAGCTTGAGCATAGCTGTGAACTGGCAAAGGTTTTTGATACAGCGATTACCTCTTTTCCATACCATTCTGCTTTGTACTCCAGCATGGCTCTGAATTGCGACCACGATACTTCTTGAATCGCTTTGGCTAATTTGTGGTTTTTTACCATATTAGATACTTGCAAATCTTCAATCCCCACAACATCGTGATTTTTGATGATGTAAGTTGAGATTTTATGCAAGTAGTCTGTTCTTGCGTTGGTGATTTTTTCATGGATTCTGGCAACTTTGCGTCTTTGTTTTTGGTAGTTTCTGGCTTCATTCAGTTTACAATTGCGTTTTATTGCTGACTCTTTTCTTCTGGAAAGAATACGCTGTGCGTTTGCCAGCTTTTTTTCCAATGTGCGGTACCATTTCGGATTGGAAATGACTTCACCTGTTGACAGGATGGCAAAATCTTTTAAACCGACGTCCACGCCAACAGCCGATCCGGTTTTTGGCAGTTCCTGAATTTCTGTTTCTGCGAGAATGGATACAAAATATTTTCCGCTTGGATTTCTTCTGACGGTTGCGCTTAAAATACGCCCTTTTACATCCCGGCTTTTTGCAAACTTGATGTATCCGAGCTTGGGTAATTTGATTTTGTTTCCGGAAATTGCAATGTTGCCGTTTGTGTACTTTGTTGTGTAGGATTGGACTTTGTTTCTTTTTGACTTAAACCGGGGTGCTTTGTTTTGCTTTTGGAAGAACCGGGTGAATGCATCGGCCAGGTTTTTGAGTGAGGATTGGATCGCGATGCTGTCGACTTCCTTTAGCCAGGCGAATTCTTTCTTAAGTTGGGGCAGTTCAGCAGAACAGGCGTTGTATGTTAATCCTTTTCCTGTTTCGTTGTATATTTTGTTCCATTTTGCTAAAAAGTGATTGAAAACAAAGCGGGAACAACCGATTGTTTTCCCAATCAGAATTTCTTGCTTTTTGTTTGGGTAGATCCGGAACTTGTATGCTTTATGGACGATCATAGATTTCACCCCACCCATCAAGAACTCTTGTTCCCATTATATCATATGGATATAGCTTTGTCTATCGACAACCGGCATTCATCTCCCCCTTATCGTTGGGCTTCGCCCTTCACACGATTGAAGAGGGAGTCTTCTGCCGGGAAATGATAAATTAAAAAGCAAACGGACATTCTGTTGAGCTGCCCACCATTCAGGCTGCCGCCTTGAATTGGGGGATTCCCGCAAATTTCGGGTTCAATCACTGGTTATTTCCATACGATGTATCTTCATATCTTGTATGTTACTTTGCCATGCATCCTGCTTTTCAACAACTTTGGCTAACGCCAACCGAACATCTCCTTTAAAAAATGGCTTACACCCATTTAACCATAATCTGGTATAATCAAAAGAACCAGATTCATGTTTTTCAAAGGTACCAGTATATTATTGGAGGCTGAAATATGATTGAACTGACACCGCTTCTCCATAAAAAAAGCAACACCCCCCCCTTTCTCTCCATCTTTTTCATGTCTTTTTTCACAAAACCCGGCTTTTGCATACAAATGCTGCGCAGCCTTATTTTTCACATTTGCGGCCAGCAGATTTTCAAAGTTCCCGGGAAAATACGTATGTACCAAAGCCGATCACATTTTTTAAGCCTGCTTTATTATGGATTGCTGAATCCCGTCCCGGCCCGGGGCGGGATTCAGCTTTTATCCCAACATAACGGGCAGTAAGACTCCCACTGATGGAAGTTTCACTTTATTCTTTCTCCACGGTTTTCTTCCGGTTCACGGTTAAAGAACCGCTCATTGCAAAAACAATAAGAAAAGAAATGGACAAGAGTACCGAGGCGCCTATAAACGGAAAGACAATGTTAAACCGGTCCGAGACTGCCCCGGCTGCCATAGTGGAAAGCCCGAACACGAGCGTAACCAGTGCATTTTGGGCCGAATAGATTTTGGGGAATCATGGCATTTCTTGCAGGCGCTGCCCATCCATCAAAAAACGAATTCAGTCCCGCCAGCAAAATCAGTACAAAAATGGTGCCGGGGCGCATCAAATACATAGAGTAAACCGCAAGCAGCATTAAAAGCAACGTTTTCAAAAGCTGTGAATACACAAGGACTTTTCTAAGTTGATAACGGTCGATTAAAATGGGCGCAATAAAACCGCTGACAATGTAATAGTGAATGGAACCAGAGATACAAAAAAGGTCGATGCCGTGATGGTATAGACAAGGGAAATCAGTGCCACAATATAAAATACATCCCCCGCATTTGCCAGGCACTGGCCAAACATCAGGCATCTGAACGAATGATGCGTCAACGTGATCAAACTCCTTTATTCAGTTTTAATGGTTGAAAAAGAGGTTTGTATCACATTGGAAGATTGCTCCTTTAACTCGTCTATCTTCTATATTTATTGTGAGAATCCTTGCATTTATCCGCCAATTTTTATTTCCCTGATTTCTTAACCGCTTGTTTCCGACTTATCCATCTCATATGCAACCACTGGCTTTTCTGTTTTTCGTGAAGTGAGGCTGTGCAGTACCATACCGGCAACGACCGTCAAGATTCCGGCCCAGGATACGAGCGGCGGCGCAGGAATGGATAATAAAGCGATCTCCCCAAACAGCGCAAACAGTACTTCCAATGACTGGGTCGCTTCCACCAGCGACAATTTTGCCATATCGCCGCGGACAAGATCGGTTGCTTTAAAGAAAAGCACGGTAGCAACCACTCCTGAAAAAATGGCAACAATGCCCGATTGCATGACCTGTGATTTCGAAGGTGCACCGGCCGTCAACAATCCGTACAAGGATAAAGCGAACCAAAACGGAAGGCTTGCCAGCGTCATGCCAAGCACACGCTGAAACGTATCAAGCCGCCCTTTGCATAAATCCATCATTTTCCGGTTTCCAAGCGGATAGGCAAAAGTTGCAACGAGAACCGGAAGAACACCCAAAGCAATCTGATGCAAGGAAATACGGCCGGCCTGTTCAAGCTGCATCAAAAATACCCCAAGCAAAATCAGCAGTGACCAGCGCAAGCCGCGGAACGGGATTTTCTCCCTGATTCTCACAGGACCTTCAGGCGTCTGAACCATTTTATAAAAGAAAGGCGCAAGCAGCGACCCTGATAAAATTGTAATCTGCCAGGTGCCGGCCACGAGCCAGCCTGGCGCATAAGCTGCCGAAAAACATAAAGGCGCATAAAATAGCACAAAGCCGAAAAAGCTCCACAGCAACCACTGGAACGGGTGTTTTTTCATTTCTTTCCATAGCACTTGAAAGTTCTTTCTCGCAAGCACGATTACAAGCAAAAACGGCACCATAAAAACGTAGCGGAGTACAGCACTCCAAATCCAGCTGCCGCCGGACAGTTCCATTGACCGATTTAAAATAAATGTCACCGCGAAAAAGAAGGCGGCACATACCCCCAATAAGACCGGACGCAAAAACTCCACACTCCTCTTTTTCCTTTCAAATTTGCTGCAGGGCCTGCCAAACATCGTTTTTCAAGTCTTCTATATGTTCAACGCCAACAGAATAACGGACAAAATTGGAAGGAATGCCCGCTGTTTTCATTTGTTCTTCTGTCATCACCCCGCCCCACATTGCGGCTGTGTGGACGGCAAGCGAGTCCACTCCCCCTAAGCTGACTGCATTCAAGGATAAATGCAAAGAAGAAACAAAACGTTCGGTTTCTTTGTAGCCGCCTTTGACCGCAAAAGCAACCACTGCACCAAATCCGCTCATCTGTTTTTTGGCCAGTTCATGCTGCGGGTGGCTTGGAAGCCCGGGATAATAGACTTGCTCAATTTGCGGCTGCGCTTCAAGAAATTCAGCAAGTGCCAGTGCATTGGCATTGATTCTTTCCACCCGCATCGGCAGCGTCCTCAATCCCCGCAATAACAGCCATGCATCCATTGGAGACAACACGGATCCAATAGCGGTATGGGTACGCCAAATTTGTTCAGCAAGCGCTTCACTCGTACAGATGGCACCTGCTGTAATATCGTGGTGCCCGCCTAAATATTTTGTTGCACTATGTAAAACAATATCGGCCCCATAATCATGCGGACGCTGGTTCATCGGCGATGCAAAAGTATTGTCCGCTGCGACCAGAATCCCCTGCGGATGGGCCAGGTCCACAACAGCTTTGATATCTGTCACCACTAAAGTTGGATTTGCAGGTGTTTCGATCATTATGAGTTTTGTATTTGGCTTGATGGCGTCTGCAAATGCCTGTACGTCGGATTGTTCCACAACCGTTACATCGACGCCGAATTTTGGCAACATCTCATCCATGATTTTTGCAGTGCTCATATAGTGGCGCGTCTGGGCGATAACATGGTCGCCTGCGCGCAATAAGGTAAGCAATGTTGTGGATATGGCCCCCATTCCGGACCCGGTTAACATCGCCGTTTCCGTGCCTTCCAATTTGGCGATGATTTTTGCAGCACGCTCGTGAACGGGGTTTCCATACCTTGTATAATATTCCGGATGCCGCGGCGTTTCTGCCATTTCCGTAAATTCAGCAGCATTTTCCGCCTGGAATGTTGCCGTATAATAAATGGGCGGTGATACCGAACGATCTCTATTTCCATCCTCATGAATGACAAGTGTTTCATTATGTTGCTGTTTTATTCCTCCCAATTCCGGATCCTGTTTTTGCAAACTGCATAACTCCTTTCCATTTCCAGTTATTCAATCATGAATTTTCCCACTATTCATGATTATATCACATTATCCCGCAGATGATAACTAGCACAGTTGCCAGCCATTTTTATACTATGAATATGACCAGACCAGTGACGATACATAGTGCTGAAATGTACATTAACCAGGTTGATAAAATTGGAGTGCCCGTGAGCACATCAACGATTTCCATCATTCCAAATATTTTTTTGGATTTGGGTGAAAAACTGTCATATTCTTTCCATGCTTTTTTGAATTGCAATATGCCAAAAGGAAGCAGCACAAAGCCAATAGCGATTAATAAAAGACCAATCCATTTCATAAACATCACTCCTCCCTATGTTAAACGAATATGCCCGTCAGCATCAAAAATAAGGACATTTTAGCAGCCCATAAAAAACGAACTAATAGTAATGAAGAAACATTATGATGAAGATGAACAGGAATCAATATATTAAATGTATTTATATTTAGACTCGATAGAAAAAAATAATCCGCTTCATATGCCATTGCAGTAGCATAAATTGAAGCGGATAGAATAAGAGTCAAACCTTTATTTTGTGCTGTTCCGCTTAATGCGGATATTGCCCTGCACCGGTGTTTTGACTCATACAATTTCATTTTTTACGGCCATTTTCCTCATTAAACCGGATGGTCTGCCGGATCCAGATTCTCATTAGACCGTTCTCCCGCTTTCCATTGCCCGAGCACACTGTGACGGTAACCATACCCAAAATAGATGGCAAGCCCGATCACTAACCACACAAAGAAACCAATCCAAGTCACTTTAGATAGATTGACCATTAAATAACCGCAGGCAAGTACAGCCAGAATCGGAATGTAAGGGACGAACGGCGTTTTGAAATTGCGCTTAATGTCCGGACGTTTTTTTCTAAGCACAATGACACTGATCGACACAACGATAAAAGCAAATAAGGTTCCGATATTCGTTAATTCAGCGAGCTGGTTAAGGGGAACAACTGCTGAGAAAACCGTTGCCATTAACCAGGTCAAAATGATGCTCCGCGTTGGTGTCTTTGTCTTTTCAGTCAGTTTTGAAATCTTTTTCGGAAGCAGTCCATCACGGCTGATCGCAAAAAAGAGGCGGGTTTGTCCATACATCATGACAAACAGAACGGTTGTAATTCCTAAAATTGCCCCGAGAGAAACGAAGCCTGCCACCCAATTCTGATGAACAAATCGGAGGGCAAACGCAACCGGATCACCGACATTCAGTTTTGTATAAGGAATCATGCCGGTTAACACCAAAGATACAGCGACATAAAGCACAACACAGATCATCAAAGAAGTAATTATTCCGATCGGCATATCCCGTTGCGGATTGCGTACCTCTTCAGACGCCGACGAAACAGCGTCAAACCCGATATAGGCAAGGAATGCGGTTGCCGCCCCCTTTATTACACCCTCAAATCCAAAAGGCATAAAAGGCGTCCAGTTCGATGGTTTGACATAAAAAATTCCTACAGCCAAGAAAAGAAGGACAACACTAATTTTAATGATGACCATGACATTATTGATCCGGCTTGATTCCTTTACGCCGGTCAGCAAAACAGCTGACAGCACAAAAACAATGATAACAGCCATAAGATCAATATACGTCCCTTTGGATGGATCATAGGCTCCACTTATGGCTGTTGGCAAGTGGAGTCCAAATCCCCGTACCAGTTCCTGAAAGTAGGCAGACCAGCCGCTTGCAACAACCGAACAGGCCAGGCCGTATTCCAAAATCAAATCCCATCCGAGCACCCAGGCAAACAATTCACCAAACGTTGTATAACTATAAGTATACGCACTTCCCGATGCAGGAATCATTGACGAGAATTCGGCATAACATAAAGCCGTTAACGCGCAGGCAATTCCTGAAAAAATAAAAGAAAGGATAATCGCCGGGCCTGCTGACTGTGCGGCAACGATACCGGTCAGAACAAAAATACCTGTCCCGATTACCGCACCCACACCAAGCATGGTTAAGTCAAAAGCACCCAAGGCTTTTTGCAGGCCCTTTTTCCCGCTTGCCTGATTCAGCATGTAATCCATCGACTTTTTCCTGAATAAATCCATAAAGAAAATCTCCTTTTTATTTACAGTCAACCCAGTCATCAGGTGCACGTAATTCACTGATTTTTAATTTCCATAACAGTGAATTTTCTAATTATTAGAATCATAAAGACCGTTTCTTCTCACCTCTTTATCTATCGATTCGTATGCACCGTTCGAGCCATAACGCCATTCTACAAAAAATGACATCTTTTGTAAAGAGCTGATAAAACTGAAAATTAAGTTTCAGAAAAAAGTAAAACCCGAACAATATCATAGTTAATATAACTTTTTGTTCGCAGGAGAGCGCAATCATCTGAATATTAGCATGGACTGGATCAATATCGCGTTCCTTTTCAACTTCTTAACAGTAAAATTTTTACAATTATGTATTCTTTTTTGTCACAAAATGGACAAAAATATTTCACATGTCCTTTTACCATGCCAGTATTCTTGCGCGATAAGCCGCCCCTACTCACATGGAGACAGCTGAAATTTCATTCAAAAAAATTAATCATCTCCCTAACCTGTCAAAGCTCCCGACCAGTTCCTCCCGTATACTCATATGACTATAAATTCCCATCTTCATTCCTAACAGCATGAACTTTGATATTTTAGGCAAAATAAAACAGGATCAATTTTCGAGGAGGATGCCGTATGCCGAACATTGAAGAAGGGGAAATTTTTACAATTACTGAAAATGGCCGGGAACAAGAGGTGGAAGTGATCGGTGTCATGAGTCTGGATGAAACGGATTACGCCGTCGTTTCATTTGTTGAGGATTTGGATGAACAGACTGGCGATGATCTGGATGTTTTTTTCTTAAAAACAGACGAAGAAGGCGATCTTGACGCACTCGGTTCGGAAGAGGAATACCATAAAGTTTCTGCTGCTTTTGGCCGGATACTGGGCGGGGAAGAAGAATAATGGTAAAGCAATGCCGGTTTTTAATGCTGGCATTGCTTTGTTGATGATCTGCATTAATCTGATGCTTTTTTCTATTTTCTTTCTAAGCATTATCTGTTTATCACTTTCATCATATTCCTGCAAATATCCAAAAACAGAATCCTGAAGAATGTCAAAACGATTACTCTCCCATAAAAATTAACTCATGCTAAAATTGCTTTCTGTATCCATTTTCCACCACCGCCAAACTATATATAGATGTTTCAGAAACACAAATTCAATATATTGTAATTCCAATTGTAAAATGTTATAATATGAAACTGTACAGAAAGTCCCTGTTTGGCTCACCGTCCCAGTCTGTACTTTATCAAGTTGACTTCAACGGGATCTATGCCCGGCCCGAACTTCAATCCATCGCTTCAAGCTAACATACTTCTAATCTTAGAATGCTTCCTAAAACTGCGCACTCAATTTTGTACAAAGGTTTTAAAAAATACACAAAGGGTATATTTAAAGAGGTGATTGAATATGAAAAGAAGAATGTTTAATTTTATTATTGATGGACGATTAATAACCGTCAAAGCTGCTTCGGTAAAAGAAGCTGAAATGAATGCACAGGAAATTGCTTATAACTTGAAGCAGGAAGAAAACATGGGCAGCCAGTCAGCCGTTTGATTGGCTGTCCTTGTTTTTGTTTTCTCCCGTTTTATCTATTCACAACTGTCCAAGCTTTCCTGCCATGAAAACGGGCGTCGTTCTCCCGAAGTTTTCATTACAAGCCTTGCCTTCACGATTTCCCGCAAAAAAGGCCGCCCATCCGGACAGCCCCATCATAACCGGCCTGTCAGCCAGTTCGTTATTTCAACTCATTCAGTACGCTTTTGGTTTTTGCTGTTTTCTCCACTGCATGGCCCACGCCAAAAACATAATAGCTGACGATAACAATGCCAAGAAATACGAGGCCGGCAATTAAAGATACCTTTGTGTCATCGTTAAACCACATTCCGACTAAAACCATCACTAAAAAAGCAATCGTTAAATAGTTGGTAACGGGTGCGAATGGCATTTTGAAAGGATGATTAGCCATCCCGGCACCTTTCGCTTTTCTGAAACGGATCTGGCTGATTAATATGACAAACCACGGAACCATACCCGGCAGCACGCTGGCGCTGTATACATATACAAATAGATTTTTTGGTGCAATATAGCTTAAAATAACACCAATCACAAGGCCGGTAAGTACGCCTATTGTGCCCAGCAACGGGACGCCATTGCGCGATAATTTTGTAAAGAATTTTGGTGCCTGCCCATTAACGCCTAACGTATAAAGCATCCGCCCTGCACTGTAGATGCCGCTGTTGCAGCCGGATAATGCTGCTGTAATGATGACAAAATTGATGATGCCGGCTGCAGCCGTAATGCCGATTTTTGAAAAGGTTGCGACAAACGGGCTGCCGATTGAATTTAGTTCGTTCCACGGATAAACCGTGACGATGACAAAAATGGCGCCAATATAAAAGATTAACACCCGCCAAATGATATTTTGAATGGCGCTTCTGATAGTATGCTGCGGGTCTTTTGCTTCACCGGCGGTAATCCCGATTAATTCCACCCCCTGGTAAGCGGCGACCACAAGCGATAGTGCAAAAAAGAAGCCTTTAATGCCGCCTGCAAAAAAACCGCCATGCTGCCACAAGTTCGAAAGTCCAACGGCATTTCCGCCATTGCCAAAACCAAAAATAATGATGCCGAGCCCGGCCATAATCATCAGGACAATCGTTACAATTTTAATCAGCGCAAACCAGAACTCAAACTCGCCAAATGATTTTACAGAAACCAAGTTTGCAGTTCCGAGTATGACCATGGCAACGAATCCTGGAATCCAGGCAGGCAAGTCCGGAAACCAGAACTGCATGTAAGAACCTACCGCAATAATTTCCGACATGCCGACCACTACCCACTGGAACCAGTTGCTCCAGGCCGTCATATAGCCGGCGAGCGGATGAATATATTTATAGCCGAACGTTGCAAATGACCCGGTGCTCGGTTCAACATATAACATTTCACCCATGGCACGCATAATAAAAAAGATAAAAATTCCGGCGATTGCGTAGGCCAGCAGAACGGATGGGCCTGTCCATTTGATCGTGCTTGCCGATCCCATAAACAACCCGACACCAATCGTCCCGCCGAGCGCAATCATTTGAATATGGCGCGCCTTCAAACCTCTTTCTAATTCTTTCTTTTCCATGAGATTACCCCTCCACATCTTGTTGCCAACTTAAAACTGCTGCTCAGTAAAATGTTCCATCCAGCATACCTAAAAAGGCCTTGAAACATTCAAAAGAAATAGAATGATCGGTGTTTGTAAGATATTCTAACATTATGTTTTCTATTTTAATATGTTTTTCTAATAAATACAATTGTATTCTTTAGGAAAACAAGTAATTTATTATTTTAAAGTATTCTATTAAAAGTTTTGAAAACGTTCTATTATTTATTTTCCTCTGTGATGCGAGAAACTTCATAAAAACTTCATAAATGCCAAAAAAAAAACAGCCAAGAGAAACCTGGCTGCTTTTTAGTGATTTTTTTTACTTTTGCCGGCATCGTCATTTGGCGAGTTGCCGGTGCCGTCTTTGGCTTTTCTGTTTGGTGTCCCGTAGATTTGGTTATCATGGGTTACTTTGGCGCCTTCCAAAAAATCGTCCTTTGTTTTCATGCTGATCGCCTCCTTTACGCCGGTTTATTTGGTGTCCCTGCTTTCATTCGGGCTTGCCGCCAGTTTTGAATGCCTAGGATCGGTTTCAAAACTGAGTTCAGCAGTCCCTGATGTCAAGAGCGGCTGTCCGCCTTTTTTTGCTTTCTTCTGTTTCTTTGACATAAAAAACTCCCCTTTCCAACACTTTTATATTGCGTCAGAAAAGGGAGCGCCATACTAAATTTTCTTTTCCAATTATACCGTTAAATATTCCCGCATATTCAGCAAATTCATTTATATTAGAGGTGTGCCCCGGTCTTTCCAATCATCTGCGGGCCGGGCGGATTCTCTATATTTTCCAGTGAACGCCCTGTCGTTTTTGGTGCCAGTAGTGCGATATCCAGCACAACAATCAGCATCGCTGCCGCAACAATGATAAACATCACGGCTGCACCTTCATTTTCCAGCACGGGAAGCAGGATAAACGGCATGAGGCCGCTCATAATGCGGCTGATGCTGTACGCCATTCCGGTAGCACTTGCGCGAATTTCAGTTGGGAAAATTTCCGCCTGCAGTACATGGAAAGCATTTGAAAAGATATTGCTGCAAAGTGTATAGGCAAATCCAAATACGATCACGAGAGAAGGAGATCCGCCGATTCCAAATAAAACGCCAAATACGCCCATACAAACCGCGGAATAGCACACAAGCCATTTGCGGTCCATTTTTTCGATTAGCGGAACAGAAAGCAATGACCCGAGCGGATAGCCGATAAACGACAAGGCAATATACTCGAGTGAATGCGTGATTGTGTAGCCCTTTGACGCAAGCACAAGCGGCGCAAGCGTTCCAAAGCCGAAATAGCCAATCGTTTGGAAAATTTGAAAAATGTAAAGCATGGCTGTACTTTTCAAATATCTTTTTTGAAAGACTGCACGCAAAGTATTCCCCTTTGGCGCTTGATCCGCAGACCCGGTCTGTATTTCCGGTACCACCCCGGGTTCGTTTTCTTCCTCCTGAAATCTTTTCAATAATGCACGCGCTTCCTGCATTCTTCCTTTAGAGGCAAGCCAGCGCGGAGATTCCGGCAGTGCCCGCGCCGCCATCAAAACGAAAACACCACCGGCTGCGCCAAGCAGGAACACCCATCTCCACCCATCCATGCCCAGCGGACTTAAAGGCACAAGGACGCGGGAAAGAAATCCTTCAACCGGCACTGCAAGAAAACCAAGCGTATACGCCCAGGCAATATATTTTCCGCGTTTTTGCGACGGAATCAATTCACTTAAATAGGTATCACATAACGCGGGCTGCGCACCAAGGCCCATTCCTGCCAGAAATCGAAAGAAGATGACCATACCGACATTCGGGCTGAAGGCGATAAAAATAGTAAAAAAACTATAAATTCCTATATTTAGCATGAAAGCCCGCTTTCTGCCGTAACGGTCCGCAATATGACTCAGAAAAACGGCCCCGATAAACATCCCTAAAAAACTGGAACCCAGCAACAAAGGCATAATCGAAGCCGGGACATGATATTCTTCTCCCAGCACACTGGAGAGTACACCTGCAAGAAACAACTCAAAAAACTCGAAAAATAATCCCAATCCAATCACTGCGGTTGCCCGTTTTTGCACTTTTCCTACTGATAGCCTGTCCAACTGATTTCCGATTAACTGACTCAAAGTTATACCTCCCTGGATCGTTATGTTCTTTAGCTGATTGAAAAATTGTTCAGTTTGTTCTAAGTCAATCAGACCACCCCCTGCAGATTTCCAATATTGTATGGATTTCTAACATTGTAAAATAACTTTATATTAAAATTTTTCTTTTCTTTCGTCAACCTTTTTCAAAATTTTTCTTTTCATGAAAAAGCTTTTAGATCGGCCTTTTTCTTGCTGCGCAGCGATTTCCAAACCCGCCTGTTTTCTTGTAAAATCAAGAGTAGCAGAAAAAGAAAAGGGTGGTTTTCTTGTTTAAAATCCTGATCATTGAAGATGATGAGACGCTTCTTCGTGAAGTGAAAGAAAGATTGATGCAATGGTCGTTTGAAGTCTCAGGGATCAGCCAATTTGATCGCGTGATGGAGGAATTTGCCGCGTTCAGGCCGGACTTAGTGGTCATTGACATCCAGTTACCGAAGTTTGACGGTTTCCATTGGTGCCGCCAGATCCGCGCACATTCCCATGTTCCAATTATTTTCCTGTCCTCGCGCGACCACCCTGCAGATATTGTGATGTCAATGCAGCTGGGTGCCGATGATTATGTGCAAAAGCCTTTCCATATAGAAGTGCTCATTGCCAAAATCCAAGCGATTTTGCGCCGGGTATATGCTTACGGAAGCGAACAGGCGGTGTTAAAAACATGGTGCGGGGCCACAGTCGATTTGCAGAGAAATACAGTTGAAAATCAACAAGGATGTATCGAACTTTCCAAAAACGAAATTTTCATTTTAAAACTGCTGATAGAGCAAAAGAACCAAATTGTCAGCCGGGAACATCTGATCAAAAGCTTATGGGATGACGAACGCTTTGTCAGTGATAATACGCTCACCGTTAATGTGAACCGGTTAAGAAAAAAACTCGCGGAGATCGGGCTCGGTGATTCCATTGAAACGAAGGTCGGGCAAGGCTATATTGCACTTGAAAAGGATGCGTTATTATGATGGGAATGTTTTTGGCTGAGAGGAAAAGCTGGCTGATCCTTATCGCTGCCCAGCAGCTGCTATTGCTGCTGGTTGCGTTTATCGACCCGCAAATTGGCAGCAAACCCGCCCTGTATATTGTGTTTTTAAATTCCCTGCTGTTTATCATATTCTTGTTGAACCGGTACAAGTCAGAATCCAAATTTTATGCAAGCCTGAAAAACTGGGACGCAAGCCTTGATCTGAACGGAATCGCAAAGCCTGTGAGTCCATTTGAAAGACTGGTTGAAACAAGCTTGAAAACACAAGCGGAACAAGTAAGAACGGAAATTGAGCAAAGGTCTTCGATGCTGGAAGCGGAACAGGATGAATTAACAGCCTGGGTCCATGAAATCAAAACGCCAATGACCGCGATGCAGCTGATGATTGACCGCATTGATGATGAGAAAATGAAAGCAGGCTTAAGCTATGAATGGCTGCGTATCCACCTGCTTCTTGACAAACAGCTGTACCAAAAACGGATAGCGAACATGGAAAATGATTTGTACATGGAAAATGTCGATTTGAAACGCCTGGTTTTCCAGGAAATCAAAGCGCTGCGTTCATGGTGTATCCAAAAAGGAACCGGCTTTGATATCCAGTTAGCTGTTCCGGAAATCGTAACCGATGCAAAATGGCTTGCCTTTATTTTGAGGCAGCTGATCACCAATGCCATAAAATACAGTGAAGGCAAGGATATCTTAATTGCCGCAGAGAGGATAGACGGGCGCCTGCATTTGTCAGTGAAGGATTGCGGGCGCGGGATTGACCCGAGAGATTTGCCGAGAATTTTTGAAAAAGGCTATACTTCAACGGACCGTGATCATAGCACGGGGGCAACAGGGCTTGGGCTGTATTTGGCGCAAAGAGCAGCGGAAAAGTTAAACATCCGGCTCACTGTGCAATCTGGGCCCGGGCAAGGTTCCACCTTTCAGCTTATTTTTCCGCGCAAGAATGAATTCCAGCACATTCAAACGAAAAGATGAATGGCTTCATTGGTGTAAATCACTCAATTACAGTTTTACCTTCCGCCCAATCGTACACTGGACAAAATATATAAATGCCGGGAATTTCATATCATCTATTATGGTTAAAATTTCGTTGAAACGGGGGTGTAATATGTTTATTCATACGGTTCAGCCGGGCGATTCCTTGTTTTCAATCAGCAGCAGGTACGGGGCTTCTGCTGATCAAATCCGCAGTGTCAACGGCCTTTGGCAAACAAATATTGTTCCCGGCCAGGCGCTTTTGATCCCTCTCTACGTATATATTGTCCAGCCGGGGGACACTTTGACCGCCATCGCCCGGAAATCTTACGTTCCAATTGCAAGTTTAAGGGCTGCAAACGCTTCCATGAATCTTGAAGTTCTGCAGCCGGGGATGCGCATTACAATTCCGCGCCTATCTCATTACCCTGCCGGCACTTTAAGTTTTTATGCCATTCGCAGCCCTGATTTAGACCGGGCATTAATTCGTGACTTTGCTCCCTATTCTACATCCATTGCGATATTTGAATACCATTTTGCTGCAAACGGCGACATTGTGAACGAGTTAAATGATCTGGCGGCGATTCAGGAGACTTGGAACAACAGGGTTACACCGCTTGTTACGATTACCAATTTAACAGCCCGGGGTTTTAGCACTGAACTTGTCCATCAGGTGCTGAACCAGCCGGCAGCAAGAACAAATCTGGTCAACAATATTTTTAATTTGGCATCGGGAAGAGGATACGGTGGTGTCTGTATTGATTTTGAACAGGTGGCTGCAGGCGACAGGGATCTTTTTACCGGGTTTTTACAGCAGTTAAAGGACCGGTTCAGGCCGGCAGGTTTAGCCTTGACGATCGCAGTTCCCGCAAAGACAAGCGAGAATATTCCCTGGTTAATGGGATACGATTATGGCGGAATCGGCTCCGTTGTAGATTATATGTTTATCATGGCCTACGATTGGCATTATCCCGGCAGTGAACCGGGTCCTGTTGCACCGATAACTGAGGTGAGAAGAACCTTGGATTTTGCGGTTGCAAGGGTGCCCCGCAAAAAAATATTACTGGGCCTTCCGCTTTACGGCTACGACTGGCTGCTGCCCTACAGCCCGGGAAGCGCTACTACAGCAATCTCGAATCAGAATGCCATGAACAGAGCGATGACGTTCCAATCCCCAATCCAGTATGCCAATGAATTTCAATCACCGCACTTCCGTTACAGAGACCAGCAGGGACAGCTTCATGAAGTCTGGTTTGAAGATGTCAGAAGCATGAGTGAAAAATTAAGCACAGCCCGCACATATGGCATCCGCGGCGTTGGCGCCTGGCAGCTGACACTCGGCTTTTCTCCGGGGCCATGGCTGTTAACAAAGTTTTTTAGCATTATAAAGATATAGTTTCTTCTAAGCAACCGTAAATGGCTTCATCAACTGTAGTATGGCCGGTTCATCATTCTATCTTTTTCATCTAAATAGCAAATTTCCCCGCCTATCTCCAGCAAATCATTTCATCCACAAATAGCACCGTTCTCTGATATCACGGCCGATTTTCAACCGCTCGTTTCCAGCTGGCACCGATACTTAAGAATTGCTCGTGGTTTCCTTGTTTCATATAAAACACAGAAAGGGGCTTTTCATGCAAATCCAAATCTATCAAGGAAACGATATCGATTTGCCACACGCAAATGTAAATGTTGTGATCGATGTCATACGGGCATTTACCGTTGCACATTATGCATTTTTAGCAGGCGCAGAAGAAATATTGCTGGCAAATTCAGTTGAATCTGCTCTTCAAATCAAGCAACGCAATCCTGATGTCCTGTTGGCAGGAGAAGTAAATGGCCTTCCGATTCCGGATTTTGAATTAGACAACTCACCCGCCCAAATAAATAAACATAATCTAATGAGAAAAAAAATCGTACAAAAAACAACGAATGGAGTAAAAGCAGCCCTGAATGCCCTCCAGGCTGATGAAGTATATGTCACCGGCTTTACCAATGCGAAAACAACAGCAAACCATATCAAACAAAAATGGAAACCTGTTTCATCCGGCAAGGTTAACATCATTGCTTCTCATCCAACCGGTGAGGATGACCTTGCATGTGCCCATTACATGAAAAGCATTTTGGAGGGATCCGGGAGAATACACCCTGAGGAAGTGATACAGGCAATTTTAAAAGCCAGCGCAGCAAAAAAGTTTTTTGATCCGGCCAAAACAGCATTTAATCGTGAGGATTTGGACTTTTGCATTAAAGAATTGAACAGTCCTTTTGTCATGAAAATCAATCAAACAAAAACAATACCAACGATTGAGAGGGTTTTCCTATGAATGATCCGGAATTAGAATTGCCTTCCCGGCCCGCAAAGCCAAGAGCGTATGGCATGACAATTTTAATCGATAACGGCCTCCCGCTGAATCTGTTTAAAGATACGATCAACAGTGCAGCCCCGTATATCGATTTGGTCAAGTTTGGCTGGGGAACGTCCATCATTTCAAACCACATCAATGAAAAAATAAACCATTTGCGAACGCATGAGACCGATTTTTTCTTTGGCGGTACATTATTTGAAAAGTTTTTGAGCCAGGGCAAAATACCTTTGTTTTTTGATTATTGCCGGAGATACGAATGCAATTATGTCGAAATTTCTAATGGCACGCTCCCCCTTTCCAATCATGAAAAAGCCCGTTATATATCAGCGTTTTCCAAGGAATTTAAAGTATTGAGTGAAGTCGGATCGAAGGATGTGAACAGGTCCATGGGTGAAGATTCACACCAGTGGCTTGAGCATATTCAAGAAGATTTGGATGCGGGGGTGTTTAAAGTACTTACAGAAGCAAGAGAAGGCGGCACAAGCGGCATCTGTAATGGAAACGGCGATATACGTTCCGATTTAGTGGAAGGCATCCTCCGATCAGACTTACATTTGGATTCTTTGATTTTCGAGGCACCCAATAAAAAATTGCAAACCTTTTTCATTCAAAAACTGGGGCCAAATGTTAATTTGGCGAATATCCCTTTTTCCGATGCCCTGTCCCTTGAGACATTAAGGCTTGGACTGCGGGCTGATACATTTTTTATAGGAGGAAATAAAAAATGAGAGATGTCAATAAAGTTTTTCACCTGGCCATTCCTTGCAAGGATTTAAATGAAACAACCGAGTTTTATAAAAATTTGGGCTGTACATTGGCACGGCGGTATGATGATCGGGTCACTTTTAATTTTTTTGGGGATCAGGTTGTCTGTCACTTGAATCCGGAAAAAATTGACCAAAGCCCGAAAATGTACCCGCGCCATTTCGGGATTACCTTTTTAAACAAAGATGAATACCTGAAAACCCTTGAATTTGCAAAGGCAAACCATTTAAAGTTTTTCCAGGAACAAATGGTCCGATTCGGCGGAAAACCGGAAGAACATTACACATTCTTTCTTCAAGATCCTTCCAATAATTTACTTGAGTTTAAGTACTACCATGACAAAAGTATGGTTTATTAAGTCTATATGGAAGTGAAACAGATTCGCCTCTGGTTAGAAAAATAAAGTGAGGCAGCAAGACGATCCCGCAAGTTTTTTTCACTCTTTTCCATAGAAAAAAGGCTTCCCGATGTAACCAGTTTTCTGGTTTTTGGGAAGCCAATTGTGCTTAAAACCCGTCATCATACGGTGTGAACGGAATTTGCAACCTGTTTTCCAACACGCGGACACGCTGGTTAACCCGTTGCAGCCGGCGCTGTAGCTGCTGAATTTCCCTGTCCTGGCGTTCATTTTGCCTTTCCAGCCGCTCAATTCTGCGCTCCAGCCGCTGAAATTGAGGAAGCTGCAACTGCCTGTAAGGGTCATCCACATTCAGTTGACCCTGTTGATTATAGTCAAACCCGGGATAAGGATACTGATAAAATTCATACATTGAGCATACTCTCCTTCCGCTTTATCACTATAGTTTATGTAGGCTCTTTCAATAGGTGCCGGCGAATGCCCAGTGCGTCTTCTCATCTATCCCGTAATATCGTAAATTCCGCTCTTTTTCTTTCCAATTTTGGCCTCTGTCTTCCCTGCATTTATCAAAACATGCTTCTAATATCTCATTCCACAGCAGACACCAGCCATCAATAGGCATATTGCCGCTTTCCTGTTAATAGAAAGGCGATGTGTTTGGCTGCTGTTGCCCCCTGGCCGGCCGCACCCGCAATGCTTGAAAACAAAGATCCTGAGCAATTGTCCCCGGCTGCATAAATACAATCGCAGCTTGTTTTTCCGGCAGCGTCCGTCTGGATGTAGCCTTCTTCGTCTATGTTAACCGATTGCGGGAAAAGGCTTGTGTTTGGCTTGGCTCCAATCCGGATAAACACCGCTGAAACGGGCAGGTGTCTGACTTCTCCCGTATTTTTTACCAGGTTTACTGCTTCGACTTTTTGATCCCCCTCTATATCCAATACCCTGGTTTCGTTCAGTATCGTGATATTTTCTTTTACCACTGCCTGTTCGACATACTGGCTCCTTGCTTTAAAATGATTAGAACGGTTGATCAAATAAACCTGTGCACCGGAATCTGCAAGCATCATGGCCCCTTCAAATGCACGGTCACCGCCGCCAACAACTGCAACCGTTTTGTCCCGGAACAAATGGCTGTCGCGCGAAGCCGTGTATGTTTCGCCCCTGGCCAGCATCTCTTCCTCTCCCGGAACACCTAAGCGTTTTGGGCTGGAGCCGGCAGCCGCGATCAAGAATTGGAAATGGATGGTTTTTGCCGCGGGGCCTTGCTGAACCGTGACGGTACGTTTTTCCGCATCGATGGCCAAAACTTTCATACCTGTTTTAACATGGCATTGCAACGCCTGTAAATGGTTGAGAAAATGCTGGCGCAGCTCTTCCCCGTCCTTTTCAATGAATCCAGGATAGTCAATGATCTTGTTGCGGATCATAGACAGCTGTCCGCCTAAGCTTTCATGTTCTTCAATCAGCAGATGATCAAGCCCAAGCCGTTTGCACCAAATCGTGGCAGAAATACCGGCAGGACCGCCTCCGATTATCAATACATCAATATGCTCCATCACCATCATCCCTTCTTTCGTTCATATAAACCGGAAAGTAAAAAAGCGTAGACATTTGTTTACGCTTTTTGTTTAATTATTTAATTAATGAAAAGAATTCCGATCGCATATCAGGCCGGTCAGTAAAGATACCACGGTATGACATCGTCTTGGTTGACGCATTTGTTTTTTTGATGCCCCTGCCGCACATGCACATATGCTTGGCTTCAACAACCACCATTGTGCCCTGCGGCTGTAAAACTTCTTCAACAGCATCCGCAATTTGCGCCGTCAGCCTTTCCTGAACCTGAAATCTTTTGGCATAGCCGTCCACCATTCTTGCAATTTTCGACAATCCCGTAATTTTTTCATTTGGCAAATAGGCGACATGCGCAACACCGAAAAACGGGGCAAAATGGTGTTCACAAATTGAATAAAATTCAATATCTTTTACAAGTACAAGTTCCGGATGGTCAATATCAAAAGTCTTCGTTAAATATCGTTTCGGGTCTTCACGGTAACCTTCCGTGTATTCCAAAAAAGCTTTCAGAACCCTGTACGGCGTTTCCTGCAGACCGTCCCGCTCCGGATCATCGCCGCATAATTCGATCAGCCCCTTAACAGCATCCATAAACTGGCCGGACTGGCTGAACTTTTTGGGCAGCTCACGGTCATCTATAATATCCTTAAAGGTTTCTTCAATTAATTGATGTTTTTTTTCTGATTGGTGTCCCTTTTCGCCGGAAATGATCATAATGATGAAACAACTCCTCCATTCTGCAATAAAAAGCGGTCAGGTTTTCACTATCCCTGTATGTTTAAAGTGTACAACTCTCCATTGATTATATCAATTCCATTGCCCGGCCGCATGAACAAAATTCAGGAACTTCAGGTTAAAAATTTATTTTACATAAAAGGTTGCGGTTCTGCATGTTATATGCTATGATAATAAAGAATTATTTTTGTTCGTGATTTTATTTCAGGAAGAAAAGTGTTTAAAAACTTATCACTTGGATATATTAAGAGCAAGAATAGTAATACATTTGTCTGAATAGACATTAGGAGGCACTACAATGGAACAAGGTACAGTAAAATGGTTTAACAGTGAAAAAGGTTTTGGTTTTATCGAACGTGAAGGTGGAGACGATGTATTCGTTCATTTCTCTGCTATCCAAGGTGAAGGTTACAAAACACTTGAAGAAGGCCAAAAAGTAACTTTTGACGTTGAACAAGGCGCACGCGGACCGCAAGCTGCTAACGTTCAAAAAGACTAATATCATTTTTTGAAAAAAAGGTGATGCTCATGGAGTGTCACCTTTTCTTTTTGCCTTTCCTCCCCCAATACAAAAACTCCAATACGATTTACCTGACCAATTTTAAAATTTTTCCCATTTACACCTGATTCACAACTGGCGCGGCCAAGGAGCCGCAAGGACGAATGAGCAGGCAGGGCATTCGTCGTTTTAGGTTTTATGCATGTTTAAATAATGAACTGGCCAATAAGATCATAATGAGTTCAAAACCCCGGTTTTCACCAACTCCCGGGGTTTTTTTTCAATATAAATACCCCGCAAAAAACAGCGGGGCTAAACAGGTAAAAGTAAATGGTCATCCCATTATAACATAGCGGACTGCAATGACCAAATCAAGTATTTTACGAACATTCACTTAATTCCTTGTATTTTGTTATCCGGTCAAGAGAAAAAACTGCAAAGCTAATTCCTTCCGTCGAAGCTGATCAGCCTGCTTCCTTATATGGATCACCTTCCGGAAGTTCCTTTCCCGACGCGCAAAGCATCATTAAATACGCCATGCCAAGCCCATAGGTAATCATTCCCCCCAGCAAGAACCCCCAGAACAAAATAAGTGACCAATCTGTTGTGTTAGCGTTTACAATAAAATGGACAGTAAGAAAAAGTATGCTTATGATGATTTCAGCGGTTGCAAGAATATAGTACCCCTTAAATTCATTCATGTCACAACCCCCCTTTGTGTTAATATATTATTCTTTTGTTCACAAAATGTTCAAAATTTAAAAGGATTTTTCACATTTTTTAAACATTTTTGTGTACTTTTTTAACTTTTTTGTGCATAAGTATATACACCGGGGGGTTGACTGTTTACATAATAATGTTACAACCTACTTAAGTTAACAATTCAAATACTTCATTTAATTCCTGGTGCCGTTTTTCGTCCTGTGCCTGCTTTGCATAGTCCATTTCTTTAAGAAGCACCTCATTTAAATACGACATTTCCATTTCATTTAAGTGCCGCACAAAATCACCCTCTCCCGTAAAATCCCGGGTGGCCAATTTTTTATAAATCCTGCGGCAGGCCGGATGGTCCAGATGGTTCGACAATGTTTCGCGCAAATAGCCTAATGTGCTGTCCAAAATTTATTCCTCCCTTCGCGTTTAGGTTTTCTATTCACACCGCCATTCATGCAGAAAATGCCGTTGGGCTTTTGGGAGCTTATCATGGCAGACATCACCTGCTGCCAAAATGGTTTGCCGTTTGTTTAGCCGCAAACCTCCGCATCCCTGAATGCAGGGCTTGGCACAATAAACCAAGTGAACTACCCACCACTTATTGACCTTGCGGTCTAATTGAAGTGGGGGCTTCTCGACTTATCGTTGCTTTTACTAGCCAACGAAAACTGACCGAGCTAACCCTCTTGTTCCAAGAGTTTTGTTACTTATGATAACGCTAATAAGCGTATACCTTCATTTTTGATATTGATTGCTGAATTATAGTCGCGATCTGCCACATAACCGCACGAACAACGGTAGGTGCGTTCAGATAGTTTCACAGGTTTTTCTGCACCACAACAAGAACACT
>NZ_KB894015.1 GCF_000374345.1 Heyndrickxia acidiproducens DSM 23148
GTCCGCTCGACTTGCATGTATTAGGCACGCCGCCAGCGTTCGTCCTGAGCCAGGATCAAACTCTCCATAAAGATGTTTGATAAAAGCTCATAAAATAAACATTGACGTTTTGTTTTGTTCAGTTTTCAAGGAACAATCTGCTTTAACAGCAACTCAATTAGTATATCATGCTTTTTCATTGCTGTCAATAACTTTTTTTGGAGCGGGTGATGGGAATCGAACCCACGACAACAGCTTGGAAGGCTGTGGTTTTACCACTAAACTACACCCGCGTATTACCAATCGGGAAGACAGGATTCGAACCTGCGACCCCATGGTCCCAAACCATGTGCTCTACCAAGCTGAGCTACTTCCCGATATCATCTTTAATTAAAATGGCGCGCCCAAGAGGAGTCGAACCCCTAACCTTTTGATCCGTAGTCAAACGCTCTATCCAATTGAGCTATGGGCGCATTTATGCGGCCGAGAAGATTCGAACTTCCACGGGATTTAACTCCCACTAGGCCCTCAACCTAGCGCGTCTGCCATTCCGCCACGACCGCGATAAGATACATATTATATTATATCATATACCATTTGAAAGTCAATGGTATATGTTGGAGCGGAAGACGGGATTCGAACCCGCGACCCCCACCTTGGCAAGGTGATGTTCTACCACTGAACTACTTCCGCGAAAAAATACGGGTAAAAGGAGTCAAAGCTCCATGCCTTATGGCGTCACACCCGCATATCATAATGAGCCATGCAGGATTCGAACCTGCGACCCTCTGATTAAAAGTCAGATGCTCTACCAACTGAGCTAATGGCTCACACAAAAATGGCTGGGCCAGCTGGATTCGAACCAACGCATGACGGAGTCAAAGTCCGTTGCCTTACCGCTTGGCTATGGCCCAACAAAATGGCGGTTCCGACGGGAATTGAACCCGCGATCTCCTGCGTGACAGGCAGGCGTGATAACCGCTACACTACGGAACCAAAATGATATAAAATATTCAAATGACCCGTACGGGATTCGAACCCGTGTTACCGCCGTGAAAGGGCGGTGTCTTAACCGCTTGACCAACGGGCCGGTATGCATCTGCTGAATAGACCGGTATTATATGTATGGCGGAGAAGGAGGGATTTGAACCCTCGCGCCGCTTACACGACCTACGCCCTTAGCAGGGGCGCCTCTTCAGCCAACTTGAGTACTTCCCCAAATATGGCTCCGCAGGTAGGATTCGAACCTACGACCGATCGGTTAACAGCCGATTGCTCTACCACTGAGCTACTGCGGAATAGCTAATCATCTTATCGACTCTTAAAATTATACTTACGGAGCCACATGGTGTCAACCCTATTTTTAAATGAATACAGGTAAAAAATGAATAAAATGCCAAAAAAGCTCGCATTGCTGCGTTTTCCGGAGACATGAATGGATGGGGCAATGGTTTGGGGACGATTCATACAATAAGAGTCTTGCCGATTAGAAAACACGGCGATTTAAGATCAGTTTTCCCCCACACTTGCCACATACATAGCGGTTCACATTTACTCTTCTTTTCCGTCTGTATACTATGCCACAGCTGCTGCAAACATATTCATATAGATGTGCGGGACTGTTTGCGGCAGATTGTTTCTGCTGACTGGCCGGCAATGATGAACAGTAGCGGGGAGCACCAACATGCTGCAGAAGTTGTTTGAAGTCCCGATCGCGATGTTGATAGCCTTTCCCTTCCAAATGCAGATGGTAATGGCAAAGCTCATGTTTGATAATCCCAATTAGTTCTTTTTCCCCAAACTCGTTGTAATACTTTTTGTTGATTTCGATATCGTGGCTTTTTAATAGGTATCTTCCTCCGGTGGTGCGTAAACGGGGATTAAAATAGGCATTGTGGCGGAATGGTTTATGAAAGTATTGTAAAGATATTTTTTCTACAAGCTGCTTCAGTTCTGAATCATTCAATGTTTTATTGCCCCCCGTTAAAAAATTGTTTAGCAGGCGTGCTACATCCTTGCCGGGCTTCGGACGCCTTGTCTTCCAGGGGCACTTACTGCCGGCACCCCGGTTTCCGTGTGCCCCGTATGGATCACCGCCAAATCCGGGATTTTATCCTGTTTCGTTTGCCGATTCATCTTGTCTGTTTGGCTTTTTTTCGTCCGCTTCCGTATTTATTCTGCCGGTTTCTGATTTATTTTGCCTTTTCATTACACGTGACAAGTTATTATAACATATACTTTTTTTACAGGGGAAAAGAGATGTTGGCGGGTGGTTTTTGACTCGGGAATATGGGATAAAGGAGCCGATGATCATGCCAATATGGTTTCAAAACCAAATAAGGAAGGCGTTTTGTGAGAAGCGCCGCAGCCAAATCAAGTTGTTGAATGAATGCTGGTTTTTTTATACAGAAAAGAAGATGCCCGATAAGTAATACAGTCGGCATCTTCTTTCGTTTTCGCCAGGTTCGTTATGATGATGGCAGCATGGTCAGCGAGAGCCTGCCTTTTTGGGCATCCACTTTTTCCACCCAGACGGTAACAATGTCCCCTACAGATACGATATCAAGCGGATGCTTTACATAACGATTGCTGAGTTTTGAAATATGGACAAGGCCATCTTCTTTTACTCCGACATCGACAAAGGCGCCGAAGTCAACTACATTCCGGACAGTTCCCTGCATTTCCATGCCCGGTTTCAAGTCTTCCAGCTTGAGAATATCTTTTTTTAATAGGGGTTGCGGGAGTTCGTCGCGCGGGTCGCGGCCGGGGCGCGTTATAGCGTCAAATATATCCCGCAGTGTAAGTTCGCCGATTTCAAGCTTTTCTGCCATTTCGCCAACTGCAAGTTTTTCGAGCGACTCTTTTAACTGTTCTGTTCCGAGGTCAGCAGTGGACATGCCCAACATGTCAAGCAGTTTTCTCACGACCGGATAACTCTCAGGGTGGATTGCTGTTTTATCCAGGGGCTCCGCTCCGTCAGTTACACGGAGGAACCCGATACTTTGTTCATATGTTTTTGCGCCCAGCCGCGGAATTTTTTTCAGCTGCATGCGGTTGGTGAATTTGCCATTTTCTTCTCTGAAGTGGACAATATTGCCTGCCACCGTACTGCTGAGCCCTGATACATATTGCAAGAGCGAAGGTGATGCCGTGTTGACATCGACACCGACCTGGTTAACGGCTGTCTCTACAACGAAGGTAAGGGACCCGTTTAATTTCTTTTGGGAGACATCGTGCTGATACTGGCCGACACCAACGGATTTCGGATCAATTTTCACAAGCTCAGCCAGCGGATCCTGAAGCCTGCGCGCGATGGAAACAGCGCTTCGTTCTTCAACATGCAGATCCGGGAATTCTTTACGCGCCAGGTCTGAAGCAGAGTAGACGCTCGCGCCTGCCTCGTTGACAATGATGTAGGAAACATCTTCATCCACTTCTTTTAAGATGCCTGCAATAAATTGCTCTGTTTCCTGGGAGGCTGTCCCATTTCCAATCGCAATGACTTCAATCTTGAATTTATGAATGATCTCTTTTACAGCTGCTTTTGCTTCTTCCGTTCTTGGTTTTGGAGGATGCGGATAAATTACCCCGATTTTTAAAACTTTTCCTGTTTCATCCACAACAGCCAATTTACAGCCTGTCCGGTATGCAGGGTCGACACCCAGCACCATCTTCCCTTTCAAAGGCGGCTGCAGGAGAAGATTCCGGAGATTTTCCGCAAAAATGTGGATGGCCTGGTCTTCCGCTTTTTCCGTTAATTCGTTTCGTATCTCCCTTTCAATCGCAGGCTGGATTAGCCGTTTATAGCCGTCTTCTACTGCTTCTTTCACAGCATCGGCTGTAATGGATGCATCGTTTTTGACTACTTGCCGGTACAAATAATCGAGAATCCGCGCAGCATCGGCCTGCAGGGAGACGCGGATAATGCCTTCCTTTTCGCCTCTGTTTAGCGCGAGTACGCGGTGAGGCACGACTTTCCGGACAGGTTCCTCATATTCATAATACATTTCGAAGACCTTTTTCGCGTCTTTTTCAGCATCTTTGACTGTACTTGACAGCATCCCTGTTTTAAACGTATAAGAGCGGATCCAGCCGCGGTATTTTGGCTCATCCGATATGATTTCCGCGATAATATCTTTTGCGCCCTGGAGTGCTTCATCGGCAGACTCCACCTGTTTTTCCCCGGACACAAATTCCTGAAGCTTTGCCTTTAGATCACCGGTTTTCGGAAAAGTAAGCATCCATTTTGCAAGCGGCCCGAGCCCTTTTTCCTTGGCAATCGCCGCCTTTGTGCGCCGCTTTTGTTTATAGGGCCGGTATAAATCTTCCACGAGCTGGAGTTTATCGGCAGCTGATATGTTTTGGCGCAGTTCAGCCGTTAATTTTCCCTGTTCCTCAATCAGCCGGATCACTTCTTCTTTGCGCTGTTCCAGATTTTGCAGGTAATTCCAGCGTTCCATGATATCACGGATCTGCACCTCATCAAGGGCCCCTGTCATTTCTTTGCGGTAGCGTGCAATAAATGGCACGGTATTTCCATCTTCCAAAAGGCTGATCACGTTTTTGACCTGTTTTTCGGAAAATTGAAGCTCTTTTACCAGCTGGTGAATCAGCTGTTTATTTTTTTCATCCAAACAAAACACCACATTTCCTGAACAATTTAAAAAGCTGTCTGCTCTTATTTTACCATGGTTTTGTTTTGGAAAAAAATCCATCCCCGAAAGCCGTGCCTGGAACATGGTTATTTAAAAAAAATAAAAAAGCTTGCCTCTTAGTGCAAGCTCCCTATAATAAACGTTGCGTCATCATTTGTCTGCTGCTGTTCTTTCAATCGGTCTGCAATTAGTTCAATGGATTCGCATTTTCTTAAAAACGCCTTTGCATCCCTTTCGTTTACGCCATCTGAATGGATGATAAATTTGGAATCCGGTTCATACGCAAACGTCTGCGTTTTAAAATATTGCGGTTTTCCGGATAAATATCCCGAGATCGGCAGGGGATACGTTAATTTCCCGTCCGGCGAGTAGACATAAAAGCGGATATTGCCGACACAGCTGTAATCGAATTGATGCGTTTTGAAATAGACTTTTAGAATCGCAACAGCTGCCCCTCTTTTTCGGTATAATACATGGTTGCATTCTTTCATTAAGGTGTCTACATCCTCGTCTGATTTTTCTTTTACTGTTCTTGCAACCGCCTGCGATGAGTAATAGGCGTACTCACCGCTGCCCAGTCCATCTGCAAGAACGCATAAAAAATAGTCATCCGTTGCCATCATATAATAGGAATCCCCGCACAATTTTCTGCCGGCTTTAATGGTTTGAAACCCATATACTTCAATTGTTTTTGCGCTAAGATAATTCATTGGTCAGTTCTCCGCATGTTGTAGTTCACCTTCAATGGCGTCTCTTAATTTCTTGATGGCGCGGCGCTGCAGGCGCGAGACATGCATTTGGGAAATTCCCAGCTTTTCGCCTGTATCCTTTTGGCTCATGTTTTCGATATAAGTATATTGAATGATTTGGCGCTCCCGTTCACTGAGCACATGCAGTACATTTTCGAGCACAAGCCGCTGGTCGACTTTTTCATAGCCGTTATCATCGTTTCCAACCATATCCAGCAGGGTAACGGTGCTCCCGTCAGAGTCCGATTCAATCGGATGGTCAACAGACAAAGCATGGTAGCTTTTGCTCATTTCCATTGCTTCCAGTACTTCTTCTTCCGAAATCCCAAGACATTCGGCAATCTCAGCAATTTTCGGTGAACGTTGCAATTCGTTTGTTAATTTTTCAACGGCCGCTTTAATTCTCGGTCCCAATTCTTTGATTCGCCGCGGTACATGAACGCTCCATGTCTTATCTCTGAGAAACCTTTTGATCTCACCGATAATGGTGGGGATTGCAAAGGACTCGAAACTTTTCCCTATACTGGGGTCAAAACGCTGGATCGCGCCAAGCAGCCCGATAACGCCAACTTGAAAGATGTCTTCCTGATAGGCTCTGCCTTTTGAATATTTACGGGCGAGCGACTCTACCAGCTTTTTGTAATGGGTGACCAGAATTTCCTGTGCCTCTTTATCACCGTTTTGTTGATAAGATTGAATGAGTTCATTGACATCAATCTGATCAGGTTGAGGCAGTTTTGACATTCGTCTCCACCTGCTCCCCTTGAAGATACTTGGTCATCATGACGGTAATTCCACTATCATAATGAATGCGGACTTCATCCATTAAACTTTCTATGAGATAGAGACCTAATCCTCCTTCTCTCATAAATTCAATCTGTACATCCTCCGTATACGGGCCCGCTAATTTCCTTGCCTTTTCCAAATCAAAACTTTCTCCCTTGTCGGAGACCATGACTTCAAGGCGGTTGGGGTAAACACTGAAGTCAACATTGACCTCACCGTCTTCATTATCTTTATAAGCATGCTGGACAGCGTTGGTAATGGCCTCGCTCGTTGCAATCTTCAAGTCTTCGATGAGTTCGTAATCAAATCCCATACGGCTTGCAACACCGGAAATCGTAAGGCGAATGACCCCTACATATTCCGCTTTTGCCGGGATTTTCATACTGATGTGATCAAACTCCTCCATTTTTACACTCCACCTTCTATCCCGGTATTGATCTTCATAATGTCAGAAAGGCCTGTGATGTCAAACAATCGTTTTAACCGATCAGAAAGGCCTGTTAACGTGAGGATGCCTTCATTTGCACGTAAATTTTTAAACAAGCCAACGAGAACGCCCAACCCGGTACTATCCATGTAGGCTACTTGAGATAAATCGATGGATACTTCCAGGCCTTTTTTCCCTTCGTATGGTTCAAATGCTTCCCTTAATTTCGGGGCTGTGAATGCGTCGATTTCTCCTGCAACTGTTACATGAACGATATATTGCTCCTCTTGTACATCTATTTTAAAATCCATTTCTTTCACCTCTTTAACATTCATCACTAAACTGGCTTTACCCTGTTCAAACGGGATGCAAACCGATTTATTTTGCCCTTTTTAAAATTAATAAAGTAAAATCATCCCGTAATTGGAATTCCTGCCATCTCTCCAGCTCTTTATAAACCTTTGTAACAATTTGCTGTGCGTTCAAATGTATGTATTTCCGAATCAATTCTGTGATGGTCTCCCTGCTGATAAATCCATCTTTTGTCCGGCATTCCGTTACACCATCAGAAAGCAGCACAATCATATCTCCATCCATCACATTTCTGGCATATTGATGGTATTTCGTCCTTTTCTCTATACCTAAAAGCAGCCCCTTCGCTTCCAAGTCTTCAAACCGGTCTTTTTTCGCGCTATAATAAAAGCCGGGTTCATGTCCGGCAGATGAGTAGGAAAAACGGTGCAGCACAGGATCGTACATGCCGTAAAACATGGTGACAAACATGCTTGGATCCACATTATGCTCGACAACACGATTCAAGTTTTCCAAAATCACATGGGGCTGGTGGCTGTACTCCGGCAAGCTGTCCATCGAATATTTGATCATGGACATGCAAAGCGCTGCCGGGATTCCTTTGCCAATGATATCGGCAATGGCAATGCCGACACAGTGGTTTTCGTCCTCAATAAAATTATAATAATCTCCGCTCATTTGCTTTGCGGGCACGCTGATGACGCCGATATCAACGCCGTCTTGCTGTGGTACATCCGCCCTCAGCAATGTTTGCTGCATATTAGCCGCAATCTCAATTTCGCTTTTCAGTTCTTTTTGTTTATGCCTCAGGCTTTGCTGTTCACGGTATACCAGTCCATAAGCAAGCATGACCTCAAGCAGGACGTCAAACGACTGCTGTACCGTCTTTGACAGATGGGGATCAATTTCCTGCAGAACTGAGCGGTGATACATAATCATTTCTTCCGGGGAAACACGGTTTTCAATTAATTTGCGGCCGAACTTTTCGCACTGGTAAAGCACCTGTTCATTTGGATGCTGCAAATATTGCATCATCATTTCCTTATATTCTTTCTCTAATGTTTCGTTAAAGTCCATACCTTCCCCTCCTAGCGAACCCATTTGACCGCGGTGACAGTCGTGCCTTTCTTCGGATCGGAATCGATATCGAATTCATCCATCAGGCGGCGGACCCCCGGCAAACCAGCTCCCAGCCCCCCGGATGTGGAGTAACCGTCCTCCATCACTTTACGAATATCCGAAATACCCGGCCCGTGGTCTGCAGCAATTACTTTCAGCCCTTTTTTCCCGCCTTGCAAGAGTTTTTCTATCTGTATTTCTCCCTGGCCTGCGTATATAAAGATATTCCGGGCAAGCTCACTAATCGCTGTTGTAATTCTTGCCTGGTCAATAATCCCAAAATTCAATTCTCGCGCAATATTTCTTCCTAATTGCCGGGCTGCCACGATGTCCCATTCGTTTAGAATTTTTACACAGGAATGGTTGTTCATATATTTAATCCTCCAGTTCCTGTTTTAGTTTCTCTAAACCACTTTCAAGATCGAGCGCAGTCAGGACATCTTCCAGTTTAATTCCCAATTCAATCAAAGTAATGGCAACAGCCGGCTGGATGCCTGTTATCACTACCTTTGCACCCAGCATTTTTGCCATATTGACGACATCTCCCAGAACTTTTGCGATAAAGGAATCAATAAAATCGATGGAAGTGATGTCGATGACTACCCCGCTAGCATTTGTTTGATGGATTTTTTGCAGCAGATCTTCCTGGAACTCCAGTGCTGTCTGGTCATCCAGTTCCCATTGGATAGAAATCAGCAGGCAGTTTCCAAGTTTTAAAATTGGTATACGCATTCATCAGCCCTCCCATTTTACAATTTTCCGACCAGTGAGGCGCAGTGCCTCTTCAATTCCCCTTTGCAGTGTGCTGGTTGTCGCCACATGTTTTAAGTCAATTCCCAGATTGACAATGGTTTGTGCAATTTCAGGACGGATGCCAACCAGCATGCATTTCGCGCCGACAAGCCGGACAGCATCCGCCGCCTGGATAATGTGGTGGGCCACGATCGTATCAACAATTGGAACCCCTGTAATATCAATCAGCACGACTTCAGACCGGTTTTTTACCACGCCGTTCAGCAAATTTTCCATAATAAGCCGGGCCCGTTCAGAATCAATGGTCCCCACCAGCGGTAAAACAGATATTTTTTCAAAGACCGGAATGAGAGGAGCGGATAGTTCACGCAGTGCGATTTTCTGGAGTGAAATGGTTTTTTCCCAAATGGTCGCATAGCCATTGACGAACTCATTTTGTACCGAGTTTGTCCAGCCACGGAAAATCTTCCAAAACTCAATTTGTTTTCCGGCCTCAATTTCAGCCTTGCTTGTCATAATTTTTTTATATACAATATCCCCTAAAGTCTGGATACCTGTTGTCACAAAAGTAAGCGGCCACCCGAAAAATACAATCCTTTCAGCGAATTCGCCCAGCTGTTTTTCATATTCATGGTTCGTTTTTGTTAAGCGGGCAAGAATGACTTCCACAAAATCCTGGCTTGTTTTGTTAAAAACGCTGCCCGAGTTGAATTGAAAAACCTGTTCATCGCTTTTCGATTTCATGGCTTTCATCCACTCTTCCAATATTTCATCTTTATGCTTTGGGATATACTCTGCAAGATACTGTTGCATGACAGCCTCTCTCCTATCCAAATTATTAAGGCCTTCATTCAGGCAGCATTACTGCATCCGCCGGTTTTCCGGCAGGTGCTGCATCCATTTTTGCTACTGCAGGCTGCTATGTTTCCCGCACTTTTATGATGAGCACCCGTGTTTGATGATCGCAGTACGTCTGATCCCCGGCAAGCTGAAACCTTTCATCTACTATTCTTATAAAAAGAGATTTACATATATATGATGCTATTATATCTTTTTCAAGGTGCGGACGGTTACCGGTTTTATGTAAGTTTCTCATGAAATATCCGGGATGGGCAAATTTTTTAGCTGATTATTTATTATTTTGTTTATTTTTTATAGGGGAATAACTTTATTTTAATACCTCTACCGCAATATTTTAAACCCGCGTTTATCAAAAAAACGCCCCTAAAAAGAGCGTCATTAGAATTCTATCAAGCCCAGGCTGATTTGAAGGGCATCGTCAATCTTTTCCATCATTTCTTCGTCAAGATGCGTGATTTTATCCGTTAAGCGCTGTTTGTCAATTGTACGAATTTGTTCGAGTAAAATAACAGAATCACGTTCAAAGCCGTAACGCTTTGCATCAATTTCAACATGTGTAGGCAATTTAGCTTTTTGGATTTGCGCTGTAATAGCAGCAACAATTACAGTGGGACTGAAACGATTCCCAATGTCGTTTTGCAAAACGAGTACCGGACGCACACCGCCTTGTTCAGAACCAACAACAGGAGAAAGGTCAGCAAAGTACACGTCTCCACGCTTAACAATCAAAGGATTACCCCCCGCTTACTAAGCTTTCAACGGTATGTTCTGCTTCGTATTCAGCTTGAATCGCTTCTGAGGCAATCGCTAAATTGATTTTTGCCATTTCCATGTAACCGCGGCGCATTGTTTCGCGGATTTGACGTTTTTTCCGTTCTTTTAAATACATTTTCGTAGCGCGGTAAATTAATTCGTTACGATTCATATTCTCGGTTTCAGCAAATCCATCTAATTCTGTTAACAGCTGTTGCGGCAACCGGATTAAAATTTCTGTTGAAATGGATTCAGACACCTGCTACACCTCCACACACACTAGACACCGTTTCGAATTCCGTTCCAATCTAATCATAACATCAATTTAACTATATGCAAAGATCAAATCGCCATTCCTATCTATTATCGGCAAAAAAATCAGGCAAATATTCAAGATTCGCCAAAGAATTTCTATTTTGCCAGCAGAAAATTCAGCACTTTGGTCACCTTTTGCCCTTTTTGCATGAAAATCCGCGGAACACGGGCTGAAATGGAACAGGTCACTTCATAATTGATGGTTTCCAGTTTTTCAGCGATTTCATCTACTGATACCAAGTATTCTCCCTGCCGGCCGATCAAGACAGCTTCCGTCCCGACAGGCACTGCATGCGGCAGTTTCACCATGCATTGATCCATGCAAATTCTTCCGACAATGGGGGCTTTTTCTCCGCCGACAATCACTTCCTGGCCCTGTAATTTCCGGATCCAGCCGTCCGCGTAACCAATCGGCAGTGTTGCAATCCACTCATCCTGGTCAGCCGTATAGGTTGCCCCGTAACTAACGGTATCGCCGGTATGAATTTGTTTCACATGTGTCACTTTCGTATGCAGCGAAAAAGCTTCCTTTAAAGGAAACGGCAAAATTGCCTTCATTTCAGGAGATGGTGCCAAACCGTACATCACAATCCCAAGCCGCACAGCATTAAACGGCGTCTGGTCAAATCTTAAAGCGGCTGCGCTATTGGCACAATGCACAAACGGCGGGCGGGTTCCAAGGCTTTCGACCATTTCGCGGAAACGGCTGTACTGTTTTTCGTATAAGGCCGTGTCGATTTCATCCGCTGTTGCAAAATGGGTGAAAATCCCGTCAAAAGAAAAACAGGTTTCGCTTTCAATCAGCTTTTCCACCGCTTTTAGTTCTTCCGTGCTTCTGACGCCGATTCTCCCCATGCCTGTATCGCATTTGATATGGACAGACAGTTTCTGCCCGCCTAAATGTTGACGCGCCTCCGTGAGCCAATCTGTTTGAAAGACTGTGAGCGATACCGCGTTTTCAGCCGCAATGGGCGCATCTTGCGGGCGGGCTGCACCCAAAACCAAAATGGGCGCCCTGATGCCATCGTTTCTAAGCGCCAGTGCTTCGTCAAGAAAGGCTACCGCCAAACCGGAGGCCCCTGAGGCAAGCGCGGTTTTTGCAACCTCATAAGCCCCATGCCCGTAAGCATTTGCTTTCACGACAGCAATGATGGCTGTTTGTTTTGGCAGTCTCTTACGTACGTTTTTAATGTTTTCTTCTATAGCATCCAATTGGACTTCGACCCATGTATCCCGGTAAAAAGGATCTGATCCCCTCATGACTACACTTCCCTTTTCAATTTCGCCATTATACTGATTATCGAACGCAAGAGAAGCATTGTCAATTGTTTTTAAAAGGAAAAAAGCCTCCCCCGCTTTTGTAAACTTGTTACGAAAAGCGGGGGAAGGCCCTATTTTTCCGGGTCGCCCTGTACGGATTGGGCAACTTTTATCATCTCTGCCGCTGTCAGGTTTTTGGATGCAAGTGTATAGTCGACCCCGTCTTCCGTCCAGGTAATGGAATCGTCTGTCATTGTGCCAATGGCGAATCCGAGATCAATGATATTGCCGGCTGCAGGAATGGCGTCCATCGCAGCTGTCGGAAGCACTTCCGCTTTTTCCTGAATCAGTGTGAATGACTTATCGCCGGTATACGTTAGTACCGCACGTTTGCCATTTGCTGTTGCCACCTCTTTTTCATCCAGCAGCGTGGTATGGCCGATTTTCGCAGTCGGGTATTTGACTGAGAACTCTTTGCTGCCGGCTTTTGCGTCAACCGGAATTTCAAGTTTTGCGCTGGTCATATTCTTCTTCGTGTCAAACGCATTGTTGTCGAACTTTGCATGAAAATCGACTTTTGTGAACAGGACTTTTACCAATGTATTGCGGTCTGTATCCATTACTTTGACACTCACCGGTTCCAGTGTTCTTTTATTGAATGTGATTTCCTGGTACGGCAGCATTTTATGGTTTTGGTAACGTGTTTTCGTTTCAAATACATATTGATTTTTCTTCACTGTTAATTTGGCATTTTTGTCTTCTAAAATATCTTTTACAAGTGATTCATAAAGATAGGCCTGGCTTGTATTATCCGGCCACTCACTTTGGAATTTGTAACTCTTATTTAAAGCCGGCGTGACAACAAAAACCCCTTCTTTATTGCGCAAAATCATTTGGCTTTGGCCTTTACCGCTGTTTTTCAAGTTCACGCGGTAATAGCTCGGCTGGTTATGCCATACTTCAATATCATAGGTTCGCGGCTCATTTCCTGTCTTTAATGTCATTTTTGCGTTCAGCTTATAGCCGTCCACTTCCGCTGCTTTTTCTTTTAACTTTGAAGTGACATCCTGCGGCGATTTTGCACCGCAGGCCGAAAGTGTGAATATCGCTGTCAAGGCTGCGATCAGTAACCAATACTTTCTCTTCATCCTTTCAACCCCTTTATTGTCTCATTTCATTGTTTTATGAAGAGAAAGGCATGCCCGTCGTTCAGATCCAAGCCTTGTCTCTCCTCTCTTACTCAGAATATATGAGACAACCTCCGTGGATATGAACAGGAAATGAAGAAAAGGTTTTAAGGAATGCTGATGGCGTTTACAGCCGGACAGGAGGATGGCAGGATGTTTTTTCTGTTGGTTATGCTTCTATAATCACCTGGGCAAATGCATATTCACGGCTGTGTGTGATCGACAAGTGAAAGGCTTCTCCCGCTGGTTTTGAAAAATAAGGCCGTCCCTTCCCGTCTTTTTCAATTTCAATATCCTGAAACGAGCATTCGCTGCCAATCCCTGTTCCAAGCGCTTTTGAGAAGGCTTCCTTAGCCGCAAACCGCCCTGACAAAAATTCAATTTTTCTTTGCCCGATTAACGAATTAAATGTCTTATATTCCGCATCTGTTAAAACTCTTTTCGGAAAACGCGGCTGTCTTTCATATATTTTCTTCATTCTTTCAAGCTCCACAATATCAATTCCAATCCCTTTGATCATACAGTCCACCTCCCCGGCATAATGTTTAGATAAGGCTTTTCCACATGAAAGGAGCATTTTTATGTTTATCCGCCCTGTCCGGTTGTCTGCTCTTATACAGTATTATCCTGTTGCATTTGCGATTGTTTTCATCCAGTGTGTGCTCTTTATGGTGATGCAGCTGCCTTTCTTTCCAAACCAAGGGATTTACCAGGGATTAACCGGTGTGAATCTGTATATTGCCCAGGGGGAAGTTTGGCGCCTGATATCCCCTGTTTTTGTCCACATTCATTTCAGCCACCTGCTCTTGAATTCCTTTTCAATTTTACTGCTCGGGCCGTTTCTGGAGCATTATTTCGGCAAATGGAAATTCAGCATCCTTTACTTCGGAAGCGGGATCATTGCCAATGGGATGACTTTCCTTCTCCTTCCGCTCACTTATCACCATGCCGGTGCAAGCGGAGCCATTTTCGGCCTCTTAGGATGCTATTTGGCATTTCTTTATGTTTTTAAGCAGTCCATGCCAAAAACGCGCCAGCAAACCATTTTGATTGTGATCAGTTTTACCATGCTGACAGCACTGCTGCAGCCCGGCACCAATACCGTCGCCCATCTTTCCGGTTTTATTGGCGGTGTTGCGCTTGGCCTCCTCATTTTAAAGCTTAAAAAAGGGACAGCTTCTTTGCTTAAATAAGAAAAAGCAACGGATCCGTCCATTGCTTTTTTCCTCTAATATGATGTAGACAGCCTATCGCTTACCCTTTTGGCCCTGCCTTTAGTTTTTTAATATGGTTTTCTGCTTGTTGTCGTTCTTCTTGGCTTTCTTCCTTTATTATAACCGTGGGATGAAGATTTTCCTCTCCTGTTATGGTTATCCTTTTTGTGCGGAAGCGGACGCTCTTCTGAAATATGGACCGGCGTTTTGTCCGGCTCTTTTGTCATCAGCTTCAGGGCGGCGGCTGTTACCTGCTGCGGATCATACTCATCAAGTAATTCTTTTGCCACTGCCAGATACTCATCAACATTGCCCTCTTTAATGGTATCCTTGATGCGATCCATCGACATGCGCTGCTGGCCTTCAAACGCTTCGTTCCAGGTAGGCGGGCGCATCGGCAGCATTCTCTTTCTCGTTGTTTGTTCAACAATTTTAAGATAGCCCATTTCACGCGGTGTAACAAAGGTTATCGCCATGCCTTCTTTTCCGGCACGACCCGTCCTTCCGATGCGGTGAACATACGATTCCGGGTCTTGCGGAATATCATAGTTGTATACATGTGTAACACCGGAAATATCCAAACCGCGGGCTGCAACATCCGTAGCAACCAGAACGTCAACCTTTCCTTCTTTAAACTTTCTTAATACAGATAAGCGTTTTGCCTGGCTTAAATCACCGTGTATCCCTTCTGCAAGATACCCGCGCAAGTTCAGGGCATTCGCCAGTTCATCCACTCTGCGTTTCGTCCGGCCGAAGACGATGGCAAGTTCAGGGGACTGCACATCCAGCAAACGTGAAAGCACATCGAATTTTTCGCGTTCATGCACTTTAACGTAGTGCTGTTCAATCAGCGGTACCGTCATTTCTTTTGCTTTTACGCGGACAAGTTCCGGATGATGCATGAACCGCTCAGCAATTTTGCGGATCGGTTCCGGCATTGTCGCAGAAAACAACATGGTATGGCGTTCCTCAGGGACAGAAGACAGGATCGCTTCAATATCCTCAATGAATCCCATATTCAACATTTCGTCCGCTTCGTCTATGACTAGTGTGTGCACCTGGTCAAGCTTAAGTGTCCGCCGTTTGATATGGTCAAGCATCCGCCCCGGTGTCCCGACAATAATTTGCGGGTGATTTTTAAGGGCGCGGATCTGGCGCTGAATATCCTGGCCGCCATACACCGCCAGCACACGGATACGGGAATCCCGGCCGATCCGGTATAACTCTTCCGAAACCTGGATAGCAAGTTCCCGCGTCGGTGCGATAATCAAACTTTGTATATGGTGGCTTCTATGGTCAATCTTCTCAATCAGCGGAATTCCGAATGCGGCTGTTTTACCGGTACCTGTCTGTGCCTGGCCGATAATGTCTTTTCCTTCCATACTGAGTGGAATCGTTGCTGCTTGTATCGGTGATGCTTCTTCAAAGCCCATTCTTTTTACAGCTTTTAAAATCGCCGGGCTCAAATTCAGTTCTGAAAACTTCGTCAATGCTTCTCAATCTCCTTCTTAACGTTCAACAGGGCCATATTCTCCCTATAGGGTTATTCCCATTCTTACAAAAAAATATACTCATACGAGTAGTTTCACCTAAAAGCGTAAACGATGTACGGTAATCGTAACATGAATAAGCGAGGATTTCAATGCATATGGGCCGACAGCTGCAATTACCTGAAAAAAATCTTACCCCAATCTTAACAGGCAGAAGCCCAACCGTTATGATTCAAGAAATGAAGAATTTAGTCGTACAAGCCGCCCATCTTGAATAGTATATACAAATACCATTATGGACAAGGCGGGGAAAAAATGGAAAGCATGATCAGTTATATTTTTTTAGGACTCTCATTGGCAGCTCCTATCGGCCCGATTAATGCCGCCCAAATCGACAAAGGCATCAAAAGCGGGTTTCTGCATTCATGGATGATCGGAGTGGGTGCAATGATCGCCGATGCCGGTTACATGCTTCTCGTATATTTGGGGGTTGTGCATCTGCTCGGCATCGGCTTTGTGAAATCCTTTCTCTGGTTTTTCGGCTGTTTTGTGCTTACATATACCGGCATTGAAAGCTTTCTGTCATCCAGCCGGCCCATCACCGATTATATGAGAAAAAAGGAAAAATTGTTTAAGTCGTTTTTCACCGGCTTCATTATGTCATTGACGAATCCCTTGACCATTTTATTTTGGCTCGGTGTCTACGGTTCAGTCCTGGCAAAAACTGCTGAGTCTGTTGATACCCGCCAGTTTCTATTGTACAGCTGTGCCATTTTCATCGGCGTGTCGATCTGGGATCTTTCAATGGCAGCCCTTTCCAGTGGCTTCAGAAAATTTTTAACCAATCGTTTGATTAATTTGATTTCCAAACTCTCGGGGCTTTCTCTCGTGGGTTTTGGCATTTACTTCGGTATTCAGGCGTTTAAGACCCTCCCTTTTTAAAATGAAATGAGAAAAAAAGCAGCCGGCCTTCTATTTGCCCGGCAGCTCCCGCAGGGGAATCCTCCAGCTGCTGCCGGCTTAGCATACCATTTTCATATAAAGTCCAGCTGATTTGGCACGATCAATTTTGTCATTGTTTTGATTATCATGCCAAACAATGCTCTACTATGAAAAAGATCTTCTTTTCCCATTTGTATTTATATTTCTTCATCTCTTTATCTAATATACTATAATTAATACGATGAAAAATATCACCAGACCCAAGGAGGAAGGCAAAATGGCAGCTTCGCAAATTCAAGCCTTTATTTTCGACCTGGACGGTGTCATTACCGATACAGCTGAATATCATTACCTCGCATGGAAAAAGTTGGCGGAAGAACTCAATATTCCTTTTGACCGCGCGTTTAATGAGACACTTAAAGGCGTCAGCCGCATGGATTCTTTAATGAAGATCCTCAACCATGTAGAGCCTGCGCCGGCTTTTTCTGCAGAAGAACTTGCACATTTGGCGGCAAGGAAAAACCGGTACTATGTTGAACTTATTCAGCAGATCACCCCGCAGGACCTGCTTCCGGGAATTGAGGTTTTGTTAAAGGATATAAAAGATCGGGGAATCAGGATCGGTCTTGCCTCTGCAAGCAAGAACGCCATGTTTGTGATCAACAAGCTCGGGATCGCCTGCTATTTTGACGAAATTGTGGATGCCGCTCAAATTAAAAACGGAAAACCTGACCCCGAAATTTTTCTGACAGCGGCCAAACAACTTGGTTCTGATCCGGCCGTTTGCGTTGGGATAGAAGATGCTGAAGCAGGGATCCGGGCCATTAAATCAGCGGGGATGTTTGCTGTAGGAGTAGGGACGCCTGATCAGATGCAGGAGGCCGATTACCGGGTGAATGGGACAGCTGAATTGGCTTACCCGCAAATTGAAAGCGCATTTTTTCTAAAGCGCAAGGGATGAAACCACATGGCCACTATTTCTGATGTAGCGAGGAAAGCAAATGTTTCAAAAATGACAGTCTCCCGGGTGATTAATCACCCGGAACAAGTAACAGATAAGCTGAAAAAACTGGTTTATGATGCGATGGAACAGTTGAATTATGTGCCGAACTATGCGGCGCGGGCACTTGTTTCCAACCGGACGCAGGTTGTGAAGCTTTTAATATTAGAAGAAATGGATACAACTGAGCCTTACTATATGAATTTGTTGACCGGTATTGCCCGCGAGCTGGACCGGCACCATTATTCCCTTCAGCTCGTTACAAGGAAATCCCGGGGCATCGGCCAGTGTGACGGGCTGATTGCAACAGGCATGCGCTATCATGATTATGACACCGTGTTAAAAGAATTTACAAAGCCGCTTATTTTATTCGGGCAAAATGACAGGGGCTTTGATTTTATTGATGTGGATAACGAAAAAGGGGTCCGTTATTTGACGCAGCATGTGATCGGCCTGGGTTATGAAAAAGTGTATTTTTTCGCAATGGATATCCAGGAATCGTTCATGTTTGCCCGGCAAAAAGGATATTTGGATGCCATTTTGGAAAGCGGGTTGGAGCGCCATATTTTCCGGGTCAAAAACAGTTCCAGCGGCGCACAGAAAGCAGCTGAAGCGATTTTATCCGGCTGGGACGAAAAATGTGCTTTTGTTTGCAGCACCGACCGGATTGCACTGGGTGTGATCCGGGCGGCGCAGGCATTGAATTTGCTGATTCCCGGGCAGGTTGCAGTCACGGGATTTGACGGCGTATTTCTGGACCGGATTGCTTCCCCGCCTATCACGACTGTCCGCCAGCCGATTGTAGAAATGGGGGAAGCGTGTGCACAGATGCTGCTTAATAAAATTGCCGGGCATGGAAAACCGCAGGGGCACCGGTTTTTTGAGCCTATTCTGTTAATCCGGCCCTCCACCGTAGCCGAACAGCCGCAGCCCGGGTAACAGGATGCTTATCCGGCTCCGGCACCCATTGAAAGTTCAAGGTGAATGTCTTGCCAATACTGTTCGGCTGATTCGATTTACCCTGCCCGCAGCCAGCAGTTAGTGATCTGTTGCGATAAGCAGCCCTCCCTCTGCCCTTCATTTCTGTTAACGGTAACACGTGATGAAAAAATTGTTCTTCCTGGCGGGTGATGTTACGTTGAGGGGGTATAAGATGAACATGGAGGTGAGTTTTTTGGCTGATCATCAGTGGTGGAAGAATGCCGTCATTTATCAGGTGTACCCGCGCAGTTTTAAAGACACGAACGGGGACGGCATCGGGGACATTCCCGGGGTGATCGAAAAGCTCGATTACATCCGGAAGCTCGGGGCGACGGCAATCTGGCTGAACCCGATCTTCGAGTCTCCCCATGTTGACAATGGCTATGATGTCCGCAACTATGAAAAAATTGATCCTGGTTTTGGCACGATGGAAGACGCTGAAAACCTGATCAAGGAAGCAAAAAAACACGGCTTGAAAATCATTTTAGACCTCGTGTTAAACCATACTTCGGATCAGCATCCATGGTTCCGGGCCGCGCGCAAAAGCAAGGACAGCCCGTACAGGGATTTCTATATATGGCGGGATCCGAAAGACGGGCGCGAACCGACAGACTGGGCATCGTTCTTTGGCGGCAGCACATGGGCATTTGATGAACAGACAGGGCAATATTATTTCCATTTATTCAGTGATAAAATGCCCGATTTAAATTGGGAGAATCCAAAAGTCCGCGAAGAAATGGTTAAAATCGCCCGCTTCTGGCTGGAAAAAGGAGTCGACGGGTTCCGGCTGGATGCCGTGATCCATATGGCAAAAGACTCCCGGTTTTTACCTGTCCGAAACGAGGATGCCGAAGATGAAACAGATTTTGTACTGGCGGAAAAATACTACGCAAACCTGCCGCGCGTCCATGATTTTATTCATGAATTTAACCGCGCCGTCAAAAAGGATTTTCCCGACGCGTTTTTAATTGGCGAGACGGCTTCTGCAGACACGAATCTTGCCGTGCTTTATTCAAGCCCGGCACGGGAAGAATGCGATGCTGTCATTACGTTTAATTATTTGGGCTTTGATACCGAAGCGAAGGATAAAAGAATCCCTGAAAACTGGCAGCAGGGAAAATGGAATCTGGCTGCATTCAAAAAAGTGATGGCAAAGTGGCAAAAAGACCTGTACGGCAAAGGATATAGCGCACTTTATTGGAATAACCATGATATGCCGAGATTATTATCACGTTTTGGCGATGAACAGATGTACCGGGAAAAAAGTGCAAAAATGCTGGCCACTTTAATGTACTTGCAATGGGGGCTGCCGATCCTGCTCCAGGGTGAAGAAATTGGGATGACGAACTTAAAATTGCCGCACCTGGAAGACTATGAAGATCCCAGTATCCCCGGCCTGGCTGCTGCTGCCAGGAAAGCGGGCTGCACGGATGCGGAGATTTTACAAATGGTACAAAAGCGTTCCAAGGACACATCGAGAGGGGCCATGCAGTGGACGGATGAAAAATATGGCGGGTTCTCTACATATGCCCCGTGGCTCGGCATCAATGATGACACCCGGGAGGTAAATGCCGCCATACAGGAAAAAGATCCGGACTCCATACTGCAATATTACCGGAAGCTTCTTGAGATCAAGAAGTCCATGGACGTTTTTAAATCAGGCACATGGGAGATGCTGGCTGAACATGATCCAAACATTTACGCCTATCTCCGGACGTATAACAGGCAGCGTGCACTGGTGGTCTGCAATGTATCGAAAGAACGGCAGACATTCACGTGCCCGGAACTTACCCGGACAAAATGGTCATGCCTGTTGAATAATGCCGGAAATAGTAAAGAAATTCCAGGCAGGATCGTGTTGTCACCTTATGAATGCTATGTATTGCTGCAGAAAAACGAAGCGATAAACGGGAGGAATTAAATATGGATTTAGCAGGAATCTTCCATCAGCCATTCAGTGCCGATGCTTATGCTTATGACAAAGAAACGATGCATATTAAAATCCGGACAAAAAAACAGGATATTGCCAAAGCCGTTCTTATTTGGGGCGACCCTTATTTGTTTAAACAGAATGAACAGGGGGAATATCACTGGGAATCAAAACGGCTGGAAATGAAGAAAATGGCTGAAACTGAAGCCCACGATTACTGGTTTGCAGAAGTTAAGCCGCCGCACAGCCGCCTCCAGTATGCTTTTCTTTTAGACGACGGCAAGGGAAAAGAGATTTTTTACGGCGGGCGCGGTTTTTATCCTCCGGTTGAAGACACTTTAAATGTGCCGGATTATTATTTCAAGTTTCCATATATACACGAAACCGATATGTTTAAAGCGCCGGACTGGGTCAAATCCACCGTCTGGTACCAAATTTTCCCGGAAAGGTTTGCGAATGGGAATCCGGATATTTCTCCGTCCAATGCTTTGCCGTGGGGAAGCAGGGACCCGGGTGTAAATGACTTTTTTGGCGGCGATTTGCAGGGAATTATCGGCCATTTGGACTACCTGCAGGATCTCGGCATCGGCGGCCTGTATTTGACGCCGATTTTCGAATCGCCTTCCAACCACAAATACGACACGCTTGATTATTTTTCAATTGACCCGCATTTTGGCGATAAGGAAACGTTTCGCAAGCTTGTCGAAGAAGCCCATAAGCGCGGGATCAAAGTGATGCTTGACGCTGTTTTCAATCATATTGGAAAGCATTCGGCACAGTGGCAGGATGTGCTGAAGAATGGGGAAAAGTCACACTACAAAGACTGGTTTCATATCCACTCTTTTCCGGTCCGGGAAGGCGAAAATGGGAATATTGACGGCAAAGATACGCTTTCTTTTGATACATTCGCATTTACAACCAGCATGCCGAAATTGAACACAGCAAACCCGGAAGTGCAAAAGCACCTGCTCGATATCGCCACATACTGGATCCGCGAATTCCATATTGATGGCTGGCGTCTCGATGTTGCCAATGAAGTCGATCATGCGTTTTGGAAAAAGTTCCACAAAGCGGTGATAAAAGAAAATCCGGATCTTTATATACTCGGTGAAATCTGGCATGATGCCCGGCCTTGGCTTTTGGGCGACGAATTCCATTCAGTCATGAATTATCCATTCACACAAACCATCATTGAATACTTTGTGGATGAAAAAATAACGGCTGAAAAAATGGTACACAGCATCAACCAGCAGTTTATGCATTATATGCAGTCGAATAATGAGGTTCTGTTCAACATGCTTGACAGCCATGACACCCCAAGGATCTTAACCCGCTGCGGCGGCAATAAAAAGAAAGTGAAGCTTGCGCTCGGATTTATGTTCGCCCACACAGGCTCGCCATGCCTTTATTATGGTACCGAAGTCGGTATGGATGGCGGCGGGGATCCGCTCTGCCGCAAATGCATGATCTGGGAAGAAGATAAACAGGACCGCGATATGCTTGCCTTCACGAAAAAGCTGATCCAATTCCGCAAACAGTATCAGCATACCCTGACTTACGGAGAACTGGACTGGCTGAAGGTGGATAATCATCAGCAACTTGTGGGTTTTTTACGAAAAGGCGAAGACCATACGCTTTTGTTCGTCTTTAACCGTTCGGATTCAGAAAAATCCATCCCGTGGCCGGAACTGCACGTTGAACATCCTCAATCCGCAAGAACCGTCCTGGGAGACGGAAAGCTTGATACAGGCAATCTTGTTCTCCCGGCGCAGGACTTTGTTGCGATTGAATTATAGCATGGCTGCCGGCACGGCGCCCTGCCAGCCCGATAGATTCATGCCGTTTTCTCTTGGGCTGTTCACCGCCCCTGTTTTTCCGCCAAGTTAGTCCATACTTTATGTGAAAGCCTCTCCCCCGCCGGATATGCCGGCGGGGGATTATTTTGTTACCGGTAACAGGAAAATTGATATTGTAAACGCTTTCTAAAGACGAATATAATAAAAGCATAACAAAAAAGGGAGGTTAATTGAATGAAAGTCTTAAAGAAACTCATGTTGCTCACACTTGTCCTTGGAATGGCCACGGCGCTTGCTGCGTGCGGGGGCTCCAAAAAAACAAACAGCACCGGCAATGGAGGCAAAAAAACACTCACCGTTTCAGTGGAAGAATCCTATGCCAGCTATATTAACAGCATAAAAGGAGACTTTGAAAAACAAAATAACGTCACAGTGAAGGTCGTCAAAAAACCAATGTTCGACCAGCTGGAAGCATTGTCATTGGATGGGCCGGCCGGAAAAGCCCCTGATGTCATGATGGCGTCATACGACCGGATTGGCGGCCTTGGGCAGCAAGGCCACCTGCTTCCATTGAACAAAAAAGATATCAGCAGCTATGATGCAAAAGACCAGCGCCAGGTTACGATTGACAACAAAGTATACGGCGTGCCGTTTGTCATCGAAACGCTCGTACTCTACTATAACAAAGATTTAATCTCTTCCCCGCCAAAAACTTTTGCTGACCTGGAAAAACTGACGAAGGACAGCAAATACGATTTCGCATCCGAATCCGGAAAATCTACTGCATTTTTAGTGAAATGGACTGATTTCTATTATGCTTACGGATTACTGGCCGGTTACGGCGGTTATGTCTTTGGGGATAACGGCACGAATACGAAGGACATCGGATTAAATAACGCAGGATCCGTACAAGCCATTCAATATGCAACACACTGGTTTAAGGATATATGGCCTAAAGGCATGAAAGACACAAAAAGCTCCGGGGATTTTGTAGCCGAAGCATTCTCTAAAGGAAAAGCAGCGGCAGTGATTGACGGGCCCTGGTCTGCAGCCAATTATACCAAAGCAAAAGTAAACTACGGCGTTGCTTCGATCCCGGCACTTCCAAACGGTAAAGAATATGCAGCATTTGCCGGCGGGAAAGGCTGGGTTGCTTCCAACTATACGAATGAACCGGAATTGGCAAAGAAATGGATCAAATACGTCACCAATTCTGCCAACAACTATCAATTCTATAAAGATTACAAAGAAATTCCTGCAAATAACACAGCCCGGGCAAAATCGAAGGCTACAAAGGATGAGCTGACAACAGCTGTAATCGAGCAATACAAATCGGCACAGCCAATGCCAAACATCCCGGAAATGGCTGAAGTCTGGACCGGTATGGAGTCGACTATGTATGACGCCGCTTCTGGCAAGAAAACACCGCAGCAGGCAGCAGATGCAGCTGTAAAAACAATCAAAAACAATATTGCTGAAAAATACTCCAATAAATAATCATGCGCAAAACAGACCGGGTGGAGAATCCTCTCCACCTGATTTTAAAATGGTTTCAGCACTATTTTTAACCATTTAGAGAATCGAGGGGAGTCAAATGGAAACACAACTTCAAAAGTTGAAAGATGTCCGTAAAGCAGGCTTGCTATCGGTCATTCCGGGCTGCGGCCAATTTTATAACCAACAGCCCTTTAAAGGGATTGTTTTCCTGGCAATCTTCTGCTTATTCATCATTCAAATGGTTGTTGCCGGCATTCCTGCCTTAAACGGCTTTATCACATTAGGTTCTGTACCAAGGGTGGACCACTCCCTTTTTCTTTTGATTGAGGGTACCCTGCAAATGATCGTAACCATCGTTTTTTTGGCATTTTACTTGTTAAATATTTATGACGCCCGGCGCGTCGCCAAACTTTGGAATACTACCGGAAAAGCCAACACGACCGCGCGTTCCATTTTAAAAAATGCATGGGAGTCCGGTTTTCCTTATCTATTAACCATTCCGGCTTATATCGCGATGACATTTGTCATCATTTTCCCGGTTCTTGTAACATTGTTCATTGCTTTTACCAATTATGATTTCTTCCATATTCCGCCTTTTCGGCTTATTGACTGGGTTGGCATAAATAATTTCCTGAATATTTTCTCGCTCAGCTCTTACCGTGCAACTTTTATGAGTGTACTTGGCTGGACTGTGATTTGGACCTTATGCGCCACGACCTGCCAAATCATCCTTGGCATTTTAACAGCAGTTGTGGTGAACCAGGATTTTATTAAAGGCAAAAAAATCTTCCGCATCATATTCCTTTTGCCATGGGCTGTGCCGGCGTTCATCACGATCATGAGCTTTTCCAACATGTTCAATGACAGCATTGGCGCCATCAATGCCCAGGTCATTCCGCTCTTAAACCACTTGCCGCTGGTTGATCTCGCCGCGGTATCGTGGAAAACGGATCCGTTTTGGACGAAAATTGCGTTAATTATGATCCAGACATGGCTCGGGTTTCCTTATATTTATGTCATGGTTACGGGTGTGCTGCAATCAATCCCGGGTGATTTATATGAGGCGGCACGGATTGATGGTGCAAACTTTTGGCAAAAGTTCCGCCGGATTACACTGCCCATGATTTTATTTGCAACCGCACCTGTTTTGATTACACAGTACACGTTTAATTTCAATAATTTCTCCATCATTTACTTATTTAATAATGGCGGGCCGGGAAGCGTCGGCGCCGGTGCCGGTTCTACAGATATTCTGATCTCGTGGATTTACAAGCTGACGACCGGCACTTCACCGCAATATGCGATGGCAGCTGCGATTACACTCATGATTTCGTTTATTGTCATTGCTTTTTCCCTGGCCGCCTTCAAGAAAACCAATGCTTTCGGTAATGAGGAGATGATGTAAGATGAGAGAATTCATCAAAAGCCAAAAATTCACCCGGTTTTGGAACCGGTTTTTCACCTATGCCTTTTTGATTATCCTTAGCATCATGATTTTGTATCCGTTACTTATTACGGCATCTTCCGCTTTCCGGGCATCCAATATCGTCTCATTCCGGCTTGATCTGCATTCGGCATGGACGCTGGATAACTTCAGCAGGCTTTTCACTGATACGTTTTATCTCGATTGGTATAAAAATACGCTGGTTATTGCCATCGCCACGATGGTTTTGCAGGTCGTTATTGTGACACTTGCCGGCTACACATACAGCCGCTACCGTTTTAAAGGCAGAAAATACAGCCTCATTTTCTTCCTGATTATTCAAATGGTTCCAACGATGGCGGCCCTGACTGCTTTTTATGTGCTGGCAATGATTTTAAACGGGCTTGATTCTTACTGGTTCTTAACGCTTATTTATGTGGGCGGGGGCATTCCGATGAATACCTGGCTGATGAAAGGCTACTTTGACACAGTGCCGCGCGATCTGGACGAATCCGCAAGAATTGACGGTGCCGGCCATCTGCGTGTGTTTTGGCAAATTATCCTGCCGCTTGTTAAGCCAATGCTGGCCGTCCAGGCTTTATGGGCATTTATGGGGCCGTTTGGGGACTTCCTGCTTGCTAAATTTTTGCTGCGGACACCTGAGCATTTAACGATCGCAGTCGGGCTGCAGCAATTCATTTCCAATCCGCAGCAGCAGAAAGTCGCTTTATTTGCAGCCGGTGCCATTTTAGCCGCCCTCCCCATTTGTATTTTATTTTTCTTCCTGCAAAAGAATTTCGTCTCCGGGCTTACTTCCGGCGGTACGAAAGGTTGAGATCCGGCTTTTTAAAACCAGCTGGCACCTGGTTCATTATACGATAGCAAAGTGTGGGATACAGTATGGAACAGATTCATAAATTTCCAGCCAATTATTTTAGCCATTTATATTCACCGGCTAAGATGTTTCACAATCGAAACGCCTTAAGCTGGTGGAATATCATCATTGTGTTTTTGTTTTTAACCGCCTGTCTGGTGGCGCCTGTTTCCCTGTCGTTTGCCCGCATGGACAGCCTGCCCCTCAGCCGGATTGCACCCAATTTAAATGAGGCGGTCAACAATCAATATAATGGGGAGCCCGCCGCCATTTCTATTCAAAATGGAATGCTTGAGGCCAATCGCCCGGTTACAATAAAAAACAAGCAAACATTGCTGGCCATAAATCCGGGACAGCCGGTTTCAATCTCAGGAGACCGTTATCACAAAAAAGTAAAAGGCTTCGAAAATGCATTGATTTTACAAAAAAAGCAGTTGACCCTGGCCGATCAAAACGGATTTGGGTTTACTGTACAGTACCCGAGACAGCAGGAAAAACAAGTGATCCGCAATGCAGATGACTTGGCGGCATGGGCTGCTGCGCTTTGGTATCAGCAATATCAAGTCATCTTAATCCCACTTTTATCAGGTTTGGCTTTTGTATTACTGGGGTTGAGCAACCTGATCCTGATGGGGGCTTGCGCATTCATCTTATGGCTGACCCGGTTCTCCGGTTTTTCCGGAATCCGCTCGCTAAAACAAGCCGTATCAATTGTCCTGTTTGCTGCCGGGATTCCATCCATCGCGGCCATGCTTGCCGGCTTTGCCCGTACGGATCCTGCAGGTTTCATGATGATCCAATCTTTGGGAATGGTTTTGATCATTGCGTTGATATTTTTCAAGACAAAATTTCAACCGGAAGATATGCCAGTACGAAAGCACAAAGAATGTCAATGAGGAGGTTCTCTTATGCATTACAACCGGCTTTTCGATGTCGATGATTGGACTTTAAAAACAACAAAACTTCACCGCGAGCATATCCGGCTCCAGGAAAGCATCACTTCTCTCGGCAACGGCTATATGGGGATGCGCGGAAATTTCGAGGAATCCTACACCGGTGACCATCATCAGGGCACCTATCTTGCAGGGGTCTGGTATCCGGATAAAACCAGGGTCGGCTGGTGGAAAATCGGTTATCCCGATTACTTCGGCAAGGTCATTAACGCGGTGAACCTGGCCGGATTAAGGGTTTGGATCGATAAAGAAGAAGTTGACCTTTACCTCGACCCGCTGGAACAGTTTCAGCTTGAGCTCGATATGAAGCATGCTGTTTTGCGCCACTCCTATATTGTGGAGAAGTCAGGTAAAAAAGTAAAAATAGAATTTGAACGCTTTTTCAGCATTGTCAATAAGGAAATTGCCGCGTTCCGGTTCCGCGCGACCAATCTCGGCCATCCCGCGGCCATCACGCTGCTTCCTTATTTGGATGGCAATGTGAAAAATGAAGATGCCAATTATGACGATGTGTTCTGGACAGAAATCCAATCGGAAGCCAACAGCCGGCATGCAGCCATTGTGACACAGACCATCGATAACCCGTTTGGTGTTCCGCGTTTCACGATCGCGGCGGCAATGGGCGTGGCAACGACAGCCCGCTATGTTTCGAATCAAAGCGCTACCCTCTATGCAGAACAGATCTATAACAAGGAATTAGGTGAAAATGAGTCCGTCACCCTGGATAAATTGGCAGCCGTAACGACCAGCCGCGATTACGAACAGGATGTGCTGCTAAACCGTTCATACGAATTGCTCGCCCAGGCATTGGAGAGCGGTTATGACGAGCTCTGCGCCGAACATGCGGCAGCCTGGCAGAAGCGCTGGGAAAAAGCGGATATCCGGATTACGGGCGATACGGAAGCCCAGCAAGGAATTCGTTTTAACCTTTTTCAGCTGTTTTCGACCTACTACGGGGATGACCCCCGTCTTAACATTGGCCCGAAAGGTTTTACCGGAGAAAAATACGGCGGCGCAACGTATTGGGACACAGAAGCCTACGCAGTTCCAGTCTATTTATCCGTGGCGTCACCGGAAGTCACGCGCAATCTGTTGCTTTACCGCTACCACCAGTTGCCGCAGGCGTATGAGAATGCGGGAAAGCTCGGTTTAAAAGGCGCCTTATATCCGATGGTGACATTTACCGGGACTGAGTGCCATAATGAATGGGAAATCACATTTGAAGAGATTCACCGCAATGGTGCCATTGCCTATGCGATTTATAATTATGTCAACTATACTGGGGACAAAGCCTATATCGACCAATACGGCTTTGACGTCCTTGTCGGGATCAGCCGCTTTTTCGCGGACCGCGTCCACTTTTCGGAACGGAAGCAAAAATATATGATCCATGGCGTCACAGGCCCGAATGAGTATGAGAATAATGTCAACAACAACTGGTATACAAACCGGATAGCTGTCTGGACATTAAAATATACAATATCCGTGCTCGACTATATCAGCAATGAAAAAAGGCTGGCACTTCATGTTACCGAAGAAGAGTTGGACAAATGGCAGGATATTATCGATAGAATGTATTTTCCGTACGATGAAGAATTGGGCATTTATATGCAGCAGGATAATTTTCTGGATAAACCGATCCGCCCGGCCAGCGCGCTTCCGAAAAAAGACCTGCCCCTTAACCAGAACTGGTCCTGGGACCGGATCCTGCGCTCTTGCTATATTAAACAAGCCGATGTACTGCAGGGCTTTTATTTCTTCAATGATGAGTTTACTATAGAAGAAAAGAGACGCCATTTCGAATTTTACGAGCCGCTGACCGTCCATGAATCAAGCCTTTCCCCTTGTGTTCATGCCATACTCGCGGCCGAACTCCGGAAAGAAGACAAAGCGGTGGCATTATATAAGCGGACATCGCGGCTTGACTTGGATAATTACAACCATGACACAGAAGATGGGCTCCATATCACATCGATGACTGGCAGCTGGCTTGCCATTGTCCACGGATTTGCGGGTATGCGCACGTTCCATGAAACGTTGTCATTCGCGCCGTTTTTGCCAAAGGATTGGCAGGCATATGCATTTAAAATCAATTACCGGAACCGCCTGCTCGAAGTAAAAGTCAACCAAAAGCAGATCACCATTTCTTTACTTGAAGGGGAACCGCTGGAACTGCAGTTATATGGAGCATTCATCCATTTAACAAATACGTATACAAAGGAGTATGAACGATCATGACAGAATGGTGGAAGAAGGCAGTTGTCTATCAAATTTACCCGCGCAGTTTTTACGATTCAAATGGCGATGGGATCGGTGATTTACAGGGCATCATCGAAAAGCTTGATTACTTGAAAGAACTCGGGATTGATTGCATCTGGATCAGCCCTGTTTATGATTCGCCGCAGGATGACAATGGTTATGACATCCGTGATTACCGCAAAATTGATGCCATGTTCGGCACCAATGAGGACATGGACCGGCTCCTTCAAGAAGCACATGCACGCGGAATGAAAATTGTCATGGATCTCGTTGTCAACCATACATCTGACGAACATGCCTGGTTTGTGGAAAGCAGGAAGTCAAAAGACAACCCGTACCGGGATTATTATTTTTGGAAAGATCCGAAACCGGATGGCACCCCGCCGAACAATTGGGGCTCGATGTTCTCCGGTTCCGCGTGGGAATTTGATGAAAAAACGGGCCAGTACTATCTGCATTATTTTACAAAGAAGCAGCCGGATCTGAACTGGGAAAATGAAAAAGTCCGTAAAGAAGTATATGATATGATGACGTTCTGGATGGAAAAAGGCGTGGACGGCTGGCGTATGGACGTGATTGGCTCGATTTCAAAATTTACCGATTTTCCCGATTACGAGCTCAAAGACGGGCAGAAATACGGCATTGGCAAATATCACGCAAACGGGCCGCGCCTGCATGAATTTGTCAAGGAAATGAACCGCGAAGTACTGTCCAAGTATGACTGTATGACCGTTGGGGAAGCGATCGGTTCGGACGTGGAAGCCGCTAAGCAATATACAGGGCCGGATTCGCATGAACTCAATATGATTTTCAACTTTGAGCATATGGATGTGGATGGGCAGGAAGGAAGCCGGGCCGGCAAATGGGCATTAAAGCCGTTTGACCTCCTGCAGCTGAAACAAACTTTATCACGCTGGCAGTACGAACTGGAAGGCACGGGCTGGAATGCGCTTTATTTTGAAAACCACGACCAGGCGCGCGTTGTGTCCCGCTGGGGAAATGATACGAATTACCGCATTGCGTGTGCGAAAGCGTTCGCGACAATTTTACACGGATTGAAAGGGACGCCCTATATTTACCAGGGGGAAGAAATCGGCATGGTGAACGCCGATTTCGAATTAAAAGATTATGATGATGTGGAAATCCGCAATGCCTATCAGGAACTGGTCATAGAGGATCAAGTGATGTCAGAAGCGGAATTTTTAAAAGCAGTCCGCAAAAAAGGGCGCGACAATGCAAGGACACCGATGCAATGGGATGACAGCCCGAATGCCGGCTTTACAACCGGGACCCCGTGGCTGAAGGTCAATCCGCGCTACCCGGAAATAAACGTGGCGAAAGATTTGGCCAGCCAAAATTCCATTTTCCACTATTATCAGGCATTGATCCGGCTGCGCCATACTTACGATGTGTTTGTGGACGGCAAATATGAATTGCTCCTGCCTGACCATCCGCATTTATTCGTATATACGAGGGAAACCGGAAAAGAGAAGCTGCTGGTCGCTGCCAACATCAGTGAAAATACAGTTCATTTTGAGAAACCGGAAGGAAACTGGAAACTGCTTCTTTCCAATTATGAAGATACAAAAGGCAGCACTTTGTTCCGCCCTTATGAAGCCGCAATCTACCTTTGTGAAAAATAACAGAGCGGGGTTCGCCCCCCGCTCTTTTTTCATTTCTGAACCGTAATCGCCCTTGCCACTTCTTCCAGCTGCATGCCGCGTGATGCTTTTACTAAAATGACATCATTTGCTTCAATGTTTTCTTTTAGCACCGCAATCAGCCTGGACTTGTCATCAAAGGCCAAAACGCGGCCGTCCGGGAAAACCGTTTTGGCACCGTCCGCAATAAAGCGGCCCAGCCTGCCATATGTAAACACGTACTGGATATCATGCGGATTCAACCCGCGGCCGATTTCTGTATGGAAATCCTCTTCCTTTTCGCCAAGTTCAAGCATATCTCCGAGGACCAGAATTTTCCTGCCTGCACCCTTCAATTGTTCAACCAGGCGGATGGCCGCACGCATTGACGTCGGGCTGGCATTATAAGCATCATTGATCACTTTTGAACCCTGAATCCCTTCTGCCATCTCCATCCGCATAGCCGTCAGCTTCACGTTTCCCAGCCCGGTTCTGATTTCTTGAAAAGAAAGGCCGAGTTCACGGCCCGCTAAAATGGCCGCCAGCGAATTGATGACATTATACTCGCCCAGTACCGGCAAATAAAATTCCGCCTTTTCCGTTGCATTTGTTTTAAAAGTACTTCCTTCATCATTTTGCGTGATGCTGATTGGATACAAATCGTTGCTCTTCTGCCTGCCGAATGTTTTCGTACGGATTCCCTTGATGTTCGGTACCCGTTCTTGTAACAGCGGTTCGTCACCGATGTAAATCAGCAAACCGTTTTCAGGCAGCCCCTCCGTAATCTCCAGCTTGGCATCCGCGATGGCTTCCCGGGACCCTAAATTTTGGATATGTGCTTCTCCGATATTTGTAATTACCGCAATATCCGGGCGTGCAATCCGTGTTAAGAGGGAAATCTCCCCTTTCGCGCTCATTCCCATTTCAATGACAGCAGCTTCCGTATCTTCATCCAATGAAAGGATCGTTAACGGCAGGCCCTGGTGATTATTAAAATTGCCCTCTGTTTTTTGGACTTTATATTTTTGCGCCAAAACAGCAGCCACCATATCTTTTGTCGTTGTCTTGCCGTTGCTTCCTGTCACGCCGACTACCTTTACACGGAGCTGGCTGCGGTAACGGTTTGCCAGTTCCTGCAGGCTTTTGAGCACGTCTTCCACGATAATGAGCGGAAGATGCGCCGGCGGATTGGGAACATCTTTCTGCCATAGTGAAGCGGCAGCCCCTTTCCGGATTGCATCCCCGACATATTGGTGGCCGTCCGTATGTCTTCCCTTCAGCGGTATATACAAGTTCCCGTCTGCAATTTTCCTTGTATCGATACAGACTCCCTGCACAATACTTTGATTATTCTTCAAATCCGCCGCATTTTCGGCATGGATCATCTCCGCTATTTCCTGAATGGTTCGCCTGATCATTCTGTTTAGCGCCCCCTTAAATTTTGTCCAGCACCTGCCACATACAGGATTATACTTTGGATCAGTTTTGAAAATCAAATCCGTTTTTCCCTGAAAAACAGAACGGAAACCATGTTGGCATGGTTCCGTCCACTCTTACAATGTATATTTGATCTGTTGTTTTTCGGCATGCCTTTCCAGCGCGAGTTCAACCAGTTTTTCAATCAACTGCGGGTAATCAAGCCCCGTGTGCTTCCAAAGCAGCGGGAACATGCTGACCGGCGTAAAACCGGGCATCGTATTGACTTCATTGATAATGACTCTTTCATCTTTTGTCACGAAGAAGTCAGCGCGCACCAGCCCTGAGCAGTCCAATGCTTTAAATGCTTTGATGGCGGAAGCGGTTAGTTTCCCGTAAACCGCTTCTGAAATCTCAGCCGGGATGATCAGGGCCGTATCACCGTCTTCGTATTTTGCTTTATAATCATAAAAATCCTTTTTGGCTACGATTTCGCCGGCAACGGAACATTTCGGATCATCATTCCCAAGCACACCCAATTCAATTTCGCGGGCAGTGACTCCCTCTTCAACAATAATTTTCCTGTCGAAATGAAAGGCTTCTTTAAAAGCCGCTTCCAGTTCGGCACGGTTTGTGCATTTGCTGATGCCGACGCTGGAACCAAGATTGGCCGGCTTCACGAAACAAGGATACCCTGTCATTTCTTCGGTTTCCCGGAAACATTCTTCCGGCTGTTTTTCCCATGTACTGCGGATAAAGGAAACATATTTGACCTGGTCAAGCCCGGCTTGCGCAAATAGATTTTTCATAATGACTTTATCCATGCCGGCAGAAGACGCCAGGACCCCATTTCCGACATACGGAAGATTTAATAGCTCCAGCATACCCTGAACTGTCCCGTCTTCCCCGTTCGGTCCGTGCAGCAGCGGAAAGATTACATCATATCCTTTTTCCCCGTCTGAAATGGGGGCGGACAATGCGTTGGGTGCGATGTGTTGTCCTTCGTGGAATTCCAGTTGTTTTACATTTTCAACAGGCCCGGTTAAAAGCGGCCCTTTGACCCAATTTCCTTCCTTTGTAATAAAGATGGGATGTATATCGAATTTTTCATGGTCCAATGCTTGTATAACAGCTTTTGCGGTTTGCAAGGACACTTGATGTTCAGCAGATTTTCCGCCATATAATAAGCAAATCTTCTTTTTCATTATGCTCCTCCATTAAATAACGAGATGTTTCTATTTTACCATGATGAAATGGCACGGGTATGGCTAATCTTTTACATTTGCTTAAAGGTTTCTTTTCGGCCTGGTTCCATTGTATGGGATAAACGGCCATTTGTGTATGGGCCAATGCAAAATTCACCGGCTTTTCTTTGGCTGCCGATGGGCAAGCGCCCTCCGCTTTTATTTGTCTGGCTGCGGGCGCTATCGGCTCGGGGTCAACTGGTCCGGCCCCATGAAGTCAAAGCGCGGACTTCATTGGAACCGGCTCAGTTGCCTGTCGCCGATG
>NZ_KB894016.1:0-28607 GCF_000374345.1 Heyndrickxia acidiproducens DSM 23148
TAAACGTTACTTTATTGTCTTTGTCCCATCTTTGAAGTGTTTTTACGGTTACACCTAATATTGCTGCGGCTTCATTCATTCTGTATAGTTTTTCCATAGAAGAATTATATACCAAAAAGTATGTGCTTGTCTACCTGTGTATATAATATTGAAAACTGCTGTTTACCCTTCTTCAAGTGCTTGTCTTACTTCAGCATCCAGGTGATCCCGATTGCGCCTTCCCCTAAATGGGTGGCAATCACCGGGCCGAAATAACTGATCGAAAAGTCTACTTGCGGGTATCTTTTTTCCAGTTCATCCTTGATTTCAAGTGCCTGTTCTTCACGGTTGGCATGGATAATCGATGACTTCAACGGCCGCCCTTTGGCAACATCTTCGCCGAGGATTTCAAAAATACGGTTTAACGCTTTTTTCTGGGTGCGGATTTTTTCAAACAGGACAATTTCATCATCGACAAAAGTAAGCAGCGGTTTGATTTTCAACAGGCTGCCGATGACCGCTTGTGAACCCGTCAAACGTCCGCCGCGCTGAAGATGCGATAAATCATCGACCATGAAATAGGCTTGTGTCGAAGCTTTTAATTCTTCCAACCGTGCAAGTATTTTTTCCGGGTCTTTGCCTTCAAGCGCCATTTTCGCCGCATCGATCGCATAAAAGCCCTGTGCCATACAGCTCCAGCCGGAATTGAACGGATATACTTTTACGCCGTCTGCCATTTCGCCGGCTGTTACCGCCCCCTGGTACGTGCCGCTGATTTTTTTCGACAAATGGATGCTGATGATCGCATCGTAATCTTTCGCCAGTTCTTCGAAAAGCTGGACAAATTCTCCGATTGCCGGCTGGGAAGATGTTGGCAATTGCTTCAGGTTGCGCATTTGCTCAAAAAATTCCTGCGCCGTCATATCAATCTCTTCCCGGTAAGATTTTCCGTTTATGATAACATTTAAAGGGATCATGTGGATGTGCAGCTGTTTGCGGATTTCTTTTGGAATATAGGCCGTACTGTCAGTTACAATCGCCGTTCGCATTTTCCCCTCTCCCTTCCATTTTCTTTCTTCTCTATTTTTTCGCCAATCATACTGTCCATTTTATATAAAATGGACGAAACACTGCTACTCTGTTGCCTGCTGAAAAAGTAATAATCATGCAAATTGATTGATGTAAAAACATAAGTTCACTTTATATAGTAAAAAAAGCCGGCCGCGTCTTCCATACCTTGGCGGAGGCGGGTTTCCAGCTCCCGCTTTCCTTTCTGTATGGAGACTGGTGCTGGATCATTTCTCCTGTATCCGGTTACCAACCATTTTATAGAAACGCAAGGCCGCTTTCAATCAGGAATACCCATTTTTGAAAAAAAGATGGCCGATTCGAATTGAAAACCTTGGAAACCGTGTCGGGATCTCCAAGGTTTTTCTTAGCGGACTTCAACCCATCCGTTTTTTATGGCGGTCACAACAGCCTGTGTCCGATCATTGACTTTCATTTTCTGCAGGATACTGCTGACATGATTTTTGACTGTTTTTTCGCTTATGTAAAGGGAATCTCCAATTGCCCGGTTGCTTTTTCCATCCGCCAGCAGCTGAAGTACTTCACATTCGCGCGGCGTCAGGATGTGAAGCGGCCTGACCAGTTCAGACTGCCGGTACGCCCCGCCTGAAGTATAGCGGTTGGACAGTTTACGGAATTCTTCTACCAAATTATGTGTGATTTTCGGGTGGAGATAGGATCCGCCGTCCGCCACCACTTTCACTGCCTCAATCAGGGCATCGGAATCCATTTCTTTCAGCAGGTATCCGGTGGCGCCTGATTTCAAGGCATGTGATACATAGCTTTCATCATCGTGGATCGAGAGGATGATTACTTTTGTGTCGGGATAGGCTTTCACCAGCTTTCTTGTCGCCATTATCCCGTTTTGATACGGCATATTGATATCCATCAGTACAACATCCGGATGGTATTCAGCGATAATATCCAGTGCCTCGCCGCCATTTTCTCCCTCGGCGACCACTTCAAAATTTTTTTCAAATTCCAGTATGCGTTTGACACCCTCTCGAAATAATTGATGGTCATCAATAATTGCGATCTTTGTCTTCATACTCGCTCGCCTCCTCCTTTATCTCTTTAAAATGGGATTTGAATGACCACTAATGTGCCTGCCCCCATTTTTGAATGGAACGTAATTTCCCCATTTAAAAGACTGACCCGTTCTCTCATGCCAACAATGCCGAAAGAACCTTCTTTTACCTCGTTTACATCAAAACCGACACCGTTATCTTTCACAATGGCGATAAAAGCATTTTTTCGCAGTTCCGTTTTTACAATAATTTTGGTTGCTTTCGCATGTTTGAGGGCATTTTGAAGCGATTCCTGGACCAGTCTGAACAGCGCAATTTCATAATTGGTGGGCAGCCTTTTTTCTTCACCCAGATGTGTATATGAAATCATGACATTCTGATTATAGTTTTCGGTGGTAGACAAGTATTTTTTGAGGGTCGGAATTAACCCGAGATCGTCCAAAGCCATGGGCCGTAAGTCATAAATGATGCGCCGGACTTCTTTTAGAGAATCGCGCACCAATTCTTTTAAACTTCGAATCTCGATAAGGGCTTCATCAACGCCGCGTTCACGGTAGACCTTTTCTACCAGGTCAGAGCGAAGCAGCATATTGGCAAGCAGTTGCGCCGGGCCGTCATGAATCTCCCGGGAAATACGCTTCCGCTCTTCTTCCTGTGCTTCAATGACCCGGAGACCGAATTCCTGCTTATGTCTGGCATCTTCCATTGCTTCGCTGATGTCGCGCAAATCGCTCGTCAAATAGTTCAGCACGACAGTCGTTTGCGAAACAAGATGGTTGGCACGTTCAATGGTATTTTTCAACGCGTACAACCGGCGTTTCAATTCGTTCCGCCGGTTACGCAACTGGATTTCACGCTGCCGGTTCATGGACAGCTGCGTTTGGATCATATGTGCCTGTTCATAAGCTTCTTTTACCTGCTGTTCGGAAAAATCATGGAAATGCCGGCTGACTTCAGCGAGCCGCCTTCTTGCAAAACGCGATTTGGTTTCCAGTTCGTCTGTTTGGTCGATAACAACAGAAACCGTTGTTTTAATTTCTTCCAGTTCTTTTACAAGTGATTCATAATCCTGCCGGCACTGTTCGCCAATTTCAAAGATTTCATGCTTGCTTTCTTCTACTGCGGAAATCATTTTTTCGAGAATGGTGTCCAGTGCTTTGGAATCGAATGTCTTTAATGTCATGCTATTTCCCCCAAAAATCGTGCAAATGTAAAAATAAAGCGTCGTAACCGTTTCGGATGATGCATGTAAAATGGAGCTGGTTTCATCATGGGCAAATATTTACGCATTTCATCTTACAGACACACTTTAACCCTATTGTACCGCGAAAACGGGCATTATACTATATTTAAAATGATTCCAGGCTTGATAATGGTACTATTTTCCCAAGTTATCGCGCTGGAAAAGGATGTCCGGGAAGAAACAGGAAAAGACAGCCTCCATCGCACGGAATAAGCGACCAGGCCTGTGAAAAAGTGAGAACACTGTTTTTTACGCATGATATAATGGGGGAAATACAGGAATCAGAGGTATGACAGGAGGCAGCCATGTTAAAAGAATATTTGACCATGAAGGGCGAAGGGACGCATGAAATTGTCATTCAAAAATCCAGATTTATCGCCCATGTAAAAAGAGCCGAAACAGAGGAAGAGGCAATTTCATTCATCCAATCGGTAAAAAAAGAACACTGGAATGCAAACCACAATTGTTCTGCCTATATGATCGGCGAGCAAGACCTCACCCAAAAGACTAGTGACGACGGGGAGCCGGCAGGAACAGCAGGTGTTCCGATTCTGGAAGTTTTGAAGAAAAAGGGACTGAAAGATACAGTGATCGTTGTCACCCGCTACTTTGGCGGCATTAAGCTGGGGGCAGGCGGGCTCATCCGTGCCTACAGCAAATCCGCTGCAGAAGGAATCAAGGCAGCCGGTGTTGTGAAAAGAACGCTGGTCACCACTTTCCATACAAAATTGGATTATTCATGGCTCGGAAAAGTGGAAAATGCATTGCACCATTCGCCTTACCAGCTGAAGGAAATTCTTTATCTTGAACAGGTGGAAATGGTTACATATGTTGTGGAAGATGAAAAAGCAGCCTTCCAAACATGGATGGCCAACCTCACGAACGGACAGGCCGAAATATCGGAAGGCGAATCCCTTTATCTTGAAACACAAGTCGAATGAAAACCTGTTTATGTTGAACGATCAAGATGTTGTCCGGATAGTTGGGCTTCACTGATAAACAGCGCATATGAACAGGATCATTCCGGGATTGTCCAAGATAAATATTGATTTTCGCTTGTTAACCTGTAGATTTGGCTGGATAGATGTCGGCCAGGCCGGTAGCGAAAGTGGCCTTCAGTGGCCGCGATTCCCCCGCATCTAGCGAAAAATCCCGGCAGCACTCGGTATCCCGTTTGCTGCCGGGCTTTTTTTACGATCTGTTTTTTATAAAATTTAACAATGGCTTGTAATCCTTGCCAATAAGTCCAATGCTTTCAACAAACAACTCGATCGTAATTAAGATGACACCGATAAAAATGAGTGATCCCCATAAGGTTGCCATCGAGAAAATGAACGCAGCCAGACTAAACATCGCTGCAATCGCATAAATGATCAGTACGACTTGGCGATGCGAGAAACCGAGGCGCAGCAGGCAGTGATGCAGGTGCGAACGGTCCGGCGCCGACAAAGGCCGTTTGTTAACAAGGCGGCGGATAATCGCGAAAAACGTATCGGAAATCGGCACGCCAAGAATAATGACAGGGATAATTAAGGAAATAAATGTAATATTTTTAAAACCAAGCAGTGATAACACAGAAATCATATAGCCAAGAAACAGAGCCCCGGTATCGCCCATAAAGATCTTTGCCGGATAAAAATTATAAAACAAGAAAGCTAATGTACTAACCATTAAAATGAAGCCAAGCACTGTTACGTATACATCGCCCATAATGATCGCCATGCCGGAAATCGTCAGGAGCGCAATGGACGAAACGCCTGCAGCCAATCCATCAAGGCCGTCAATTAAATTAATGGCATTCGTAACGCCAACGATCCACAGAATGGTAAGCGGAATGCTGAATATCCCGAATTGCAGCTGGCCGCCGAACGGAAGATTGATGAATTCAACATGAATGCCGCTCATCACTACAACAACGGCAGCAGCGAGTTGTCCGAGCAATTTCATGCGGGGGGTCAGTTCTTTAATGTCATCAATAATCCCCGTGATCACGATAATCAAGCTGCCCAATAGAATTGGAAGGGAGTGTGGATTGTCCGGCCGGATAATCATTACCCCGACAATAAAGCTAATATATATCGCAAGCCCGCCTAAACGGGGCATGACTTTCAAATGGACTTTTCTCTGGTTCGGCATGTCGACCGCACCAATCCGGATCGCCAGTTTTTTAATTAGCGGCGTTGTTATAAGCGTTAGCAGAAAGCAGATAAACAAGGTAAGGACTGTCAAAGGTCTACCCCCTTTGGTAATTATCATAACCAGTAAGGATGAAAAATATCGTGAAGCCGCTATTCAAGCAATGTCCATGATAACTGTTTCACTTTCTTCCACGAATAAATGTACCCTGTTTTTATTAAATAAATCTTAACATAATCTTTACTTTAATTTCACTGTTACTATTATAATTGCTATCCGACATTTTATCCACTAACATTTTGCCTAATCTACTATTTTTCACGTTTTTTTTCGCTTTTCATAGAACATGGTGCTAGATTTGTTCAAAATCATTGGATCGCCGATGTCCCATAAAAAAACGGATGCCGGGAAAAAGCATCCGTTTTTATGCTGAGTTTTATAATCCGCATCAAACCTGAACGATTGTTGAAAAACCCCGATATTTTTACACGTATCGGCCTTTTTTGACATGGCCGTAACTATTTTTCAAAAAAAGCTGCCCCGCTTTTTTAACGGGGACAACCCTTTTAACGGAATAAAGCGGAAACTTTTTTTACGGCAATCCCGCTGCCGCCGCGGCCCTTCACATCTTCGACCAGCATCGCAACGAGCACATCCTGCTGGTTTGTATCATATGCAACAAACAAGCCGTTTTCTTTCCCCTTCGTATCGGTTTTACTTTTTTTCAGCTCGGCTGTTCCGGTTTTCCCGGCAAGCGCTGCACCGGAAATATCAGCTGCATGGGCAGTTCCGGACGGGTCCGTAACCACCTTTCGCATCATGGTGGCGATTGAATCGGCGGTTGTCCTTTTGATCACGTTTTTCTTCCATATTTCTGTTTGATCATCGGCAAGCAGCTTTGGCTTCAACTCATTTCCCTGATTTAAAAACGGCGTGAAAGAGAACGCCAAGTGGAGAATGTTCATTTGCATCTGGCCCTGGCCGTAACCGGTATCTGCCAACTGAACCTCACTTGCAAATTTGCCGTTAGAAGAAATTTGTGACGATTTAATTGGATAGTCAAAAGGAATTTTTTCACCAAAGCCGAAACTTTCCAATCCTTTCGCAAACTTTTCCTTTCCAATATCAAGCGCTGTTTGTGCAAAGAATATATTATCTGATAACACGAGCGCCTTTTCCATATTTTCCGGGCTGTTGTTGGCATGGACGCGGGTAATTTTATAACTGCCCCAGCTTGCATCTTTCTGCCAGGCAGTGCCCGTTATCGTTTTGGTTGCGCTTGTTGTCGTTGTCCCGGTATCCAGTGCAATTGCTCCTGTCACCGGTTTAATGGTGGAACCCGGTGCATAGGTTAGCGCGAACCGGTTTAAGAGCGGCTGATTGGCGGCTTTTTCAAGTTTTTGGTAAGCGTCCGCAGACAGGCCCAGAATGAAATCATTAGGATCAAACGAAGGCGAACTTACCAATGCGAGTACATCACCGGTTTTTGGATTGATCGCAGAAGCGGTTCCGGCCTCCCCTTTCATCTGGTTGTATATTTTCTTCTGCAGGCCGGCATCAATCGCAACCTTTATGGTTTTGCCGTTTTTGACCTTTTTTTCAGCCACGGTGGATGTGCTGCCGTCCTGTTTTTGAATATATATTTTACCGCCGGCTTCACCGCGCAGCTGTTCATCATAGAGCTGTTCAAGCCCGCGTTTTCCGATCACACTGCCGGCCGTATAACCTTTATTTTTTAACTGCTTCAGTTCTTCGCTTGTTATCGCCCCGGTATAACCGGTTAAATGGGCAGCCGCTTCCCCGTATGGATAGACGCGTACTGTCGTGGTTTGCGAAGAAACGCCGGGAAGGGCTGTTACTTTTTTGGCCAATGCCCGGTCTTTTGAGGAAACTTTTTGTATCGGGACAAACAAATTCGGCTGCACCCATGATGCATTTAATTTTTGTGTAACTTCATCGGCAGAGATGCCTAATAGCTTGGCAATCTGCTTGATCTCTGCTGTTTTATCGCCGGACATTTGCTCCGGTATGATTCCGATTTCGTACGCCTCGCCATTTACGGCCAGGCCTTTTCCGCTGCGGTCAAGGATTTCGCCGCGCACCGGATTTTCTTCGGATAATTTAATGGTGTCGCCTTTCTTCAAGCCCGGTAAAATCAGGCTTGGCTTCCAATTGACATACCAGTTTTCCTTTTTATCTCTTTTTTCTTTTACGAGCACAGCCTTGTCTTTATATGAAACATTCCCGGCTGCGGTTTGGAAAGAAATATGGACAGGGATCGTCACCTGATCTTTGTTTTTGTAGTCGTCTTTTTCCAGGGCGGGATAAGAAACTTTAACATTTGAGATATTTAAATCCCCGTACACTTTCTTATAACGGGTTGTGTAATCTTCGGATGAATATTGTTTCTTTGCCGCTGTGGAAACATAGTTTTGATACATTTTTGCAAAATCCCCCTGTTTCCACAGCTTGACATACGCTGACATCCGTTCATTCGGCGTCGGCTTTTTTTCACAACCGGCGATCACTGCAAATACAAGCAGCAAAGATGCAAAAAGCATTACTTTTTTCATGAAAACTCCCTCCTTAACTTTGTTAATTATACAATATCTATTTCCAGAAGACTTTCCGCAAAATGCGACAGATCTCCTACTTTTTCGAAAAAAGAAAAGAAGTCCGGCTCATTTTATGTTACATTATGTAGTATAAAAGTCATTTTTTGGGGGTTACAGATGTGGATATCATCACACAATTAAAATTAGACAATGCAAGGAAAAAGAATCTATTGATGTTCTCGATCTTACTGATTTCCCTGCTGGCCGCTCTGGCTGAATCCATCTTCCGGCGAACGAACGGGGTAGCGATATCGTATGGGATAGAATCCATTATCCTGATTGTACTCTATCTGGCCGTTCGAAAGCATGCGGACCGGTTCCGGCTGTTTTCTTATGTTAGCGTCATCATGATCTATCTCTTCGGGTTATATGAAGTACTTTTCCTGAAGAACAGCGTATCCTTCATGCTGATTTTATTCTTTTTCATGACCTATACGACAATGCAGTTTGAAAGAGTCCTCTTCCTCACTGGAGCGGTTTTCGGCCTTGCAGAGCTGGTGATCAGTTATTTCATGCCATCATCAGATGCTGCTGTCATGCACAGCCTGTTTCCGGCAACACTGTTATTATATCTTTTAACCGCTGTTTTATTATACGCCATGATTTACTTGCACAAAAACTTAATGTCTTCTTTTCTATTATCCATTGAAAAGACGATTGAAACGATGAAAGATCAAAGTGCCCGTTACCAGCAGGAAATGTCCGGGATTATAGATAAGGTTTCCGCTGTAAATGATCATATCCAGACGAATTTGCAGTCGGAAAATGAAATGAAAACGGCTGTTAATGAAATTTCAAAGGGCAGCATTTCGCAAAGTGAACAAATTACACAAATTGCCGGGAACGCCGCAAATACTTTGCAATCGATGGAACTTCTCACCCAAATGTCCGATGAGTTGACAAAAGAATCACAGGAAGCTGCGGACGCCGCGAAGTCCGGGGAAAAATCGGTTGATAACCTGACACTTGAAATCAGTGATGTGGTGGATACCATTATGGAATTGAATAATACTTTCACCATTTTAACGCAAAAAGTAGAAGAAACCAATACATTTACTGACAGCATCAAGCAAATTACCGAACAGACCAATTTGCTGGCCTTGAACGCCTCCATTGAAGCAGCTCGGGCAGGGGAGGCCGGGCGCGGGTTCTCGATTGTTGCCGATGAGATCCGCAGGCTGGCCGAAACCACACATGAAACAACAGAAAAAATCAACCGCAATTTGGCGGATCTGAATCAAAGCAATACGGCTGCCCGTGACAAACTGCAACTAAGCAGCACACAAATTTTGACAACGGCGGAATCGAGCCAAAATGTCACAGCTTATTTCAGAAAACTCTTAAAAACTTTGACTGGCCAGGTAGATAAGTTCAAAGAATTCGGCCTCCTTTCTAAAAAGGTAACAGAGCAAACCCATGAAGTTGAAGGTGCTTCAAGTGAACTGGCCGCGATCATTCAGGAAACATCTGCCAGCCTTGAAGAAATGTCCGCAACTATAGAAAGTTTAACATCTGACCATCAAAAAATTGCCGGCACGCTGGATGAAACGACGAATCATGCTGAACAATTCCGCAAGAAAACGGCCGAGCTGAATGAAATACATAAATGAAATGAAAGAGAGGTGCAGCAGCCTCTCTTTGCTATATTGGCTGAAACAATGACTGCGGCAGGCAGCCGGTTCCGCGATGGTATTAGCGAATCAGAATGGTGATTTTAACGATCATTTTTTCCATTAAATCCCATATTTTAGGGCAATGGTAACACTTCTATTCACAATGGAGGATTATTTTACCTTTCAATTGCCAAAAAAGCCTGCCATAATGGAAAAATTTTGCTAGAATGATATTTAAAGAGAAAATTCAATAATGGAGGCCATAAGAGTGTGAAAAAGAAAACAATCTTGTCTGTTGCTGCAACAACCCTTCTCACCACAACATTTACTTCCCAGGCGTTTGCCCGGACATACAATGTCCAAAGGGGTGACTCGCTTTGGAAAATTTCACAGAAGTACCATACATCTGTCGGCAATTTGAAATCTTTAAACCATTTATCATCCGATTTGATCAGGCCGAACCAGGTTTTAAAAGTCTCAGGCTCTTCCGGTTCTGCTGTGGAGGCTGCAACGGCTTCATCCTCTTCCGCAACATCAACGTACGCGATCAAATCCGGTGATACGTTAAGCGGAATTGCCAAAACATACAGCACAACCGTGGCCAAACTGAAATCGCTGAACGGTCTGTCATCTGACCGGATTTATGCCGGGAAAACATTAAAAGTACCAGCAGGCAGCAGTTCTACTGCTTCGGTACCGCGCACGTCATCCGGTAGTGCCGGTTCGACTGCAACCTATATGGTAAAAAGCGGGGACACGCTTTCCGGCATCAGTGTAAAATACAACACAACGGTAGCCAAACTGAAATCGTTGAACGGTCTATCATCTGACCTGATTTTCGCAGGACAAAAATTAAAAGTAACCGGAAGCAGCAGTTCATCCACGGTTTCAAAATCGAGTGCTTCATCCGGCAGTTCCGGTTCGACTTCAACCTATACGGTGCAAAGCGGAGATACCCTTTCCGGCATCAGCGCTACGCACGGTACAACCGTTGCGAAACTCAAGTCATTGAACCACTTATCTTCCGACCGGATTTATGTCGGGCAAAAGTTAAAAGTATCGGCAACCGCAAGTTCGGCAAATTCGGCAAGTTCCGCCGGTTCCAAAACAAGCACTTCATCTTCAAGCAGTTCCTATTCTGCTTCAAAACTGGTCAGCATTGCCAGAAGTTTGGCTGGTACAAAATATGTTTGGGGCGGCTCAACTCCTTCAGGTTTTGACTGCAGCGGTTTTATCTATTATGTATACAATCAAGCAGGCTATCACACTTCCCGTTTAACAGCTGCCGGCTATTATAACAGGGCCTATTATGTATCCAGCCCCCGGCCAGGGGATCTTGTATTTTTCGATCATACATATAGCTCAAGCTCAGCGATTACCCACGTAGGCATTTACCTGGGCGGCGGCCAATTTATTTCAGCCGAAAATGAAGAAGACGGTGTTAAGATTGAAAGTCTCAGCAATTCTTACTGGAAATCGCATCTTGATGGCTACAAACGATTCTATGAATTGAACTAAAAAAATGCCGGTTTGTTCTACAAAAAGAACAAACCGGTATTTTTTTCATATTCAGCATGATGAAAAGCCGGGAAATTTCCAGCCGGGTGGAGTTAGTTCAAACCTAACAAAAATTCCGCCCGCCTGTTTTCTCAACCTTATAGATAAAATTTAAAGCGGCTTCCTGCATATTGTGCTTTGACATACTCAAATGGTGTTCCATCAGCCAGCGTTGTGATGCGTTCAATCGAAAGTACCGGCGAACCCGTCTCGATTTGCAAAAGCTTTGCCAGCGGAACGGGGGCCGCAACCGCTTCAATAGACTGTCTCCCGTCTCCAAGGCGCAGGCCTTTCTTTTGCTCCAAAAACTGGTAAAAGGACTGGTTCAATTCTTCCGGTGTGATGCCGCCAGCAATGGCCGCCGGGGTGGCGATTGATTCAAATGCAATCGGAATCTCATCGCCGTAACGAATCCTTTCAATATGCAGCATTTGCGTCTGCTTTTCAAGGTGCAGGGCATCCATTTCTGCTGCTGTTGCCTCCCGCTGCTTAAAAGAGATCACTTTATTGGAAGCCTTCATGCCGCGCGCAGCCATCAACTGCGTAAAGCTTGTCCGCCCTTCCAGCGACTGTTCCACTTTATGTTTACTAACAAAAGTGCCGCTCCCGCGTTTGCGCGTCAACAGCCCTTCCTCCACCAGCCCCTGGACAGCCTGGCGCACGGTCATTCTGCTGACTTCAAATTCTTCGCTCAACAGGCGCTCTGAGGGGATCGCTTTCCCCGTTTTCCATTCGCCGTGTGCCACTTTTTGCCGGATATGTTCCTGGATTTGAAAATAAATCGGAATCGGGGATTGTTTGTCGATCATTACTTCTGCCCCTGATCTTTTAATAATGATGCCGCATCCTCATCCGCAATTACCACGACATTCGGATGATTTTGCAAAACAGATGCCGGGCATGCTTCATCCACCGGCCCTTTTGCCATCTTCCTTAATGCCTCGGCTTTTCCTTTTCCAAACACCAGCAGCATGATTTTTTTCGCATTCATAATTGAAAGGATCCCCATGGAAATTGCTTGTTCCGGTACATCTTCTTCCCGTTCAAAGAAACGCATGTTTGCCTTCCGTGTTGATGCTGTAAGGGTGACAATATGCGTTTCCGACTGGAAGGAAGTGCCCGGTTCATTAAATCCAATATGGCCGTTCTTTCCGATCCCAAGCACCTGCAGATCAACCGGGTTCTCCTCAAGAATCCGGTCATAACGCCTGCATTCCGCATCTAAATCGGCAGCCATTCCATCCGGCAAATAGGAAACTTTAAAATTCAGATGGGAAAACAGCTCTTTTTGCATATAATAATGGTAGCTGTGCTCATCCTCGTCGCGGAGGCCGACATATTCATCCAAATTCACCGTGGACACATTTGATACATCCAATCCTGATTCTCTCATGCATTTATATAAGCTTAAAGGCGTTCCCCCCGTCGCAAGGCCAAGCGTGCGAATCTGTCCTTCCTTCACGCCTGTTTCCACCATTTGATAAGCAAATTTTGCCGCTTCATCCTGTGTTTTAAATGTATACATTTCCATTCCTTATCCCTCTCTTCCATAGTATTTTCCAAGATGATAGGTTGCGGTAACCTGCAATGCCTTATCAAGCATGACAAAGTCCGCATCTTTGCCGGCTGTCAAACCGCCCTTTTGGGACAGCCCGAATTCCCTTGCCTGGTTAACGGAAGTCATCTGTACAGCATCCGCAACCGAGCAGCCCGTAAACTGAATAATGTTGCGGAATGCCGCATCCATTTTTAAAATACTGCCGGCAAGCGCCCCGTTTTCCAGCCTGGCTTCGCCGTTTTTGACCAACACTTTCTGGCCGCCGAGCTCCGATTTTCCATCAGGCAGCCCTTTTGCCCGCATCGCATCAGTGATCACCGTCACTTTTTCAGGCCCCTTTAATTCGTAGGTCAGTTTCACCATATCCGGATGCACATGGATGCCGTCTGCGATCAATTCTACCTGTACTTGCGGCGACAAGAGCGCATGGCCGGCAGCACCCGGTTCGCGGTGGTGAATGCCGCGCATACCGTTATAAAGATGGGTCGCATGTGTTGCCATACTGTCGAGCAATTCTGCCAGGACCCCATCCGTGTGCCCCATCGATGGCACAATGCCATGTTCAATCATGAGTTTCTCAAAATCCCTTGCCCCTTCGTTTTCCGGTGCATACGTGACAAGCTTGATGAGATGGCCTGATGCTTCGTACCATTTTAAAAACCATTCCGGGTCCGGTGCCTGAATATACTGGAGCGGCTGGGCGCCGGCCCGTTTTTTCGAAATGAACGGCCCCTCAAGGTGGATCCCTTCGATAATCGTGCCGCCACCAGCTTTCGCCTGCTGAATGGCCCGCAATGCTGCTTCAATCTTTTCATACGCCTGTGTCATCGTTGTCGGGAAGAATGATGTAACGCCTTCTTGCAGCAGCTTTTGGCTTAGCGTACGGAGCGACTGGGGATCGGCATCCATTGCATCTATATCATAGCCGCCATGAATATGGACATCGATCATGCCGGGGATTACCGTCAGCCCTTTTCCTTCAATCACTTCTTCATCCGGCCGCGGTTGATAATCTTCCATCCTGCCGGTTTCATTGATTTTATCTGTAAAACGGATAAAACCATCCGGAAGATGTGCTTTTCCTGTGTAAATATTTCCATGAACCAACACTTTTGCTGCCATGTTTAGCACCTCTGTTTAAAAAATATATACATATAGTTGTCTATACCAATTATCTATCATTGTACGTCTTATGTCAATCTTCATCTTGTGAAAAAATATCACAATTATTCATACAGAAGCCATTATCATAACTATTTTTCTGTTGGAAAAAGGGATAGTTGTTTTTAAAAGCTTTGAAAACAATAAGCCGCGGGGCTTTTGATCTCAGTTTCATTCTCCCCGCTATTCTTCCATGCCTGAATGGTATATACTAGAAAAAGTGTATAGGGAACTTATCTATTGGAGGATTTTTATGAGTGAAAAAAATATCAGAATGGTTACACTAGCCCTTTTTGTAGCTACCTTTTTAACTGCCATTGAGGGGACGATTGTCAGTACCGCGATGCCGCGGATTGTCAGCGACCTAAAGGGGATTGAGGTCATGAACTGGGTATTTACCATCTACCTGCTGACTTCTGCCGTAACGGTTCCGGTATTCGGAAAACTTGCCGATTTATACGGCCGCAAGAAAGTTTTTACAGCCGGCACGATTCTTTTTCTTGCGGGTTCCACATTATGCGGACTTGCAGGTTCCATGGTGCAGCTGATTGCATACCGTGCCATCCAGGGCATCGGAGCAGGGGCCATCATGCCGGTCACCAACACCATTATCGCCGATATTTATCCGCATGAAAAACGTGCAAAAATGCTTGGATTCATGGGCGCTGCATGGGGGATTGCCGGCGTTATCGGGCCGCTTGTCGGCGGTTTCTTTGTCGATCAGCTTTCGTGGCACTGGATCTTTTTTATTAATTTGCCATTTGGCTTGATTTCCGTTTTGATGGTCATCGTTTTTCTAAAAGAACATGTGGAAAAGACGAAAAAGACGATTGATGTTTGGGGAGCTGTTACATTTTCCGCCGGGATGCTTGCGTTTCTGTACGCTTTGCAAAAAGGCGGGGAAACGAATGACTGGGGTAACGCATTTTTAGTCGCTTTGCTAGCAGTGAGTGTGGTTGCGATTGCTCTATTTTTGTGGATTGAAAGCCGGCATCCCGACCCGATTATTCCGCTTGCGCTGTTCCGCAACCGCGCCATCTCGGTTTCCAATCTGATCAGCTTTTTGGCGAGTGCTGTTTTGATGGGTATCAACGTTTATATTCCGATGTGGATCCAGGCGCTGCAAGGGCACGGCGCAACGATTTCAGGGCTGATGCTGGCGCCATCGCCGGTACTTTGGATGATCGGATCCTTTGCGGGCGGCAGACTGCAGTTGAAGTACGGGAACCAGTTCGCCTTTTTATCAGGAATGGCCTGCATTTTTGCAAGTACAGTCTGGCTCAGTGTGTTTACCTTGGGTACAAAAGAATGGAGTTTTTATGCATTTGCCGCGCTTTCCGGATTCGGATTCGGCATTGTCATGACCATCGCGCTCGTTTGCGTGCAGTCGGCAGTAGATTGGTCTTTGCGCGGAGCAGCGACGGCTTCCAACACCTTTTTCCGAAACCTGGGGCAGTCGGTTGGTTCCGCATTGTTCGGCATCTATTTTAATGCAACAATTACCCGCCTGCTTGCGGAAAAAGGCAATCCGGGGCATTTGACAAGGAATTCGCTGAATACGCTGATCAATCCGCAGCGCGCGCAAACGTTCTCCGCAGCGGCCCGTGACTTGCTGCGGCATGTGCTTTATTCCGGCATCCACCATATTTTTATCGTGATGGCAGCCGTTACGCTGATTGGTTTGCTGCTATCATTCGCAGTATCGCAGCAGAAAAAAGAGAAAGTGGCTTCATAACGGAGAAAGGGGGCTGTCTCTAAAATGGGACAGCCCCCTTTCCATTACCATTGATACGGGGTTTCCTGATACACATAGTAGTTCAGCCAGTTGGAAAAGAGCAAATAGCTGTGTGACCGCCATGTGTGCAAAGGCCGTTCATTGAAATCATTATTTGGAAAATAATTTTTCGGAATGGCAGTACCGAGCCCCTTCTTTCGATCACGGGCATATTCGTCGGCCAAGGTCGTTGCATCGTACTCCAAATGGCCGGTAATCATAATATTTTTCCCATTTTCAGACATGATGATAAATGGTGCACCTTCCTCTGATACGGATATCAGCTGCAAATCCGGATGATGTTCAATGGCTTCCCGGGAAACATCCGTATAGCGCGAATGGGGCGCTTGAAAAATTTCGTCAAAACCGCGGACAAGTTTGGTCATTGGGGCAAAACATTGATGTTGAAACACGCCAAAGCATTTTTCGGGAAGTTCAAACTTTCCGATCCCGAAATGGTAATACAATGCAGCCTGGGCGCCCCAGCATATATGTAATGTGGAGGTGACATTTGTTTTTGTCCACTCCATAATTTTAGTCAGTTCTTCCCAATAATCTACATCCTCAAACGCCATTTTCTCCACAGGCGCACCGGTGATGATCATCCCATCGAAGCGGCGGTTCTTCACTTCATCAAAAACGGTGTAGAAATGTTCCAGATGGTAGCTGCTGACATGTTTTGATTGGTAGGTTGACGTTCGTAAAAATGTAATATTTACCTGAAGCGGCGTATTGCCCAGCAAGCGCAATAGCTGCAGTTCCGTTTTTTCTTTTTCCGGCATCAAATTCAAGATCAAGATATTCAATGGGCGGATATCCTGCGTCCTCGCCCTCACTTCATCCATGATAAAAATTTTTTCTTTTTTCAGTAAATCCCCTGCAGGCAAATCTTTCGGTATTGTAATCGGCATCGGCGACTCCCCCATACAAAGTTGATCCTCGTAACTACTATTATAAGAGTTTATGAGGGCATGTTGCAATCTTCTTAATAGATTGTTATTTTTTCTGCCGGTTACTGGCCTATAATGACATGTTTTATGCCGGTTCAAGTGTCATACTTTTGTACAACCTATTTAGATCCGCAAAATCGGGAGACTGCTTGTAAGTCCGTTAGAGAAAAGGCAATGAGCTAAACGTGCGCCATCAGAAAAATCCGCCCCGGCCCAGGCCAAGACGGGTCCTGTTTATCATTTCCCGGCAGAAGACTCCCTCTTCATAAGCGTGGGTAAGTTCAAGGATGCGACACAATCATGGAAAGGCGGCCTTCCATTTCAAACTCGCCAAAGCCGGCCGGCAAGAGAAAATGCATGCCTTTTTCAAGGGGATACGATGCCCCGCCGGTTTTCAATGTGCCGGTGCCATTCAGTACGCTCACCAATTGAAATGGTTCATTCTGCGTAAAAGCAGCCTGCCCGCTGACATCCCATTTGTATACCGAGAAAAATTGTTCTTTTGCAAAAGCCGTGATCACAACACCCGGTTTTTCTTCCGTTTCTTGGCGGACTTCGGCATCCCGGTGAGGAATCATGGTCACATCAATGGCTTTTTGCAAATGCAGTTCGCGCTTATTGCCCTGGTCATCGGTACGGTCATAATCATACACGCGGTAAGTCGTGTCGGAACTTTGCTGGGTTTCAAGCACCAATGTCCCTTCGCAAAGGGCATGGATCGTCCCGCTCGGCACATAGAAAAAGTCCCCCGGGTGGATCGGCACCTTACGCAGGAGGCTGTCCCATTTTCCTTCCTCAACCCAGCCCATAAATTCTTCTTTCGATCGGGCATGGTGGCCATATATCAGTTCGGCGCCTTCTTTACAATCAATAATATACCAGCACTCTGTTTTTCCCAGTTCACCATTTTCATTGGCATGGGCATAGGCGTCATCAGGGTGTACCTGAACCGACAAATCCCGGTTGGCATCCAGGATTTTCGTCAACAGCGGAAAAACTTTACCTGGATAATGGCCGAACAGTTCCGGCTGGTGTTCCCATAATTCAATGATCGTTTTGCCGGCATACTCCCCGTTTTTGACGGTTGACGGGCCGTGCGGATGGCCGGAAATCGCCCAGCATTCTCCTGTATGGTCAGATGGAATGTTGTAACCGAACTGATCCCTCAGTGCGGTCCCTCCCCAAATTTTTTCTTTAAAAACCGGTTCAAGAAATAAAGGCTCACTCATCAAATCGTTCCTCCTTAAGGGCGCAGAGCTCTTGTTCATTGCTGCACATAACTTTAGAATATCCAAATTTTAGCATGAATCGCTTTAATTATATCACATCGGCTGCCCCGGCATCAGACACGCTTGCTGCCGGCTTCGTATAATTCAATCGGCAGGCCGTCCGGATCCTGGAAAAATGTGAATTTCTTATTTGTATAAGGATCCGTGCGCACGTTTTCAACCTGAATCCCCGCTTGTTCCAGATACACTTTTGATGCTTCTACATTTTCAACTTCAAAAGCCAAATGCCGGAGCCCCGCCGCTTCCGGAAATGAAGGGCGCCCCGGCGGTGACGGGAAAGAAAATAATTCAATCTGGTACATGCCTGCGACTGCCAAATCGAGTTTATACGAGTCCCGGGCGGCACGGTATACTTCCCGCACCGGCTCAAGCCCCAGGATATTGACGTAAAAATGTTTCGACCTTTCATAATCCGAGCAAATAATGGCAATATGGTGCACCCTTTTTAATCCAATTCCCATGCTTTAATCCTCCCCGTTTTTCCGGTATGTCCAGCCTGCTTCCTGATAAATCTCCCCGTTTTTGATTAAGCGGCCCAATGCGCGCTTAAAAGCAGCCTTGCTGATGTTAAAGCGCGCCTCAATTTCTTCGGGTGTGCTTTTATCCCAATACGGCATTTTACCGCCGCGCGAGTCCATATATGCTAAAATTTGTTCAGCATCGCGGCCGATTTCTTCATAAGCACGCGGCAATAAGGAAACATAAATCGTCCCGTTTTCTTTCACATCAATCACACGGCCTTCCACTCTTTGCCCGAGGCGCGGCTCCTTCTTGCGCTGCGATTCGTGGATATAACCGATATACCCGCCATCCGTAAACATAAAGGTGCCGGCTTTTAACAAACGGTAGGCGTAGCCCAATACATCTTGGTTCAACAGGTCTCTCGCCGCTTTTTTCGCGATGGATTTAACAATATTTTCCGGCGCAAGTTTTCCGAATAAACGGCCATGTTTATCCAATTCAAGGGTAATGTATAAATGATCGCCTTTTTCCGGCCATAACGATAAAAGTGCCGGCAGATCGTCAACAGAAATCAAAATATCTTTGGAGATGCCGATGGACACGAAGACGCCAAGTTTTCTTTCTGCTCCGGCAACTTCCGCCCAGCCATATGTACCCAATTGGATTTCAGGGATGGTCATCGTCGCAGCAAGCCGCCCTTGATGGTCCTGATAAAGAAAAACGGTTTGCATTCCCTCAGGATCAAACCCTTCTGTGATTTCCCGGTGATGCAGGAGGACCTCCTCCGTCCCATTGGTTAAAAAATATCCAAACGGTGCTTCCCGTTCGACGCGGAGTTCAGCAACCGTGCCTGCCTGTAAAGCCATGCAGCCATTCCTTCTTTCATTTCGTCATTTTTTTTAAATCATTTCTCAATAATAGGTAATTATAACACTGATCGGCCGGATAACATGATTTTATTTTTATCAAGGAGTGGAAATACTATGCTTGACCAAAAACGAAATACCCATCCGAACGATCCCCATATGGATGGCGAAGCGGAAACACCTGTCAATGACCCCGCCGGAAGCAATCAGGTCGGCCTCTTCAACGAAAACAAACCAAGGAAGCCATTTGCTGTGCAGTCGCTGGAAATGGACGAGGACATGAAAAAATTCTCAAAGTTTGTGGATGGAAAATAGGAGGAATCCATATGAGCAAATCAAAACACGAAGAAGAACGGCAGTGGAAAGTCAGAAAAGAGTCGCAAAATCCGCATGGAAAAATAAAATCTTTGGAAGAAATTGCGGATGAAATTTTTGCAGAATGGAAAGCAAAAAAGTAAAGGATGAAGAAACAATTGAAGCGAACCGCATGATGGGTTCGCTTCACATAAAAAAAAAACGTACGCGCCTTTCTTCAGTTACCGATCACCGGAAGTACTCTTACTTCTTTTTTCATTTCGGCGTGGCATAACGGGCATTCCGGATGCTCCCCAAATGAAAAGTCTTCCCGCATAAAACCATTACATTTCTCATTCGTACACGCCCATACTGTCGTTTCCACTTCAGGCACAGGCTCCTTCTGGTTATTAAAATATGCCATCATAAAAGACTCCCTTCTTATGTATAGTATAACACACTTTAACACAAAAAAGGGATTCGGCCCCTGAGACGTTTTGTGCATATCTTATTTTATGCAAAAGTGGGGGAAAACATACCAATCGTTGAAGCAAATGTACTGCAGGTTCTCGAACTGCCGGATTATACAATGAAAGACGAGCAGAAACCATGCCGTTAAAAACTGAATTCGCAGTTCATAAACATTTGCTTTATACCCGGGCGGTGTTTTTCACCCGGGTACAAAAGAATAGAGGGAGATTGATGGATTCAATTCTCCCCCGTTCACTTAATCTTTGTCGTTATAGCCAGCCGGATGGTTTTGGTGCCAGTTCCATGCATCTTTAATGATTTGGTTGATGTCTGTTTTTTGCGGATTCCAGCCCAGTACCCGTTTTGCTTTATCAGAGGAGGCAATCAGCACGCTCGGGTCTCCGGCACGGCGGTCGCCGATTTTGACGTTAAAGCCCTTGCCGGTCACTTTCCGGACGGTATCAACAATTTCTTTAACGGAAAATCCCTGGCTTGAGCCGAGGTTAAAGACATCGCTTGCGCCGCCGTTTTGCAAATATTTGAGTGCAAGAATATGGGCTGCAATCAAATCTTCCACATGAATGTAGTCACGGACACATGTGCCGTCTTTTGTATCATAATCTTCACCGAAAATGGTAATTGCCTCACGTTTGCCGAGTACCGTTTCCAGAACTACCGGTATGAGATGTGTTTCCGGGTGGTGGTCTTCGCCGATTTCACCGGTCGATCTTGCCCCTGCAACATTGAAGTAGCGGAGTGCTACATGTTTGATACCGTATGCCTTTTCGCACCATTTCATCATTTTTTCCATTGTCAGTTTCGTCTCGCCATAGGTATTGGTCGGAGCAGTCGGCATGCTTTCCGTAATCGGTACGCTTTCCGGCTCCCCGTATGTGGCGGCGGTTGAAGAAAATACGATGTGCGGCACATGGTATTCTTTCATCATTTCAAGCACAATCTGTGTACCGTAGACATTATTGTCAAAGTATTTCAGCGGTTTTTCCATTGATTCGCCGACAAGTGAATTGGCTGCAAAATGGATAATCGCATCAATTTTTTCCTTTCCGAACACGTCCCGCATAAAGGCACGGTCTCGGATATCGCCTTCATAAAATTTCGCCTGCGGATGGATCGCGCCGCGGTGGCCTGTTTGCAGATTATCGATCACAACCACATCATATTTCTGGTCAATCAGTTGGTATACTGCGTGCGAGCCGATATAACCCGCACCGCCTAGTACTAAAATGCTCATGGGTTCTCCTCCAATATGTTTGTTTGCGCCCGTACTCGTTGCGGAAGTACCTTAAAGCCGCGACCTTTCCGAATACACCAGTTTGCTTAACGGGCGCGAAACACTCGTTTCTTTACTCCAAAAAGCAGGAAAGCCCTGGCTGTCCCGATTCGAACAATTTGATGTGCGCCTATATTGGCACTTGCTTTACCTGTTTTATCCTATTCTATTGTCTATGATTTTTCGCTTTTTTTCAATCAAATTACAGAATGCTTGTTAAAAACTCAAACTCTCGCGGCCAGCTGCATCATGGTTACATCATCCATCGGCGGATTGTGCAATCCCGCACGCACATCACGATAATAACGCTGCAGCGGGCTTTTTTGCGAAAGGCTGCGGGCGCCGGCTATCCTCATGGCCAGATCCACGATTTCAATGGCCTGGTTGGTAATGGTTAGTTTTACAGCGCCCAGTTCAGGCCCCATTTCACTTCTTTCCGCTTCACCGGCTTCATCCCACATCCTGGCCACGGAGTAAAGAAAATGCCGCGACTGCATGAGCTTCAGTTCCATCTCACCAAACTTTTGGCGGATCGCAGGCAGTTCAGCAATAGGATGGTTTAAACTGTTCGGGATATAGTTTTTTGCAAAATGGGCCGCTTCCCTTTTGGCCGCTTCTGCAATGCCCAAGTAGCAGGCCGGAACATGCAGCAGATAGCCGGCCGGTTTCTTCTTTTTCGTTTGGACCTCCGCCAGGCCTGCAAGCGGAATCTTGACATGTTCAAGTACCACGTCATGGCTGCCGGTAGCCTTTAAAGCAATACTGTCCCAGGTTTCCACGACGGATAAGCCTTCAGAATTTCCCGGCACGATAAAACTCCCCACTTCACCTGTCTCTTCTATTGTTGCGGTAATGATAAAGAAATCAAGCACCGGCGACATCGTAGCAAACGTTTTCCGGCCGTTCAGCACCCAGCAGGCATCTTTCTTAACGGCTGTCGTGGTCGGTTTCCCACCGCGTGTCGGGCTCCCGGTTTGGGCTTCGGTCGCACATGTATTCAGGAGCGCCCCCTGTTCCATGACTGCTTTTGCCACCTCTTCAAACAGCGATGGTTCCCACGGCTGCGTTTCGGACACATGCATCATCAGCCCCATGTGCCAGCCAATCGCCAGCGCGGTTGACCCGTCCCCGGTTGCGATGGTTTCCTGCAAACGTACCAATTCGCATAGCGGAATTTCTCCGCCCCCAAATGCTTTCGGCACAGTAAGCCTGGTGTACCCGGCTTTCTTTAACTCTTCTATATTTTCAAAAGGAAAGCGCCCTGCTTCATCGTTCGCCGCTGCCCTTTCGTGAAAACGTTCGGCAAGTTTTCCAACGGCTTCGATTCTTTCTTGAATCGTGCGCATGCCCAATAGATCCATTTCGCATCCTCCTATTTGAGACATTTACTTTTATTTTAAACTTTCTTATGATTTCTGGCGAGCGGCGGACCAATCTTTTCTTGCAAAATTCATCATTTATTCTTGTTTTAAATTTCATTCTGCCAATTTTGGATTTTATCTTGCCCTTTTCCCGCTTCATCTGCCCCAGATCTAGTTAATGCGCTATCCCCAAAATTTATCCTGCCAATCCCGTTGTTTCCCGCCGGCTGCTTAGAATCAATAATTTTTCATTTTACCCCTTGTAATTCTTATTTTATTATAATATAATATAGATTGTCTTGATGCTGACATGCTGGTGTAGCACAGTTGGTAGTGCACTTCACTCGTAATGAAGGGGTCGGAGGTTCGAGTCCTCTCACCAGCATCATCTTCATATGACTGGATGAGTTTCTCCACTGGAGAGGCTTATTTTTAAAAAGGATGGAGAAGTACCCAAGCGGCTCAAGGGGACGCACTCGAAATGCGTTAGGGCGGGTGACCGTCGCGTGGGTTCAAATCCCACCTTCTCCGCCATACATATATCAATACGTTCATGAGCTGTAGACATAAAAAAGCCGGGGATCCCCCGGCTTTTTTGCTGCCTGCTTATTCATGAACAGGGGATGCCGTTGTCCCAATCCCCGTAGACAGGATTTGGAAATACGATAAATTTTCTTCCAAATTCAGCATGGAACCGGACCGTATCCTGGTTGCGCGCTTCCATTTCCTTGTTGTCGAATTTCTTTTCGAAGTCCGTTAAATTATCGCCAAAAAGCGCAATGATTTCATGGTTTCGTTCCACGGACAGGCGGCGTTCTTCTTTACTGGCAGTGTCCTTACGCAGTAAAACATGTGAAGCTGTTGCCTGCGGGATGCCTTCTTTCCGCAAATTTTTTAAGGTGGCATCAAGATAAGTTTCGCTTCTATTCGAGATATAATAGATGTCTATTCCCTTAGCGTCAGCATATTTCAGAAATTCCAGCGCACCCGGGAGCGTCCCGGCTTCCGCCTTTTTCACCCACTGGCCCCAGCCATCACCGAAAGAAATGCCTTTTTGAGCCATATAAGATAAGTAAGGCCCGTTATCAAGCACGGTCTCATCCAGGTCGAGCACAATTGCCCGTTTCTTTTTCACTTTTTCCCGTAAGCTTTGGTCAACCGCCATCTTCCCAAGGGCGTATCCCTGATAATAAAGTGCCTTTGCCTCACCGGAAGTCCGGTACCAGGCAATCCCCATTTTTGACTGTTCTGCTTTCATTTTCGCTGAACAGCCGGTGGTAACGGTGTTTGACACTGCCATTTCCTGATGGTTCAGGGAGCGGGCAGCAGAACATCCTCCCGCCCCTAACACCAAAGCACAAGCCGCCAGTAAAGCCGCAAACTTTTTCATACGCATGTTCCAACCCTTCCTTTGTCCCTGAAGATGATGCAGTTAGTATGATAATAACTGGAAACTTTATGTATGAAAACAACAAAAAAGGCAAGGGCCGAATTTTGATCTTCAAGCCCTGCCCTTTTTAGATATGCTTCATCCGTTCCGGCAAAGTTTGGATCGATTCAATTACGGCATCTAATTTAACCTCTATCCGGTATAATAAATAGATGGTAATGGCAATCGGAAAACCTACCTCACTGATCAGCGTCATGATCTCCTGCACAATTGGATTCTCCTCTCCGGTTTAAAGAGGGCGCTTCCCCAGCTTAAGGGGAAACGCCTTGGCTGTTAGGCAAGCGTATAGGCTGTGATATTTTGCTCAATCAGGCGGGCGCCCTTAATGGATGTTAATGGCATCCCGGCTGAACTGACGAGTACCTGGGCGGCCAGCATCTGTGTCATGGCTTCCTTTACTTTGGCAGTGTCGACCGGTTCAACCGGTTCATCAATGGCCACGTGGACGGTCTTTTGATCTTCGGACAGAAATTGCAGTTCAAGTGTTTTCATCCATCATTACCTCCTCATTAGCTTAAAATATCGTTGCTGTCATTTCTTTGGACGCTAACCAGCACCTTTTGCTGCAACCCTGCATAGGCTTGCGCAAATTGCTGGATTCCGTCCGGCGTAGCCTGAAGGGAAACATTGTTAAACGTTTTTGTTTTTGATACAGGCTTTCCCTTTTCATCCACACCGTTATCAAAGACCAGTGCAATTTTCGTATCTTTTAAATTTAACTGTGCCATTCCGTTCACCTCCTTCCACCCTTTATATCACGATCAAGTTTGAAAAAAGGCACGGTTATTTTGCAAATCAGTGCCGCAGACTTTTTTTTCATGCACAAAGCGCTGCCCCGTCTTAAAGGAAAATCCTCTAAAACAAAGCAGCGCCGTTGTTTTTAAGCATATACGAAAAAAGCAGTGCCCCCATCGCTTTCGGGATACACTGCCTTCTTTTAACTGAACAAACTGCTGATCGCGGAAAAGATGCGCTCGAAAAAGTCTGACACACTTTGCCAGAATCCTTTATCATTTGCCACCTCATTTAATTTATCGCTCAGTTTGCCGGAGAGGTTGCTGAGCTCACTTTTCACAGAATCGAAGTTTATGTTGAGCTGGCGCATTTGGTCAAACAAATCATAAAGCAGCTGTCTGTCAGCGTCGCTCAACTGGATGTTGAGTGCATTCAGTTTATCGTCAACAATCTTTTCAATATCCGCTTTGGTTGCCGGGTGCTGGCTGGCAATTTCCTGTTTAATTTCAGTCAGGAGCTGTGTAACCTTGTCATTGCTGAGTCCTTCCTTGTTTGCTAATTCTGTTGCCACATTCAATTCCTGGCTGGCCACTTTTGTCCGGTCGGAATCAAGTTTACTGCCGGAACTGCTGCTGTCATCATAAGCCTTATAGATACCAACCAGTGCGGAATGCCCGCTTACCTTTACCGGGGAGGCGACTTCAATCTCAGCATTTTCAACGCCCGCTGTCAGCAGCGCATTTTTATACATATCTTCTGTTACCTCGGTAATATTTTCCGGTGTTACGATATTTACCTGAATGCCGCCCGAATCGCTTCTCGTAATTTTAGCAGACGAGTACATGTGCGAATTACGGTTTTCCCCTTGAATATAGTGGACAAGATCATCACCCGTGACCGTTATTTCTTCCACCTGGCTCGTATCTTCAACGCCAAGATCCTTTCTCACTTCAGCCTTTTGGGCGTCTGAAAGTGTTTCACCAAGTACAACAATCGGCAGGCCGTATTTTTCATTTATGCCTGTATCATGATTTCCGGCAGCCTTCGTTAAACCGCTCATTCCAAATCCAAAAACAAGGGCAGCCATAAAAACAATCAAGCTAATACGTTTGAACATCATTTTTTCTCCTCCGGGTTGAAATCTGTTCTGTGCCTTCGCAACATCGAACGAAAACATGCTGCGCGCCGTGAAAGTTTTGAAAACTACATTCCAAATTATACCGCATTTTTTCCGATTATTCACTTGTGAAGAAGTCATACTGCTTTTAGGCAACGCTTTCAAAATGATGAATTATATACTACAATAAAGTTAATGATGTCACAAACAGGAAAGGTGTTCGCTCATGGGTATTCAAAATCAATCATTCCCTTGTTTGCGCAGGATTCACACCATGTATGCTGAGTTTAGCGAAAAAGAGCGGAAAATTGCGGATTATATTCTCAGCAACCCGCAAGCATTGGTCCACAGCACGATTAACCAGGTAGCCGATGATTTGCTGGTTGCAGATGCAACGGTTTTCCGTTTTTGCAAGCGGATTGGGTTTAGCGGGTTCCAGGCCATGAAAATTGCATTGGCATCTGAAGCGGCCCGCCCCGAAGCAGCGGTAACCGATGTGATCCAGGATACGGACAGTGAAAAAGCAGTCGCAACGAAAGTGTTTGAGTCTACTATTCAAACATTGCAAGATACCATCCATACTTTTAACCAAAAACATATTCATGACGCTGTCCGCTTTATTTGTGAAGCAAACCGCGTTGTTTTTTACGGCTGCGGGGGGTCATCCGCTATCGCCCTTGATGCGCATGAAAAATTCCTGCAGACGGATATTGCCACGGTGGCCTATACGGAACCCCATCTGCAATGCCTAAGTGCTGCAAAACTGACCAGCCATGATGTAGCAGTTATTATTTCCCATTCAGGTTCAGATCAGAATGTGCTGAACCTGCTGCAGGCTGTTCAGGGAAAAGGCGCCAAAACCATTGTAATTACGCAGTTTTCTAAATCTCCGCTTAGCCAAAAAGCAGATGTGCCGTTGTTTACCGTTTCACAAAATACCGACTATCGCTCTGCTGCTGTTTCCTCACGCATTGTAGAGATGAGTATCATTGATGCCCTCTATGTCAATATTCTGCTGAAAACAAAGGACGGGAATGATGCAATCTTACAAAAGAAAAAAGAAACGAACACGGTTAGATCCGGTACTCCATCCTAAAAGGAACATCCGTACTTTCAGGATGGAGCTTGTCCTATTGTCTGCTATATAAGGTAAACTTGGAGTCCAAAACATTTTTTTGAAGTTCCGCCATCATTTGGACGACGGCCGGATCCGGAGCGACAATCGCTTTCGCTTCTTGATTGACCTTTGTAAAAACCGGTTTCGCCTCTGACTTTGCATGGGCTACTTTCCATTTGCCGCCCTTTTTTTCAAGCGTCATTTCCACGACACCAAGATGGCTGCCCCATTTTCCGGGCATAACGGCCGGCACCCCATTTATCGTGCCTTTCCGGATGTCCACACCGCGTACGCCGGCAAATTCCATACTTGGAAAAACCTTGTGCTGATGCCCGAATAAAATCGCGTCAATCCCTTTGAGCTGGCTCAATAAATAAACAGCATCACTTGTGCTGAAGGCTTGCTGGGCGAGCGGGTCGACACCGCAGTGGGCCAGCGCGATAATGATATCGGCACCTTCCGCTTTCATTTCAGGGATAAAGCGGGCCGCCGTCTGCAGGATATCCTTTGCTTTAATTTTGCCTTGCAAAACCGGTTTTTCCCATTCAATCACATGAGGGGTGACAAAACCGATCACGCCGACTTTTAATGGATGGCGGTGTCCATTCCGGTCTTCCACCGTCCGGTTTAATATCACATACGGTTTAAAAAAGTTTTGTTCTTCGACATCAGACTCCCGACGATGATTGTAATAAATATTGGCATTTACGTACGGGAATTCCGCGCCGCGAATGGTTTGCGTTAAAAAGTCAAGGCCGTAGTGAAAATCGTGATTGCCGACTGTGGCCGCATCGTATTTCAGATGGTTCATGACTTTGATAAACGGGTGGATTTCACCTTTTTTCAAGGGGCGGCTGGCTACATAAGCGGCCATCTCATTTCCTTCCAGCAGGTCGCCGTCATCAAACAGCATGGTATTCCTTGCTGTTTTCCTTTCCCTGGCAATGAGCGATGCTGTCAGCGCAAGCCCGTGCCCGCCGGTGTAGGTCCTGGCCATATAATCGTAATTTAACATATACCCGTGCAAATCAGAGGTCTCCAGTAAGCGCAGATCGACCACTGCCTTTTTGGGCTGAAACAAAAACGCGGCCTCCGCTTCTTTTCCTGTACTCAGGCTTGCCGCCAGCAGCAATAACCCCGCAATCCACCGCAGCCCTTTCTGCTTAAAAATAAAAACACCCCCCTTTTTTACCAAATGAATGTATGAATCAAATGCATAAAAAGCAAGATACAGTTTATAAAGTGAACTTAGCACTTTCCGCCTGCTTGGATGTACAAAACCGCCGGATTCACCGGTATGATCATAGTTTGCTCCCCTCCCCACATTTGTATCAGCAATTTTAAAAAACGCATCAATAGCAATCCCTGGCAATAAGAAAAGCGGAGGCGACTGTTCATCGGCGTACGGATTTCGCAGTCTTTGACTGAGATAAAGGAAACACGATGAGCCTGATAAGGCGAATCGATGTTGA
>NZ_KB894016.1:29452-33295 GCF_000374345.1 Heyndrickxia acidiproducens DSM 23148
CTGGCGGAAAATCAACTCCCGCGGGCGTTCATCGGCCGCATGAAAGACTGCCCCACAAGAGTTTCCGCGTCCATAGTCGTTCATAACGGGAATGAATGGTTTATCCTCCCTATTTCATGACAATACCAGTTTTCGGATCGCGTGAGCCACACCGTGTTCATTATTCGACAGTGTTTCAAAATTTGCGGCTTGTTTTACCTTTGGAATGGCATTGGCCATGGCGACACCGCAGCCGGCAAATTCAATCATCGTGAGGTCATTCTCATTATCGCCAATACTCATAACCTCTTCCTGCCGAATATTCAAATAACCGGCAAGTTGTTTCAAAGCATTTCCTTTGCTTGCTTCTTTGTGGAGAATTTCCCAGTAAAACGGCTGGCTTCTGACCATTGTATATTTTTCTTTAAATGATTCAGGGATAGCTTGAATGGCCTGGCTGAGCTTGTCCGGGTCGTCAATATACATGACTTTCGGCACGACAATATCCCTTGGAACCTCTTCTATCGTCCGGTAATGCAGAGTCATTTGCATTAAGTATGATTCATGAACCGTGTAAGGGCTGATATCCCGGTTTGAAGTATACAAATTTTCGGCATCAAAAAATTGCATCGGTGTTCTCAGTTCAAGACTAAGCGCATAGATACGGACCAAATCTTCATAGCCAATTGAAAGTTCCGAAACTATTTTTCCAGTATGGGTATTTTGAACAAGCGCACCGTTAAAAGCGATCACATAATCATCTTCTCCATTTAATTCCAAATCCGCCAAAAAGCGGCGCACACCGTTAATCGGGCGCCCGGTGCAAAGGACGATTTTCACGCCTTGCGCTTTTGCCTGATGTAATGCATTACGGACTTCGGCTGTCACTTCATGGCGGTCATTTAGCAGCGTGCCGTCCATATCAATCGCAATCAATTTATACATCCTTTTTCGCTCCTTCAAACAAACATAACAAGTTCACTTTTCCTATTTTATCTTAACGTAAAAAATAGGAAAAAGCGATGGTATGTAACGAAATGCAAAAAATGCAGGAAAGCGGTTGGCTCCCTGCATTTTCCAATTAAACCGGCTGCCGGCTCCAATGGCGGTCTGCCGCAACGGCTTTAATAAAGTCGCCGGCAAACTGTTTCATATCGCTGCCGCTCACGACCCCGGGCTGGTTTAAGATATTGGCTTTTTCCAAAAACACGGTGCCTTCGTGGGTGCCGCCAATTGTTTTAAAATGCTTAAATGCCTCCATAATAAAGGCAGAACCCTCTTTTTCAAAAGCAGGGCTTATTCCCTGCCCTCCTGCGGCATAAACGGCATCATACAGAACGGAATCGGTCGTTAAAAACGTTTCGGTTGCTTCCAGAATCGTTCCGTCTGTTCCGGTAACCTTTCCTGCCTTTTCACTAATCAGAACCGTTTGCACGCCGGCTGCCTGTAGCTCTCTCAACACCGTGGAAACATCAGCACCATTAAATTGGTTGCCAATGATCACGCCGGCTTTTCTTGTATCCGGGAGCATTGGTTTATTTAACTGGCTGAGCGCCGGAGAAATTTTCGCTGCTTTTGGCTCCTCTGTTTTCTGAGGAGGTATCGCGCCGATCGCATTTGCAACGGCAGCGGCCATCATCGGGCTGACATTTGCAAACATATCGACTGCCTGCTGTTTTACTGCTTTACTTTTTACTTTACCAAGTTCAAAACTGAATGCCTGGATAATATGCTGTTTTTCCGGCTCGCTCATGCTATTCCAGAATAGGATTGCCTGGGAGAAATGATCTTCGAAACTTTTGCTGCGGCTGCGTACTTTGCGGCCTTCTACTTTTTCCTGATAATGTTCATAACCGCCTTCCTGCGGGCTGGAAACCGAAGGCGTATTGTTTGCAAGGCCATTGCGGTGGTAGCTGACCTGCCCGACATTGATCGTTTGGCGTCCATAACCATCGCGCTGGTTATTGTGGAACGGGCAGATCGGCCGGTTAATCGGGAGTTCATGAAAATTAGGGCCGCCGAGCCGAATTAACTGCGTATCCGTATAGGAAAAAAGCCGGCCCTGCAGCAGCGGATCATTGGTGAAATCAATCCCCGGAACAACATTGCCGACATGGAAAGCAGCCTGCTCGGTTTCAGCAAAAACATTGTCCACGTTCCGGTTCAAGGTCAACTTGCCGATGATTTTCACAGGAATATCTTCTTCCGGCCAAATTTTTGTCGGATCAAGAATATCAAAATCAAAGGCAAATTCATCCTCTTCTTTAATCAGCTGTACACCGAGCTCCCATTCCGGGTAGTTTCCCATCTCAATGGCCTCATACAGGTCGCGGCGGTGGAAATCCGGATCTTTTCCGGCAATTTTCTGCGCTTCATCCCACACAAGCGAATGGACGCCGAGTTTTGGCTTCCAGTGGAATTTTACAAAATGTGCCTTTCCTTCGTCATTGACAAACCGGAATGTATGCACCCCAAACCCTTCCATCATCCGGTAGCTTCTCGGAATGGCGCGGTCTGACATATGCCACATGATCATATGGGCAGTTTCCTGGTTGTTTACGACAAAGTCCCAAAATGTATCATGTGCGGTTTGTGCCTGCGGGATTTCATTGTGCGGCTCCGGTTTAAAAGAGTGCACAAGATCCGGGAATTTAATTGCATTCTGGATGAAAAAAACCGGAATATTGTTACCAACTAAATCGTAGTTCCCTTCCTCCGTATAAAATTTTACGGCAAACCCGCGCACATCACGGACAGTATCAGCGGAGCCCCGCGATCCGGCAACAGTTGAAAAACGTACAAACACCGGGGTTTTAACAGAAGGATCCTGTAAAAATTTTGCCTTTGTGTATGCCTTCATGGATTCATAAACCTGGAATTCTCCATGGGCGCCAAAACCGCGGGCATGCACCACGCGCTCTGGAATACGTTCATGGTCAAAATGCGTCATTTTTTCCCGAAAGTGAAAATCCTCCATCAAAGTCGGACCTCTGTCTCCCGCTTTCAGGGAAAATTCATCTTCGGAAAGTTTCAGTCCTTCATTTGTCGTCATCGGCTTCCCTTCGTCAGCCGCACGAAACGTTTCCAGTTGAAGGTCCTTCTTATTTTTGCTGCTGGTCATCCTTATTCCTCCCAATCTTTTTGCAGGTGATTAAAATAGAAAACATTCTATTATCCCGTACCCTGCTGAAGAAAGCGGCAAACCGGTTTCCGCTGCCGGAAATCCGTAAACATTATTTTTTTAAAAGGTGCTTGATTGAAAAAACGGGGTGATATAATACCATCCACGGCCCTGCATAGCGCATGACCGCCTTGATTTTTTTACGGTAGGTTTTGCTGTAGCAATGGACTTTGCAGTTGGAACAAGCGCTTTTTTCCTCGCCAAAGCGGCAAAGGGACAGCCTTTTGAATGCGTAGTTTTTTAAATCGAGGCACTCCTCGCATAATTCATCACGGTGGTGTTTTTTTCTGCAGTAAATGCGAATCATTTCCGCAACTGTTTCTTTTTCCTTTTGGATAACTGGCCCGTTATTTAATTCTCTTTTTTGTCTTGGCATGATAGCCGGCCCCCCTTAAACAGATAATCCCTTCCCTTTCACCTTAACACCGAAAACCCCGCGCAACTTTTACATTTTCCGAACAATTGAAAAGCGGAGGGCGCTTGCCCATCGGCGACAGGCAACTGGGCCGGCACCAGTGAAGTCCGCCCTTTGACTTCAATGGAGCCGGAACAGTTGACCCCGAGCCGATAGCGCCCGCAGCTGGACATTCGAAATGCGGAGGCGACTGTTCATCGGCGTACGGATTTCGCAGTCTTTGACTGAGATAAAGGAAACACGATGAGCCTGATAAGGCGAATCGATG
>NZ_KB894017.1 GCF_000374345.1 Heyndrickxia acidiproducens DSM 23148
AATTCTTTGTAATACCGGCGTTTCGTAGATGTTTCAGTATTTTTAGTTCCTTGAATGTGCTTTTTATTTCATTTGGCAGTTGCTTATTTAGGTCATTATTCGCTATCATAATAGGAGGCACCTCTTCTGTTTGGTAGTTTTTTCTCGTCAGTTAAACTATACCAAACGTTGGGGTGCTTTTTCTTTTATGAAGCATTTGTCAAGGAACATATTCAGCTGTTCATTGGTCTACGCAGTGATTGGGGTAGACTATATTTTTACACTGCGAAAGTTGAGTCATTACATTTAAAAAAAGGGGAGTATGATGATCAGGAGATTGAACATGGAAGACCATGAACAATGTTTTCAATTATTAAAAACAAGGAGCGCAGAGAATTTATTTATTATCGGTGATATTGAAAAGTACGGATACGAACAGGACTTTCAAAAGCTTTGGGGCAATTTTAACGCAGACGGCTTACTCACTGCTATTCTGTTAAAATATGAAAGAAATTACATTCCGTTTGCTGCAGGGCCTTTTGATGCAGAAGGCTTTGCTGACATTATGTCACAAGACACTGATTTTTCCATGATGTCCGGAATCAAGGAGATTACTGAAAAAATTGAGCCTTTTATAAAAATAAAATTAAAAAGGAAAAGGCAAACCCACTATGCAAAATGTACACAATTAAACCGGGATTTAGCTGGCATGGACTGCTCGATTGTACAAAAGGCCAAACCGAGTGATGCGGAAGCACTGACAGCATTGCTCGATTCCATTTCTGAATTTAGAGATTCAGTGGTTCGTGAAGAAACAAGACGGCGGGGACTGGAGGATGGTTCTTCCCGTTCATATTTTATTATGGAAGAGGGATGCATGGTTTCGACAGCATCAACGGCAGCCGAAAATTCATTATCGGCCATGGTTGTCGGCGTTGCAACTGCAGAAGGTTACAAGAAAAAAGGTTATGCAACCAAATGTATGGTGAAGCTTTGCCGCGATCTGTTTTTGGAAGGTAAGGAGCTATGTTTGTTTTATGATAATCCGGCAGCCGGTGCCATTTATAAGCGGATCGGGTTTCAAGATATCGGATTCTGGATGATGAACCGCTATGCTTAAATACAGAGCAGTGAGGGAATGTGATGGAATTGAAAAAAATTTATCTGGTTCGGCATTGCGAGGCGGAAGGGCAGTCATCCACAGCAAGTCTGTCAAAATGGCAAGCAGCAAGCACTAAATTTAAGTGATTTTTTTACGAAAATTTCGATTGACCGGATTGTTTCAAGTCCTTTCAAGCGTGCAGTTCAATCGGCCACGCCGCTTGCCAGGCGGCGTGGCCTTGAAATTGAAACTGACACCCGCTTGGTGGAACGTGTCCTGAGCAGCAGATTTCTCCCGGATTGGTTGGAAAAACTGCAGGCATCATTCAAGGATCTTGATTTAAGATTTGAAGGCGGCGAATCGGGCCGCGAAGCGATGAACCGAATTGTACAAGTAGCAGACGAAATTTGGAAAGGCGAAGCGAAACATACAATAATGGCCACATACGGGAATCTAATGGCATTGCTTTTAAAACATTATCATGAAGATACTGGATTTGAAGAGTGGTGCAAGCTTACGAATCCTGATGTGTTTTTGTTAACTTGGTTGGATCATGAAGTTAAATGGCAAAGAATATGGAAATGAGAGGCGCGGGACAGGGGGGCAATTCCCTCTTCCCGCTATTTCCGGTTTCAGTGATCAATGATCAGCTTGTCGATTACCACGGCAAGCAAAGTTTATGCTGAATACCGGATCAAATTAATAAATAAGAAACTTTTCCGAGTATAAGTGCTCCCGGTGCCATACGACGGGGGCTTTGTCCGGTCCTTTAGATTTCAATCCGCAAATAACAGCGGTCATCATAGGAATTCAGACCCTTTGTCATTCCCTTGACCGAAATGATCCTGCGATAACAAAGCGGATCCTCGGCCAGTGCTTCTTTGAGATAATGCTCGGTTTCGGCAAGCGTTTTGAACAACACAGGGTAGCCGTCACTTGCCAGCGCTACTTCCTGAATATTGGGCGGGAGGGGAATGATTTTTGCATCCTTCATTTGATAACCGAATCCGCTGATGGTGGAATAGGCAAATGGCGAATCGATATCCGCGTTTAAAAATACCTGCTGCATTTGCAACAACGGCAGGATTTCCTCATGCCCGCAATTTATTTCCAGCAATTCTGCTTCCGTTTTCCCTTGCAGAAGCTGATATTCGATATAATACTTCCTGGCCATGCCCGTTAGCTTATCGACCGGTTTTTCGTTTGTCAAACGCCCGCCGGCATAGGCCTGACAGTCGCCAAACAGCCAAACTTCACGGCGCTGCCGGCTGTAGACCGCCATGCTTGCCGCCGGGATTTTGTTCGGGTCCTCACGCATCTGGCCGAGCACACCGAATTTTTCATATTGTTCCAGCAAATATTTTTCGATGACTTTTACAAAAGCTTCCGCGTCCAGATCCGCTTGGTCAATTGAGGCCACCGCATCTTTCATCTGCTCAGCGATGAATCTTCCGGTTGTCTTGCCGTCAATCGCGAGTGTGCTTTTTGCTGTCGCGCCATCAATCACAGCGGCAAAGTGTTCTGTTACGATCCATGCATCCTCACACAAGGGCGGGTCCGGATTCTTCCCTTGCATAAATATTTCCAGAACTTTCATCTGCTCCCCTTCTTCATATGCTCTTTTTCATCCCGCAGCGCCGGCATTCACGCAGAAACACGCCGTGCTTCACCGAAGATTTAAAATGGCTGTAGCCGCAGTTATCGCAGCGGCCGGGATGGATGTCCGGCATTTCCTTGTAATCATAAATGATGCTTGTGTCATAGCCTTTTGTTTCATAATCCTTTTCTTCACTCATATGTCCCACCTCGGATAGGAATTGCTATTTATAGGATAACATATTGCCGGAAAAGTGGAGAAAAATTACACAAAGTAATGGACATTGTTGCTCGTATACTTTGTAAGTTTGGGTGAATCGATTGTCGGCCCGCCTCTTGAAGAAAAGAGCGTTAACCTGATGCAATTGATTTTTTAAAAAAGAAAGCTGATCTGTTTCAGCCATATGCCTGTCCTGATCACAAAATTGTCCTATCATACAGAAAAAAGCGTATAATGAAGAAGAATGAGTATTGAAAGGAAGCGATCAGATGACGAAAGAAATTACACCGGAGATGGCAGAAAGCTTTTCTTCAACAATCCAGGAAGTACCGCAAAATAAAGTAATTCAGGATGCGGTCATGAAAAACGGCATTAAAGCCTCGACGTTAAACAATGATTCCATCGTATCTATGAATCATGTATTCTCAAATGAAATTGAAACTGGAAAAGTATCCAACCAAAAACAAAGCGGGCGCTGCTGGATGTTTGCAGCCCTCAATACGTTTAACCACAAACTAATGGCACAGTTTAAATTAAAAGACTTTGAGCTTTCCCAAAACTATACGAACTTCTGGGATAAGTTTGAAAAAGCCAATTACTTCCTGGAAAGCATCATCGAAACAGCAGACGAGCCGCTTGAAGGGAGACTGGTTTCCTGGTTGCTGGAGACCCCGCAGCAGGATGGCGGACAATGGGATATGCTTGTTTCATTAATCAAAAAATACGGAGTCGTCCCGAAACAAGCAATGCCGGAAACATTCAACAGCAGTAACTCGCGCGAACTTAACCCGCTTTTAAATGCAAAACTGCGTGAAGATGCAATGAAACTGCGAAAATTGCATCAGGAAGGCAAAACGGAGAAGGAGCTTCAGCAGGCGAAGGATAAAATGCTCTTAGAAGTCTATAAGCTGCTAGTTTTTGCACTCGGTGAACCGCCAAAAACGTTTGATTTTGAGTTCCGCGATACGGATAAAGTTTTCCACCGCGAACAAGGTATTACACCGCAAGCGTTTTTCAAAAAATATGTCGGGTTTGAACTCGATGATACCGTCAGCATTATCAACGCGCCGACAAAAGACAAACCATTTGGAAAAACGTATACCGTGCAGTATCTTGGAAATGTCGTTGGCGGCAAACCGATCAAATATTTAAATGTTGATATGGACACTTTTAAAAATCTGGCTGTGCAGCAAATCAAAGACAACCGCAGCGTCTGGTTCGGCTGCGATGTAGCGGCGTCTTCGGACCGGAATCAAGGCATTATGGATACGGCGTTATATGATCTTGAAAAAGCGTTTGGATTTTCATTTGAAATGACAAAAGCGGAGCGCCTTGATTATAAGGACAGTGTGATGACGCACGCGATGGTGTTAACCGGCGTAAATCTTGTGGACGGCAAGCCGGACCGCTGGAAAGTCGAAAACAGCTGGGGCGAAAAAGTCGGCAAAGATGGATATTTTGTGATGAGCGATGCGTGGATGAATGATTACACGTATCAGATTGTCGTCGATAAAAAATATCTTTCAGACGAATTGAAACAAGCTTGGGAACAAGAACCGATCGTCCTGAAACCTTGGGATCCGATGGGGTCATTAGCATTAATGAAATAGGATTGTTTTGAAAATGACGTGTGGGGGCACACGTCATTTCGTATATATCCTCCTTTTCCTAGGGAGAATGAAAGCCCGTGCCGGAGGAAAACCCGTGCCCCCGGTCGATCATAAAGTGAATGAAAGCCCATGTCGAAAGAAAACCCGTGCCCCCGGTCGATCATAAAGTGAATGAAAGCCCAAGCCGGAGTAAAACCCGCGCTTCCGGTCGTTCATAGGTGGAATGAAAGCCCATGCCGGAGTAAAATCCTCGTGCGCGGTCGATCATAAAGTGAATGAAAGCCCAAGCCGGAGTAAAACCCGCGCTTCCGGTCGTTCATAGGTGGAATGAAAGCCCGCACCGGAGGAAAACCCGCGCTTCCGGTCGTTCATAAGAGGAATGAAAGCCCGCACCGGAGTAAAACCCGCGCTTCCGGTCGTTCATAGGTGGAATGAAAGCCCGTATCGGAAGAAAATCCTCGTGCATGGTCGCTCATAGGCAGGAATACTTCTTCTTACTATTCTCCCCCGAAAACGAGTAAAACGCCGCTGTTGGCATAAACTATGGAAAATGGAAACGAGGTGCTGCTATGCAAGATCACGAAGCAAATTTTACTGCAGCTGGAACGAATATTGATGAAGTGAAAAAGAAAAACGCACAGTCCGGCATGTCTTATAACGAAGTAAAAGCTTTTCTTGCTGAAACGACAGGAGGAAGGGGGACGGCAGCATTCAGCGATACCGATATAGAAGCAGTCAGAAAGAAACTGCAACAATCCGGGAACGATGAATAGTGAGGTCATGAAAACAGAGGGGTGATGAGAAATGGAACAGAGAGACTTTGAAGCAATCTACAATCAGTACAGGGAACAAAGCAACGTACAGGAAGATGAGGGTCAAACCAATGATATGGGCAAAGAAGAAATTGTGGCTGTCCGCAAAAATGACGATGGCGATATTATTGCCTTCAAAACCAAATCAGGCCGTGAGCTGGACTATGTTACGGCATTACACGAAGCAAAAGCCGGGCGTATTGCCCATATTGATGTTTTTCACAAATATGGCAGGGATATCATCCGAAGCGAACCGGATGGCATTCGGGAAAACAACTTAGACCAGTTACCGTTATTTTAAAATATCAGTAAGGGCACCTTTAAAAAATAAAGGTGCCAAACTTTTAATTGCCCACCATACAGAAAATCTTTAAACAAATGTATTTCTATTCTTTTAAAAACACAGTAAAATGGTAAGGGAAAAGGAGTTGGTCAAATGAAATACATAGATACATGGGATTTAGATGCGATTATTCCCGGAGGCACGAAATCGCCGGAATTGCAAACAAAATTGCAGCATATAAAACAGGAAATCCAGATATATCAGGATCTCCTGGCACAATGGAATTTTGCAGAAAACAAGTCTGCAGAACCGTTTAAGGCAATTTTGAAAAAGCAGGAAGACATCGGCAAAGGCCTCGGCCAATCCGCAACCTTTGTGCATATGTGGCATGATGCGTATATGAATGATGAATACGCGAATGTTGTAATGGGGCAGGTGATGGATTTATCCAGCGAAGTCCGGAAGCTGTCCACCACATTCCAGAAAAAACTGGTTGCAATCCCGGATAATGACTGGCAAACCCTCTTAAAAGACAAGGAATTAAATAAAGTATCCTTTGCCCTCAATGAAACAAGAGATGAAGGCAAACGCTTGTTATCGGAAGAAGAAGAAAAGATCATTACAGAACTGAACCAGGATGGCTTGGCAGGCTGGAGCAGACTTTACGACACGGCTGTTTCAATCATGACGATCCCGTTTACAGACAAAGAAGGAAAAACAACGGAATTATCGGTGGGCCAGGCGATGAACCGGATGTATGCCGACCCGGACCCGGACGTGCGCAAGCAGATTTTTGAAAATTGGGAAGCAGCCTGGGAAAAATATGCACCCATTTTTGCCGATACACTCAACCATTTGGACGGCTATCGGATTACGCTGCAAAAAGCCCATCACCGTAAAAACTTTCTTGAAGAACCGCTGGAGTACAACCGGATGTCGGAACAAACGCTGGATGCGATGTGGTCAGCCGTAGCCGGGAACAAGCAGCCGTTCCTCGACTTTTTAAACCAGAAAGCAAAAATTTTCGGGATGGAAAAATTGGGCTGGCAGGATGTTGATGCACCCGTTGCTTTAGGAGAAATCAAACCAACCCGTTTTACTTATGATGAAGCTTGCGATTTCGTCATTAAAAATTTTACATCTTTCGGCCCGAAACTGTCTGCTTTTGCCAAACATGCACTTGAAAACCGCTGGGTGGAAGCGGAAGACCGGCCGAATAAGCGCCCGGGCGGCTATTGCACGGGGCTGCCGGAATTTGAAGAATCACGGATTTTCATGACATTTACCGGCTCCACCAATGACGCCAGTACCTTAGCCCATGAACTCGGCCATGCGTTCCACAGCCATGTGATGCGCGACTTGCCATGGTTAAACCGGGAATATGCCATGAATGTGGCAGAAACGGCCAGCACTTTTGCCGAAACGATTATTGGCAATGCGACCGTCGCCAATGCAAAATCGAAAGCGGAAAAAGTGACGCTTTTAAATTCGAAAATGGAAAACGCCACGGCCATGTTCTTAAATATTCATGCACGCTTTCTATTTGAAAAATCTTTTTATGAAGAACGCAGCAAGGGCATTGTTTCCGAGCAAAGGCTGAATGAATTAATGACCAATGCGCAAAAAGAAGCATACGGGGACAGCTTGTCCGGCTACCATCCGCATTTCTGGTGCAGCAAATTGCATTTCTTTATCGACGATGTGCCGTTCTACAACTTCCCGTACACATTCGGTTATTTATTCAGCCTTGGCATTTATGCTGAATACTTAAAACACCCGGAAGGCTTTGAAGACAAGTATATTGCTTTACTGCGCGATACCGGCAGCATGAAGGTTGAAGAATTGGCCATGAAACATCTTGGCGTTGACCTGACAAAACCGGACTTCTGGACAGCCGGAATCCAATTGATGGCAAAGGATGCAGAAGAGTTTATTTCACTCACTGATGAAATACTGAATCAATAATATTTTCCTCATAAGAAAAAATCATAGCGATCTCTAGTGTATCGCTATGATTTTTTATTTTTCATATCATTGAAAGAACCACCAGTCTAACATCAGCTGGATATCTATCCGGTTTATTTAAGATTAGTCTATTGATAACGTCTGTTCAATGTGATTCTGCAAGGTCAAACAAGTCGCTATTAAAAGAACAATATCTTTATTTCAATTATTTATACTTATTGATACAATTATAACAGGAAAAGTTTAACCCGGAGTATTAAAAATGATTGATTGAAAGGAAGCTGGCGTATGAAAAAAGTGGTTGCTTATGAGACCAGGGTGGATGAATTACCGTTATTTCAAAAATTCTCAGGAAAATTTGATTTGGACATCAAGTATATCGATGATGTGTTAACACCTGAAACGGCACTGGAAGCAAAAGGTGCTGAGGCTGTGACGATCCTTGGAAATTATCCGGTTGGCTCCGGAACTTTCAGGGCTTTAAGAGATGCCGGCGTAAAGTATATCGGCCTGAGGACAGCAGGATATAATAATATCGATCAGGAAGCCGCCAAAGCATATGGCATCCGTTTTTCGAATGTGACCTATTCGCCTTATTGCGTGGCCGATTTTGCAACGATGCTGATTTTGATGTGTGTGCGCAAAGCAAAGCAGATCCTAACCCGTGTCCAAGCACAGGACTTTTCTGTGAAAGGCATTCAGGGCAGGGAAATGCATAATTTAACGATCGGGATTATTGGCGCCGGCAGAATCGGCAGCATTGTTGCAAAAAATTTATCCGGTTTTGGCTGCAACATTATTGCACACGATACTGTTGAGAGAGATGAATTGCGCGGCATCCTGAAATATGTATCTTTGGATGAACTGCTGGCGGAAAGCGATGTGATCACCTTACACACACCCCTGTTCGAAAGTACATACCATATGATCAATCAGGATCGTATTGCGAAAATGAAGGACGGTGTCTGCATCATCAATTGTTCCCGTGGTGCCGTAGTGGATACAGATGCGCTCATCGCAGGGATTGAAGCGGGGAAAGTCGGCGCTGCCGGGATTGATGTCTTGGAGCATGAAGAAGAGATTTTTCATCATGACCGCCGTTCGGATATTTTGACCCACCGCCAGCTTGCCGTTCTGAAATCTTTTCCCAATGTGATCGTCACGCCGCACACTGCTTTTTACACCGATCAGGCGGTTAGTGATATGGTAGAGATGGCGCTTACATCGCTTGTATCCTTTATGGAAACGGGTGAGAGCAGGTGGGAGATAAAAGAATGAAATGGAGCAGCCTTTTTTCAAACACATATTGAATCACCATAAAAAGCGCCAATGATAATTGGCCTTTTTTATTTTCTCTTTTTCATCCCCCTTCTCTTTTACAGCATTGTTATGTTAGCCTGAACCGGTGAAATAGATGGGGGAAATCCGATTTTTTGCACTGAGATCTTGATTATGGTAAACTAGTAAATGAATCATTCACTCGTTCACTCATCTGATGAGCGTTGTCCGGTTATTCATCCATGTTTATCCCGTTTTAAACGGCATTATAACCCCCTTTCAATATTTAAGGTATAAAGAAGATAGGTGGGAAAACCAGCTGCCCAAAAAATTTTTAGAAGCGTCTGAAGCCTTCGTTTCCTGTCAGTCACAGTCCATCTCAAGCCCATTTTTACTTTGCTTACTACACACTTACCCGCTATCTTCAAGTAGTTTATCAATTTATTACACTACATATGCCTGTCTCTATTCGTTGGTTTTCTGGAAATATTAGTAAAAACGCCGAAGTTCGAGTGGTTTTTGAATTTCAATGATTCCCATTTTAAATCGTCTGCGGATTTTTGGAAAAGAAAACCATAACCATTACGGTAGATGAAAAAATCTTTTATCCATGATTCATAAGGTATTCAAAAAGACCCAATCTTTACAGAAGGGAAGACAGTTGCCGAAAACTATCATATTAAGGAGTAGACCTGATAAAATGATATTTAATAAGAAAAAAATTAACATCGTTAATATTCGACAAACGAAAAAAAGTGTGTTTGCTACAGGAGTAGGAAACGCTATGGAATGGTTTGATTTTGGCTTATATTCCTATTTAGCTGTAATTATCAGCCGGAACTTTTTTAGTGCCGTGGAGAATGACGAGCTGAAATTAATGTTCACATTTGCAACATTTGCGATTGCCTTTTTAATGCGCCCTATAGGTGGTATTATATTTGGCAGAATCGGAGATAAATATGGGAGAAAAGTTGTTTTAACCATCACGATTATTTTAATGGCTTTTTCCACTCTGCTAATTGGATTATTACCTACGTATGAGCAAATTGGAGTATGGGCCCCGGTGCTCTTATTAATAGCCAGAATTATACAGGGCTTTTCAACTGGCGGCGAATATGCCGGTGCAATGGTTTATATTGCAGAATCTTCTCCGGATAATAAACGTAATGTGCTTGGAAGCGGGCTGGAAATTGGTACGCTTGCCGGTTATATATTAGCTTCAATCCTTGCCAGTGCCCTCTTCATCACGCTAACTGACCAACAGATGGCCGCATGGGGCTGGCGAATTCCATTTTTGCTCGGCTTACCTTTAGGGTTGGTTGGATTTTATTTAAGAGCTCATTTAGAGGAAACACCTATTTTTGAAAATGAACTCTCTGAGGATGATGTCCAAGAGGAAAGCTTCCTTTCTATTTTAAAAAATCATAAAAAAGACATTCTGGTATGTTTTGTATCTGTCGCATTCTTTAATGTAACAAACTATATGTTATTATCCTACATGCCATCTTATTTAGATGAAGTTATTGGATTATCCGGTACGGTAGGAACGGTATTCATTACGCTGATTATGGTGATTATGGTGCCGCTCGCTTTATTGTTTGGAAAGCTCAGTGACAAAATTGGAAACAAGACGGTTTTAGTAATTGGTTTAGGTGGATTAACCTTATTATCTGCCCTTGCATTTTATTTAATCAATTTGAATACATTTGTATTTATATTTTTAGGTATCCTCATTTTAGGTATTTTGCTTTCAACCTATGAAGGCACGATGCCTGGAACTTTACCAACAATGTTCTACACAGATATTCGATACAGAACACTGGCTGTGACTTTTAATGTTTCTGTTTCATTATTTGGCGGAACGACCCCGCTCGTATCAACATGGCTGGTCCACCAAACCGGCAATGCCCTGGCACCTGCTTTCTATCTGACAATCTTCAGCTTTATCGGCTTTTTCGTCATATTGTTCTTGTTCAGCAGTACTTCCGGAAAATCTCTAAAGGGTTCTTACCCAACGGTTGCTACGAAGTCTGAGTATAAAGAAGCGGTAGAAAATCCAAGAGATTCATTGTGGTGGCTGAAAGAACAACAAGTGGAAAATAAACGTCTGTACAATTGAATGGCTGCACGGAATATTGGAATCCATCTTCACTTTATTTGCCGGAGATGGCTGTGCATGCCGGCCTTTTCCGGATCACAGCACAGCCTTTTAAAAAGAAAAAACACCAAATCCTTTGGTGTTTTTTCTTTTTACTTTTTTCGTTGACAAATAGTCTAATCCCGTGTAAAATGAATAGTGTCCGATTCAGTTCATTATGATTCCGTAGCTCAGCTGGGAGAGCGCCACCTTGACAGGGTGGAGGTCGCTGGTTCGAGACCAGTCGGAATCATCCTTTCGAGAAAGCTTGTAAGCCTTGTATATCAAGGGTTACAAGCTTTTTACTTTCTATATTTTTTTCTACAAAAACCAGGCAGTTTTCATGAATCCGGTTTCAGTAATCCAAATGGGATTGTGTGCTTAATTTTTTATAAAACCGGTAAACATCAAGAATTTGCAGGGAACCCTTACCGCCTCAAATTGATGATAAGATCTGTTGGTCAAATGATGGCGTTCCTTATAATAAAGGAGGGGTATGCCACTTTCTTTCACGGCACCTCTCCTCCCTTTTTCTTCATTTCTGATATGATTTATGTGCAGACGGTTATGAAATGACTGGCACGGTTTATAAGTACTGATAGTTTCCTAATGCTTATGCTTTGATTACGAAAATGCCTGCAGTGCCTGGTAGCAGGCAGCGACGGGATGGTAGTCGGTTTTCGGCGGGGAGCTTTTCGGGCCGGCCGCGCGTTCATTTATTCGGTTAAGCATTTTGAACCAGCCTCCGTATTGGTGGTCGATCAAATAGTCGGAAGCATAAGAAAACAGCTGATTGTACCGCTCCGAATAGACGCTTTTTCCGGTTTTGGCGGCAAGAAGCGCGGAGGCGGCGATGGCTTCCGATATCACCCAGTAGTTTTTGTCCATATCAATGACTTCCCCTTGTGGAGAGAGTGCGAAAAAGATGCCGCCGAATGTTTCATCAGCGCCTTTCTCCCAGGCTTTCCCGTAAAGTTCTTCAGCTGTCTCCAGTATCCAGGGTTCAGAGCGATGGCGGTCAAGCCACATCAACAGTTTGCTCCATTCCAGCTGATGGCCGGGAATAAAACCGTACGGGCGGAATTCATCTTTTGTTTGGTGAAGATGATAGGTCCAATCCGGCTGCCAGTCAGGCGTGTAGTTTTCCCAAATCATTCCGCCGGATCTCTCTTTTAATGTGCGGCAGACGCTTTCAGCCAATTTATATGCCCGGTTTAAGTATTTCTTTTCGCCGGTTGCTTCGTACGCCGTAAGCATGGCTTCACACATATGCATATTTGCGTTTTGCCCGCGGTAGGAAGAAAGTTTTGTCCAGGATGCATTCCACTCATCCCGGTAGAGCCCGTAGTCTGGATCCCAGAAATGCTGCTCCGTAACATGGTAAAGATCCTCGATCAGTTCCTTCGCGCCCTGGATTCCGGCTTGATAAGCAATTGCGGCTGCCAACAGGGCGAATGCATGACCGTATGCCATTTTGGCGGGATCTTTTACCTTCTGCCCTTTTAATTCAAAGAAGTAGCCGCCATATTTTTTATCATGATGCTGGTTTTTCAGAAATTCAATACCGTGGGCTGCGGCCTGTTCACACCATTTCGGCCCGCCAATCAGGGAGCCAATGCTGAAATTGTAAATAAAACGGCTTGTACCAACCAGATGTTTGGTTTCCCGGTCATTTATGGAGCCATCATCGAGAAAGCCGTTTATATAGCCGCCGTTTTCCATATCAATACAGGCGGGATAATAAAATTCAAGAATATGAATGATTTGTTGTTTTAAAACTTGAGGATCCTTAAAGTTCATATCATCGCATCCTTTTGTTAATTTAGCAGGGTGAGTAAAAAAACTGCAGAAAGGCTTTTCTGCAGTTTTTTTACAATCAGGATGACATTGTCATTCCGCCGTTGACATGGATGCACTGGCCGGTAATATAAGCCCCTTCATCAGAAGCTAACAGCACATATGCACCTGCATGGTCGGCCGGCTGTCCCGGGCGGCCGAGCGGCGTTTGCAGTCCGAAGCTTTCCACTGTCTTTTCATCAAAAGTGGAAGGAATGAGCGGTGTCCATATCGGCCCTGGAGCCACCATATTGACGCGTATGCCTTTTGGCACAAGATTTTGCGCAAGGCTGCGCGTAAACCCGACAATTGCCCCTTTGGTAGCAGTATAGTCCAGGAGTTTCGGATTGCCGGTATAGGGATTAATAGATGCCGTTGAAATGATGGCACTGCCTGTTTTTAAGTGCGGTACGGCATACTTGCACATATAAAAGACAGAATAAATGTTGGTTCGGAAGGTTTTGTCCCATTGTTCATGGGTAATTTCTTCAATATTTTCAGTAGGGTACTGCACGGCTGCATTATTAACCAAAATATCGAGTTTTCCAAACTTTGCTATCGTTTTTTCAATGAGCTCTTTACAAGTTGCTTCTTGAGAGACATCTCCCCGAAGCAGCAGACAGTCGACACCTTCTGCTTCAACAAGGCTCTTTGTCTCTTCAGCATCGCTTTGCTCATTCAAATAGTTTATGGCCACAAGTGCGCCTTCTTTCGCATACGCAATAGCAACGGCGCGCCCGATACCGCTGTCTCCGCCGGTAATCAGCGCCACCCGCCCTTTTAACTTTTCACTGCCTTTATAATCAAGCGGCTGGACAGGCCGTGGGTTCATCAGGGATTCAATCCCCGGCTGTTCCGGCTGGGTTTGGGCAGGTTGTCCATTTTTTTGCTGTTCGTAAATATTCATAGATGCATCCTCCTTATCTTAAGCAACATGATATTTATATAACCTGTGAAAAAAAAGAATAAACCTTAAAACAGAATCAGCAGCGGTTTAGAAGTTAGCCGGCCAGTGGATGAGAATGACTTCAGATTTGGCCGCGTTCCTATATCCCGGCCCGGCAGCATGGCATTCTTTGCAAGATGCCAGCTTTTTCAAGCCATTGATCGATCACCATGATGAAATAGTGGATGATTTAAGCTTTTGTATATTCCCATTCAGCTTGCATATCCTATATGCCGTAGGAGGGGGGTGTAATGATGCCAAATCAAAAAAACAACAATCAACAAAATGGCCAAAATGTGAAGGAAAATATTAAAAATACAGCCGGGGCTGCTTTCAACGCGGTTCATAGCGGATTGGAAGCAACTGAGGATGTTGCAATGAACGCGGTTGATGCAACTGCAAATGCCGTAAACAATGTTACGAATAAAGTGAGAAATAACAATAACAACAAGCAATAATGTAAGAGAGCAATGAGTGATGAAAAAAAGCGCCAAGTAAAATTGGCGTTTTTTTTTTCAAATCTTGACGGTAGGAACAGGTCATAGCGGAGGCGGCAGGCGCATCTGTTATGATGGGAGCCGAATGAAGAATGAGCCATATTTGAACACTAGCAGCTATTTTTAAGTATGCATGGATCTGTTCTTGCTGATAAAGCCTATGGCGGCTGGTAGGAAACAAAATCAAAAACGCAGCAATGTGAAAAGTCTGCAATGAAAACAGTTGATTATCCTGTCGCGAATTGCTTAGAAGCCGTCCAGGCGTTTATAAAATGATCATGTTCCTAAATAACAGGGTAATATTTTTCATATCTCGGATTGTAATAATAGGGAGGCCTCGGCCCTATTTGGGGCATTGACCAAGGATGCGGGTTGGCATTATAAAATATTTGCTCTTTTTTATCTGAATGATGCATGAGCACGCGCTTGACTTCCGGACTATACTGACCGTGATGCATGCTGAACCTCCTTGAAAAATGACTTTCCCTTTACGATATTCATTTTTCCAGTACTTGAGCCTGTACACTTTCTTTTTGAAAAATGCCGGGTCTTGCACCGTTTGGGCTTTTTTAGCATAAAGTAACTGGGAATTTGTTTATAGGAGGCTTACCCATGCCATATGATGATCAAGAGGATTATCCAATGTATCCCAATTACGGAAAGATAACACGCTATGAAGACGTTCCGATTACGGTGCCGGAACAACGCCAGCTCCGCCAGCCTGGTGTAGAAAAGCTGATGGTGCCAAGGCCGATCATTGAAAATCCTAATGAGAAAGGAAGCGGCAAGTTAAACAATAAGGTTGTATTGATTACAGGTGGTGATAGTGGAATTGGCGCAGCGGTGGCCATCGCTTTTGCAAAGGAGGGGGCTGATGTGGCCATCTCCTATTTAGACGAACATGAAGATGCGAACCGGACGAAGGCAAGAATTGAAGCGCTTGGGCAGCGTTGTTTATTATTGCCGGGTGACTTAAGGGATAAACAACAGTGCATTCGGATCGTGGAAGAAACGGTAAGCACTTTCGGGCAATTGCATGTGCTTTGCAATCATGTAGGAATCCAGTTTCAGCAATTAAGCTTATTAGATATTACGGATGAGCAATTTGATGATACCTTTAAGGTGAATATCTACTCGCATTTTTACACAACCCGGGCAGCGCTTCCATATCTTAAAGCAGGCAGTTCGATCATCAATACCACTTCTGTTGTGGCCTATAGAGGAAACAAGCAATTGATTGACTATACAGCGACGAAAGCGGCTATTGTTGGGTTCACCCGTGCCTTGGCAAACAATGTTATTGATAAAGGCATCCGGGTAAACGCGGTTGCACCCGGGAGGATATGGACACCACTCATACCGGCAAGTTTCTCCGCAGACCAGGTTACCCTTGTGGACAATCCAATGCAGCGTCAAGGCCAGCCATTTGAACTTGCCCCTGTTTATGTTTACCTTGCTTCCGACGATTCCCGTTTTGTAACAGGCCAAACTCTTCATATCAACGGAGGGGAGTGGATGTCATCCTGAATTAAGTGAATATTTCAATTGTAACCGTTTAATGAAATTCAACTTTAACTCGTTATCCTCGCAACTTGATGCCAAACAGCTTTTCAATCATGCGAATTTTGTCTTTTTATGAAAGTGCCTCTTTCCAAATGTACCAAATCGCGTTATGATGAAAGAGCAAAATCAAGGTGTTTTTTGCTTTTTTCGACAACAATTGAATAGACGCGAAGAGCAGATGGAAGCAGGTGAAAATCCTGCACGGTCCCGCCACTGTGATGGAAGTATTTCCTTAGTCAGATCTTTCTCTCTTCATGTGCTATTTTCATAACGCCTACGAGGTATAGGCGGAGAACGATCTTTCCCTTGTATACCTCTTCGTACAAGGGATATTTTTTTGAATGGGGGAAGAAAAATGGCACACAAAAAATGGCTGATTGCAATTGCGGTGTTTATCGCAAGCTTCATGGCATTCATGCCAATGCAATCCTTTGCGGCTGTATCTGTACAATCAGACATCAATACGACTGCCGATTACTATAAAGCTGGTGAGTTAACGGACGGATTGGTGGTTGCCGCGCTCGCAAAAGAAAACAAGCTGACGGCAAACGAGAAGAAAACCTATCGCAATTATTTATCCAATCAAATAAAAACCACGACATTAGGCGCAGCAGATTTGGACAAGGCCATTATCGCCTTAAAAGCAATAGGGGAAGACCCGGAAAATTTTGCCGGTAAAAACCTTGTTGAAATGGTCTATCGTTCCAGTGAAAGTAAGACTACAACGGGCTATGCGTATGATTTAATCGCATTAAATACGGGGGATTATACGATTCCGGATGACGCTGTTAATTCTCCGAAAGCGATCGTGGATAAGTTGACCAGCCTGGAGTACCATGACGGCGGCTGGAGCTGGGGTACAGGGGCAACTTCTTCAGATGTTGATTCAACGGGAATGGTGCTGACTGCACTTGCAACATACCAGGACCAGCATGACGGCGATGTAAAAGCGGCGATCAGGTACGGCATCCGTTATTTGAAAGCCGCAGAAAAAGACAATGCCGGTTTTGATAACTATGGCATAAATTCCAACAGCACCGCCCAGGCCATTATCGGCTTAACATCAGCCGGCGTTGATCCAACCGCAGGAGATTTTGTGAAAAAAGGAACGAACCCGGTATCCTTGCTCAGCACCTTTAAGGATAAAAAAAACGGCGGCTATAAATGGCAGACAACGAGTGAGGCTTCCGACTCGTTCTCAACCGCGCAGGTTTTTCAAGCATTGGTGGCCTATAATCAATTTGTAAAGGGCAGTTCCCTTTATGATTTCAGCACGGTTAGCAGTTCCAATTCCGCAGGCAGCACGGATACGTCAGACAACAATTCCGGCAGCACAGTTTCTGATATATCCTCTGATTCCGGAAGCGGTACAAGCACATCTTCTGATTCTGGCAGCACCAAAAGCACAACCGGGTCTGGCGGCAAATCCGGGGCCGGCACAACAACATCCGGTACAGCAAGTGATCCGGTTACAAAAGTGATAGAGCGTTCAACTGCAACAAAGGAAATCATCTCAAACAATCATACTGTGACAAATGATCACACGGTCACGAACAATGATACGACCACGAATAACCGTACGATTACGGAAAAACAGCCGGAACAGCCGGCTACAGCCCATGCAAAAACAACAACAGCAAAGGACGGAAAGAACACAGCACCCGTGCCTGCCATTACGGTTGTTCAAGACAATACACAACCAGCCAAAGTGGTGATTACAAAAACGACTGACATAAATCCGCTCCATGGCTGGGTAGGATTTTCAAGCGTCCTTGCCGGCGGAATTCTAATTGCGCTCCGGAAAACCATTTTAGGAAGGTGGGGATGAACATGCCAAATTTTAAACATACCCTTTACGATTTAGCGGCGCTTGCCTTGATTGTCTTTGGCGTCTGGTTCACCGTTGACGGCATCTCAACCCATACGACAACAGAAAAAACAGCAGCCGGCAGCCCGAAAATTGAAAAAGTCTTATATCAGGCTGATGGAAACACAAAAGCTTCCACTGTTGATACAAACGGCAAAGACGCAACAAAATCGGCAAATCAAGTTGTGCTTACCGAACCGAAAAACAGCAAAAACGAGGCAAACAGCAGCAGCACTTCAAATACCGGCAGCACAAACGCTAAAGACAACGCAGACAGCGGTGACAAATCAAACAGCGCCAATACTTCAACAAGCCATGATGGTACAACCAGTACGAAGACCGCTGTAATAAGCGGGAATACTTCTTCCGATGCTTCTTCATCCGGCTCAGGCAGCAGCGCTTCTTCTTCCGGAGGGACAAGCACGGCGGCGAGTACTCCGGCTAAACAGGAAACCGTGTCGGTAACAGTCAGAGGGTATAAAGGCACGATTGCGAGCGGGACGTATGCATACAATGATGGCGATACAGCATTTACCATGTTGGAGACGGCAGCAGACAAGAGCGGGTTCAGTGTCAATTCAACCGGTTCCGGGGCGACCGCATATGTGAAAGGGATCAATGGCCAAAATGAAGGGGACAAGAGTTCAACAAGCGGCTGGAAGTACACAGTAAACGGCAAAACGCCGAGCGTATCTGCCGGTGCGTACAAACTAAAGGCCGGAGACAAACTGGTCTGGTATTATGCAAAATCAGAATAAAAGGGGGTTTCCGTGATGAAACAACCCGCTGTAAAACCGAAGTCATATAAAACGGCCTCGGTTCTGACGAGAAAGATTACATTGCTTGCCTGCTTATCGGCATTAAGTATCGTCGGGCGCGTGTCAATGGCTGCCATTCCAAATGTACAGCCCTCGACGATGATCATTATTTGCGGATCACTGGTATTCGGTATCCAATTCGGGCTCGGACTGGCGGTGCTGACTGTCTTCGGTTCCAACATGATGCTCGGCATGGGGCCTTTTGTGTTCATGCAGTTGCTTGGCTGGGGGACGGTTGCCATTCTGTCGGGCCTGCTCGGAAAAAAAGCACTGTATAAAAAAATCCCCCATGTCGGGATGTCGATTTACGCTTCTTTTTCAGGCTATCTCTACGGTTTCCTGGTATCGTTGAATGTCCTCTTTATCGGCGGCCCGATTTCATTCTGGGCTTACTATATCGCCGGTCTCCCTTTCGATACGTACCATGCCGCCGGGAACTTTTTCTTTTACCTGCTTTTAAGCCCGATAATCATTCAATTGCTGGAAAAAGAAAAAAAGAAAATGGAGCTGATCCGCGGGCAGGCAAACGGCCATTAAAAAAAGCGAAGAATGCTTTCAAAAGCATTCTTCGCTTTTTTAATAGGATGACAATTTTGCTTTCATCATGTATATTCCAGCCATATAAGCAATGCCACAGTGTGTTTCAGTTTTGCCTGTATAAAAAATCAGCATGCCACACCGGTATTTCAAAGTAATTTTGGCCGTTTGGAAATCTTATTGTTGAAAAACCGGATGATGGCAATGATCCCTCTGCATAATAGCAGTTTGCTGATTAAACTAAGCAGTGAATGCTGCCATGACCAACCTTTATTCCACACAATCAGCCGTGTCTTTTTGGCTGCAATCATTTCAAAGATGACTTGCGGAATGACTAAGGAGAGCAGTTTTAAAATGAATCCGGCTGGTTTGCTGTTCAAAGTCCACTGATTATAGTAAAGCAGCATAAGTGGATAATGGATAAAATCAAACGGGAGATGAATCTTAAATATTTTCGCAAGCGGCCTGACAGGGTATTTTAAATATCTTTTTGAAACCAGGTACTTGTCTAAAAACGAATTACCAATGATGCTTACCAGGTATATGATCACCCAGTCTTTGAGCGGGCGTTTGAAGATGGCAAATGGCAATAGCAGCAACGGGACGGCAGTCAATAACGTTAAAAGGACGGAATTGGTACTTGCTTTTCTGATCATCATGAAAACCTCCGCTAATATGGTGTGTATGGTTGGCAGTGATTATGTACCGTTTTTTGCAAATCCGGCAGCCTATACGATTTGAAAAAACAGGAAAAAGGAACTGCTAAATGTAATATTTGACATATTAAACCCATTTATTTCTAACCGAATGAACCAATTGGACTATGCTTTTACGACTTGTTTAGTTTGATAGGCCTAAAAAAGCAATAAACACCGGAAATGAACTAAGAAAATAGTCCTGCAGAATCTTTTGAAAAAACTGGCGTTTACTTGACGAACTTGCTGATTATGAGTTAATTAATATATAGGTATTTTTTTGTTTCCATGTTTTTTAAATGATTAAAAGGAGGAAAAGAAATTGGCAGGAACAATTCGGATGACGCCGGAGGAATTGAAAGCAAAAGCGCAACGCTACGGGCAAAGCGGGCAGCAAATCGAACAAATTTTAAGAGAGTTAACAAATTTGCAGAATGAGTTGCGCGGAGAATGGGAAGGCCGTGCTTTCCAGGGATTCGATGATCAATTCAATCAATTAAAACCTAAAGTCCAAAATTTTGCGCAATTAATGCATGACATTCATACACAGTTGAACAAGACAGCGGATGCGGTTGCTCAACACGACGAAGAACTTTCACGGAATTTTGGGCTTCAATAACTGTTTTTCTTGTTAAATACGTATGCATGATTCCGTTCATTAAGAATCTTTGCCGAAGGAGCCACGCGACAACTGTTGTGTGGCTCCTTCTGTCTATTACATACGAAAAAAGGAGTGGAAAAGATTGAAAAGGTGGTTCTTGGTGTTTGCCGTTTTTCTGCTCTTAATGCTTGGGCTTTCTTCCGGCAGTGCCTATATGGCTTTTAATGCTGCCTCAAAAGGAGTCATCCGCAACGATGATCAGAAAATGGCGGTTGCCCTTGTGAACGAGGATGAAGGCGGGAGCTTTAACGGAAAAAAATATGCTTTCGGCAACGAATTTGTTAAAAATATCGAAAAAGATAACAGCCAAGATTGGTATGTCGTCAGCCGCGGGGTTGCCGAAAGCGGCCTGAATACAAACACGTATAATATGATGATCGTGATCCCGAATGATTTTACAGAAAAGGCTTTATCGATTACTTCTTCAACGCCTGAAAATGTGGTGCTGGATTATAAAGTTAATGCATCCGGAAGTACGGGTTTAAAAACGAAAGCTGAAAAAACCGCAAACTCGATTCTGGAAAACTTTAACCGCCGGATTATTGATGTTTACTTTGCCAGCATCTTAGGAAATCTGCATGATGCCCAGGATAATGTCACGACACTGATCAAAAAGGAACAAGACCACACCAATTACTACATAAACCGGGTACATGCGCCGTTATCGGGGTATACAAACCAGTTCAGTTCAGTACAGGAAGAATCCAAGCTTTCAAAAAATGCGTTTAAAGGATTCCAGGATCTGATCAAAGGGAACGGCAGCCTGCTTGCAGAGAGCGAAAAGGAAGGGGACGCCTACCAAACCGGGTTGCTCGATTATGTAAAAATGAAAAATGCCAATGAGATGCTCTCAAGCAGCTTTGCAGACCAGCTCCAGGCTTTTCATGACAATCTAAACAATGAAGCCATCCAGCAGCAGCTTGACACTCTGCTGCTCGCCAACCAGGCCGTTAACGCGCAATTTCAAGCCCGGGCGGATCAGGATGGAAATATCCTCGCACAGTCCGGCTCGATACAAACGTATCTGGCATCCACAAAGGGCGCCATTCAGGAATTGCAAACGGATTTAACAGCAAAATTAAATACGGATCTCGAACAATCCATTGCCGCACAACTGCAAAAAGAGATGAGCGGGGCAGATCAAAAAGTTGCCTTGGACCAGTTTTTCAAAAACCCGGATGAAGCCATTCGGCAGCGCATCCAAAAACAAATCAGCCGGCTGCCTTCGTTAGAACTGAGGGAAATTGAAAACGCGGATTTGGATGATTCGGTTTCAGCACAAATGAAAAATGTCATTGCCGTCAGCAAACAATATGGCAATGAATTCGGCTACGATCCTGAACCAAAAGATGATCAACTGCCTATTGTCGAACAGGTCAATCAGATTAAGCAAGACTTGACAGATTCAGGTTTGACTTTAACAGATAAGGTGGAAGAACTCCCAAGAAGCAAAAAACCGGGGCAGATTTTTACATTAAGCATTCCGAAAGCATTTTCTCTGGAAAAACTAACACTCATTTTACCGGATGGAGAGGAAAAAAAATTAGAGGACAACCAAATTGTTCTTCCGGCAACCGAAAAAGGTGCTTTCACCGTAAAGGCAGATGTTAAATTGAAGGACGATGCACTAGACGAGGTGAAGCTGTTCGAGCCGGTGAAATGGTCGTGGCAAATTGAACAAAAAGATGCTGAAAATGATGGAAAGGCCAAAAATGCAGGGGGACAGACTGCCAATTCCGGCAAGCCGGACAGCTCAGAAACTGCGGCTGATCGCGGGACCGGGACAAAAGCTGATCCTGACAACGCCTCCAATTTGGAAGTAACCCGCACGGCTTCTAAAGTTTCAGCCGGACAGCGTTCCATTAAGGCAGCTGCTGAGGAAAATTCAACAGCCGCGGTACCAAATGGGGACCCGGATGCACAAAGCAGAAACGCAGGCACAAGCGGTAATAGCGGGAATGCCGATAACGGAAACGCCGGCATAAGCGATGATAACGGGAATACAGATAACAGCGGAAACGCCGGCATAAACGGCGACGCGAATACAGATAACAGCGGAAGCACCGGCACAAACGCCGACGGGAACGCAGATAACAGCGGAAACACCGGTACAAACGACGGTAACGGGAACGCAGATAACAGCGGAAACACCGATACAAATGGCAATGATGGGAAAACGGATAATAACGGAAACGCCGGTACTAACGGCGATGGGAATGCAGATAACGATGGAAACGCCGGCACAAGCGATGATAACGGAAACACGGACCATACCGGTGGCAGCAATACCGGCACGCAAACACCGGAACCGGTGAAAGTCGTCAACAACACGATCTCGCATCAAGTGATGACCAAACTTACGGATGACCCAAGCGGGAAACTGATGCAGGCTCTGAATGACACCATCAAAGACTACCAAAAAACTGCAATGCTGTATGAACTGTATTTTGGAAAAGATGTTTCCGTGCTCGCAGACGACAGCACTGGAAGTTTAAAGGATGCTGCAAGCAAAGATTCCCTGTATTACTTGTTCAATCAGCAAAATATTGCCGATGTACTGGCCGGGTATATTGCAGGCTATATTACAAACGATGTCCGCGGGCAGACAGAAAATCTGAAAAATAAGATCGATTCTTACCTCCAGCTTGTCCAGGAAACACAAACCCATGCGGACGGGATGGCTGCACAAATTCAAAACACAATTGCACAGGCGGATACGCTGAATGCAGGCGTTGCCGAAACACTGAAAAACCTGGATGCCTGGCGGAAAGCGAGCCTCGAATTACAGGATGGAAATGGGAAAATTGCGGCAAGCCAAAGTGAAGAAGGCAGTAAAGTAATGGCATTGGGAGACCAGTTCAAATCTTTACTGGCAACGAGCCAGGCTTTAAAAGAAGAATCAGCCAGCAATCTGCACTCAGCAGATACGGTGTATACAACCTTCGACGAAATTGACAAACAGGCAAATGAAATCAAGGCGAGCGGCCAAACCTTGGTGAAACATGCCAATACGCTTTCCGGCAACCTGGCCAATAAGTTAGCAAATGACCAAAAATTTGCGAAGAACTTTGCCGGTGTGCTGGCAAACAGCCGGGTTGGAAACCGGCCAAATGAAGATCTATTAAACTTTTTATCCAATCCGGTGCAAACGAAAAACAGCGGGCTGATCACCGCTAAAAACAGTTTTGTCCCTTATTACCTGGTTTTAATTTGTTTTATTGCCGCCCTGTTTACGGCCTATGTGATTTCAAGCTATGAAAGAAAACGAAAGGCGGACGACACGTTTGAAGAAGAAAGGGCGCTTCCTTTTGCCAATATGCCGATTACCTTGGTTATTGCGGGAGTGGGTCTTGCAGAAGGCATCCTGATCGGCTTGATTTCGGATTCGTATCTGCATATCGCACGTGATCAGGCACTGTCATGGGTAGGATGGATCACCTTGATTACCTTTACGCTGCTTTCTTCGGCAACTTACCTGCTTAGGCAGCTCAGAATGGCGGGCATGTTTCTGCTATTGATGGTGTTCAGTATGTACCTGTTTTTAACCGATGCGCTCGGCAACCATTTTGATCCGGATTCTGCAGCAGGGACATTGCAGAAGCTTTCTCCTTTGCAGTATATCCAGAATTTGCTCTCGGGATTTGACAGCAACACGGTGAATACGGCCCAATACCTGGTTGTGTTGCTTGCCATCAGCATATTGGCGGTCATCGGCCACCTGTTTGTGCTGAACCGCTTTACAAAAGCAGGAAAGGTTGATGAGGAAGATGTTCATGAAGTGCTGTAGCACAGCAATTGCGGCTTTGCTGGCCGCACTTTTTCTCTATGCCGTTCCATCTTTTGCAGCCGGCAGCTTGGATAACAGCGGGAAATTAAAGATTGAAGCAGACCGGATTGGAGAAGACAATTCTGAATCAGACGCAGGGCAGTCTGAGACCGAACAGGAAAGAATTGCACCTGATTTGTTTAAAAATCAGACACGGTCAGCCATTCGGGAAAAGCAGCAGGAAAGTCAGGCGGCCCGGAAAAACTTGCAAAAAGAAATTTTCTCAGGCGGTTCGCTGCCGGATGCTGAACAAACCAGCATGGCAAAAATCAAGGAATCGTTATTCTCTGAAAGTTACAGTTCCAATCCAGCGGTTGCAAATGCTCCATCCCGCCAGGAAAAACAGCAGGAAAATGGCGGCGATCATCTTTTGGCCGGCTCCATTGTCGGCATCGCCTGTATTTTGGGCGGGGGCATTTATGCAGCTATGCGCAGGACGACATAAAGGGGAGAAAAGCCAATGCCTGTTGAAACGCATATCAATGTAACGGTTGATTTTGAAAAATGGCAAAAAGGAAAGTTTGATGTGCGGATTCCGGTTCACCAGCCGGTCCGCCTCCTGCTTCCCAATTTAATCGAGGCCTTGCGCTTGGAGATCGGGCAAGTGCCTCCTTTTGCCATTAAAATCCCTGCAAAGCAGTTATTGCTGGCAGACGATGACCGGCTCACAGATTATCCCGTCACAAACGGCGACATTTTGGTCATCCTGTAAATTTTTACATCGTCTTATTGTAGTTTTTAAAAGGGGGGGCCATGAAATTGAGTGAAAAGAGACTGACTATTAATTCAGTTGAAATGAAGTTCCTGATCGAAGCGGGGCTTTGGCAGTTGGAATTGGCGAAATCGCAAACACGGGTGAAAGATATCCGGCAATTGGCGCTGCTTAAAGAAAATTCCGACTTATTTGTCCCGGTGGAAACAGCGGAAAGCGAAGATACGTTTTCTTTTTTATTCAAGGTGGGAGAGGACCTGCATCCGTGGGAAACAGCCCGGCGCCTCAGCCGCAGCGAAAAACTCCGCTTATTGTGTAATCTGGCACGGTTCCGGAAAAGTTTTGGCACAAGAATGACGTGTTTTTTCCATCCGAATAATCTCGTCTTTGATGATAACCTCATTCCTTATGGGATATACAGGGGGATACGCGGGCTCTTGCCGCCATTTACATACGATGAAACAACCCTGCTTCTCCAATATAAATGCCTGACTGTTGCGCTTTTTTCGAAAAAATACCAATTTGATGAGCTTTTTGCCGGTTCTTTAAACCACGCAAAGGAAACGGAGTTTGAACGCCAAGTCATTGAAACGGAGGATTTTGATGCGCTGTTTCGCTTTCTTCATGCGCAATACCTCCATGAGAAAAAAACAGCGGAGAGAACGATGCAAACCGTCCCGAAAAAAAGATTCCGGCTCTTTAAACGGCTTTCATATATCATGATCGCCGTAAGTATTCTGCTGGCAGTACCGCTTGCCTACTATGCATTTGCCAGAGAGCCCTACCAGCAGCATCTTTTAAGTGCGCACCGCGATTTCCTTTCTGAAGATTACGCGGGTGTGATCAATGATTTAAACAGCGTAAACCCCGAAAAACTGCCGGCAGCGGGGAAATATATTTTAGCCTATTCTTATGTGAAGTCCGAAAATCTAAATGACGACGAGAAGACGGCGGTTATGAACAATATCAGTTTAAAAAGCGACACCAATTACTTGCTGTACTGGATCTATAACGGGCGCGGCGATTTGAATCGTTCACTCGATCTCGCCATGTATATTGACGATCCGGTCCTGATTATATATGCGTATATCAAAAAAATGGAAAAAGCAAAAAATGACCCGGATTTAAGTGGGACGGAAAGAGAAAACAAAGTGGCACAGTATGAAGCCAAGTTAAAATCGTACGGCGAAAAATACGGCCTGGAGTCCTTGATCCGTTCAGATTCTGATACAGACGACAGTACCGATAGCACAGCACCGTCCCAAAATACAAGCGGGCAAAATTCGAAAAACACTACGTCCGATCAGAAAGCTGCGGATGAAAAAGCAGATAAAACCAATGCCGGCCAGCAAAAAGACGAAAAGCAAAATAAATAGCGGCAGGCCTTAAGGCTTTATTGCAGGAGGAAAGGAAGAGATCAATGGCGCAGAAATTATTACTCGTTAGTTACGGCGATCAGCTGCATAAATGCCATTTCCAAACAGATGAGGCAAAAACCGTTGAAATCGGAAGCGGTCCGTCAGCACAGTTCCAATTTCCTGGATGGGAAGAACCGCTTGAGATCAAATGGGACGGAAAAAAATGCAAAGCCGGGGAACAAGTTTTGCCGGAAGAGACGCTTGTTACACTGAACGCCAAACACGGACCAGCCGGTGTTTATTTTATCGGTGAGCAATCCCGGCAGCGGTATGATATTTCGGACCAAACAGCGCTTACGTTTGGCAAAAGGGAGGTTGATGATGTCCAGCTTGCGGGGACAAAAGCAGATTTTGTGCTGATGCGCAAAAAGGTTGGGGATGCTTTTATCCTGCATGTTTACGAAGGCTGCATTTTTCACAATTACTTACTGGCAGAAGGAGAAGTCATGCTGGAAGCGGGTGATGAGCTTTATGTCGAAGGCGCCACAATCAAAATCGGCACGGAGGAACTTGAAATACTTGCCTCACCCGGCAGGCTGCAAACCAAACTGACGCCGCTGTTCGGCGCTGAAGACCGCTTCCCGGCTGAATATCCGGATTACCACCGTTCACCGCGGATCATCTACCGCGAACCGGCCGATAAACGGAAAATTGCCAAACCATCGGCGAAACCAAGCAAACCGAGCGAACAGCTTGCCCGTGTGATTGTCCCGCCGCTAGTCATGGTGGCTGCATTTGTGGTTGTCTCAATCTTCCAGCGCAATGGTATTTATTTGATTATCATGCTTTCCATGACAATCGTAACTGTCATTTTTGCGATCACGTCTTATGTGAAAGATTTGAAGAAATACCGGCAGGACCTGAAAGAACGGGATAAAAGCTACCGGGATTATTTAAAAAACAAAACGCATGAATTATATCAAGCGAGTGAAGAACAACGGCACGCGCTGTATTACCATTATCCGGACATTGAACAAATCAGGGAAATGGCCATTCGCACAGACCCGCGCATTTATGAAAAAACGATGTTCCACCATGATTTTCTGATGTACCGGGCAGGCATAGGAAATGTGGATTCCAGCTTCCCAATCGAATTTAATCTTGAAGAATTCACGCAGGACAAAGACGAGCTCATTGATGAAGCCCGCAAGCTCTGGTTACAGTACCTGACGCTTGAAAACGTGCCGCTTGCCGTATCGCTGGCAAACGGCCCTGTCGGCTACATCGGCCAGCGCCATCTGGTCCTTGAACAGCTGCAGCTGATGGCCGCGCAAATCGCTTTGTTCCACAGCTATCATGAAGTCCAATTCGTCACAATTTTTCCGGAAGAAGAAAAGGAAAAATGGAATTGGATGCGCTGGCTGCCGCATGCGAAACTCGGCGATATAAATGTCCGCGGTTTTGTCTGCCATGAACGGTCCCGCGACCAGGTTCTGAATTCACTGTACCAAATTTTAAAAGAACGGAAACTAACGGTTGCGGAAAAAGGCAATAAAAGCGAAAAAATCTATTTTTCACCGCACTTTGTTATTTTGATTACCGATGAAAAAATCATTTTGGATCATACCATTATGGAATACTTCAATGAAGATCCATCCGACATTGGTGTTTCGCTCGTCTTTGTGGAAGATGTCATGCAGTCTTTGCCGGAACATGCCAAAACAGTCATTGATATCCGTGATGCCCAGCATGGCAACATTATCCTTGAAAATGGCGAACTGGTTAATCAACATTTTGTGCCCGATCATTTCCCGGATGGATTCAATAAGGAAGATATTTCCCGGGCACTGGCGCCATTAAATCATCTGCAAAACTTAAAAAATTCAATTCCGGAAAGTGTGACATTCCTTGAAATGTACGGTGTGGAAAGGGTGGAAGAGCTCGGCCTTGAGCAGCGCTGGACCCGGAATGAAACGTATAAAAGCCTTGCAGTCCCGCTCGGGTTGCGCGGAAAAGAAGATATTGTCCAGTTGAATCTTCATGAAAAAGCACACGGCCCGCATGGCTTGATTGCAGGTACTACCGGTTCAGGGAAATCAGAAATCATTCAATCTTATATTCTATCGCTTGCAGTGAATTTTCACCCGTACGAAGTTGCTTTTTTGTTAATTGACTATAAAGGCGGCGGGATGGCAAACCTGTTTCGGAAGCTGCCGCATCTGCTTGGCACAATCACGAACCTCGATGGCGCCCAGTCGATGCGCGCACTGGCCTCGATTAAAGCGGAACTGCAAAAACGCCAGCGCTTATTCGGCGAATATAATGTCAACCATATCAATCAATATCAAAAACTGTTTAAGTCGGGGGAAGCAAAGGAACCAATGCCGCATTTGTTTCTAATCTCGGACGAATTTGCCGAACTGAAATCGGAACAGCCGGACTTTATGAAAGAACTCGTCTCCACCGCACGCATCGGGCGTTCGCTTGGCATCCATTTGATTCTGGCGACACAGAAGCCGAGCGGAGTTGTCGATGACCAAATCTGGTCGAACTCAAAATTCAAACTGGCGCTGAAAGTCCAGAACACAAGCGACTCAATGGAGATTTTAAAAACACCGGACGCGGCCGAAATCACACTGCCGGGCCGTGCTTACCTGCAAGTCGGCAACAATGAAATTTATGAATTGTTCCAAAGCGCCTGGAGCGGGGCCAATTACGTCCCCGACCAGGATGACCAGGACATGATGGACACGACAATTTACGCAATTAACGACCTCGGCCAGTATGAGCCAATTTCCGAAGATTTAAGCGGCCTCGGCCACAAGAAAGAGATCACCAAAGTCCCGACAGAACTCGAAGCTGTCATTGACTGGATTGATGCGTACGCGGAAAAAATTGGAATTGAAGAACTGTCAAGGCCATGGCTGCCGCCGCTGGCAGAAAGGATTTATTTGCCGGAACTGCATCCGGTTGATTTTAGAAATGCCTGGCAGCAGGAAAAACAGGAAATCACAGCAACAATTGGATTTTTGGATCTTCCGGAAAAGCAGGCACAGAAGCCGCTTAAGATTGACTTGACAAAAGATGGGCATCTGGCTGTGTACGCCAGCCCAGGTTACGGGAAGTCCGTATTTCTGCAAACATTGGCGATGGATATTGCAAGACAGCACAGTCCGGAAAATGTGCATATGTATCTCATTGATTTAGGAACAAACGGGCTGCTGCCGCTGAAAAATCTTCCGCATGTCGCCGATACGATGATGGCAGATGAAGAAGTAAAGATTGGAAAACTTTTGCGGAGATTGAAAAATGAAATCAAACTTCGCAAACAAAAATTAAGCAAATACGGTGTTGCCAATATACGTATGTATGAAAAGGCAAGCGGGGAAAAAGTTCCTGCAATTCTGCTGATTATGGATACGTATGAATCTGTACTCGATGCTCCTTATAAAAACGAATTTGAAAACGTGTTGGCGCAAATCGCAAGGGAAGGCGCAGGCACAGGGATTCACCTCGCAATCAGTGCAGGGCGGCAAAGCGCATTAAGGACGCCGGTCATTGCAAATATGAAACATCAAATTTCCCTGTATATGATTGATGCTATGGAAGTCCGCAACGTTGTTGGAAAAACAGACTTGATGATTGAAGAAATTCCGGGCCGCGGTTTAATCAAATTGGATCAGCCGGCTGCATTCCAAACGGCATTGCCAGTAAAGGGAGGTGATACATTGGAAATCATTGAAAATATTCAAAGAGAATCAAGAGAAATGCGGGAAGCTTGGAAAGGTGAAACACCTATACCGATTCCAATGGTGCCTGAGACTGTCAAGTTTATGAATTTCATCTCCAGACCGAAATCAAAGGAAATCCTTTCCCAAGGTGGCATTCCGTTTGCGGTAGATTTTGAGGAAGTGGAGCCGGTAGCGCTGAATGTTGTCGATGAACAGAATACATTAATTTTAACTGATTCGGTCGATGCATTGGAGCAAACATTTTTAACATTCATCTCCAGCATTTCATTAAATGAAAAAATTGATGTGGCATTGATTGACAATGATGCTTCGGCGTTCCTTCCTTACCGTGATCATGCCAATCTGTACGCAGACAGTATGGACTCATTGGAAGTATTGGCCGCTCGTCTTCAGGAACTTTATGAGACGAGGGAAGATGCATTCAGGCGGCTTCAGACAGAAACAAACGGGCGTGCAACCATTAGGGAATTTGTAAAAGAAACACGGCCGCTCATCGTATTTGTAACAGATGTTTCATTTGTCAGTGAAACGATGCCGCTTGCGTCACAGACAATAGTTGCCGGCCTGATCGAAACGGGCCCGAGGCTTGGCATCCATTTCGTCATCGGTGGTATACCGGGCAGAATTGAAAGGCAGTATGACGATATCGCGACAGCTGTGAAAAAACAAAAATCCGGGGTCTTGATTGGACGAATTACGGACCAAAATATGCTTGAAGTGCTGAACCGTCCATACAAGGAAAAGGCCCTTGCACCTTATGAAGCGTATTATATCCGCAACGGGAAAGCCGAAAAAATTAAAATTGCTGCGCCATACCGTTCAAGAGAGGAAGTGGGCGAACATGTTTGATTTTTTTAAAACCGACACGGAAATCAAAAGGGATCATTACAAACAGTTATACGAGCATCTAAAACATACCCTCAATGATTTTGACAAAAATGTTGAAGAAGCGCACACGGCTTATGCAAGCTATACGGGCAGTGTACCGAATTTGTCCAACAAAGATATTCCTTCTAAGGATTTTGACCCGGCACGGGAAAAGTTGAATCAAAAACTAAAAAAATATTTTGATCAGGAAAAGCAAAAAAGAAGTGGATTGGTTTCAGCAAAAAATAAAGCATATGAAAAATATAACCACTATAAAAGACTCGCTGTCAAAGAAGCGGAGGAGCGGGCGGAAAAAGCCAAAAAAGAGCTAAAAGCATTTGAAGAAAGGATGGAACGACTGTATGGGAAGCGTTAAGATTGATGGCGCGAAGCTGAATGAAGCCCGATCTGCGGCAAAGGCTTTGGAGGAATCCATTAAAAGTTCAAAAGAAACATGCAGTGAGTTAATTTCCTTTCTCCATTCAGCGGAGTGGAGCGGAAAATCAAGGGATGCTTTCCTTACCTATATAGAAATCATCCATAAGTACCATTCTGAGATGGCAAAGGCTGTCGCGAAACAAACAAAAGCCTTAAATCATTTGGAATCTTATATGGGTGATTTCCAGAGTGACCCGTCTGTGAAAGAGGTGAGGAATTTATGACTGCGTCAACAGATGCGTTTAATGTGCCGGAATTGTATTTATTAGCTGCAGCTTTCGGGGGGAACGTTCTCTTTGGCCTTCCGGATAAACAAATTTATGAATTGCAGGGAGATGAAGTGTTCAAAGAAGCACGGGAACGATTGATTGAAAAGGATATTCTCACAACAGGAGGCAGGCTTACCAAAATCGGTGCGATGGTCATTCAGGCGGTGGAACATTATTACAAAAGTGAAAAGTATGTCCGGATTAACAACTTAATGTTTGCTTTTGTGGAGAAGAACCATGATAAGCTGGTTGTCTTAGTGGAGCTGGAGCAAGACAATTATCAACTGCGCCTGATCTCAAAAGCTTTTGTGCTGAAGTTATTAGGGGACCAGTTCCCGATTATCCAAAGAGAGCCTGGTGCAGGGGAACAGAACTTTTTGCGGCGGGAACTGACCAATGAAGAAAGACGGGAAGTTGAAAATTTTGAGCCTGACCAATCGTTTATGAACCTTGAAATCTTTCACTTGAATGAGAAACCGATGGAAGCCGGCAACCCAAAATTTTACGGGCAATGGCTGATATTTTTAAAAGGTGAAAAACTGATGATAGTGGATGTTCCCCGGAAAAAATATTACCGCGCAAGCCAGTACTGGTTTTTAAAATTGCTCTTTGACGAGTTGGAATTCCCGTATAAGGAGGCAAAAATCAATGGCTAATGCCAACATGGGCGGAGGCGGCTCC
>NZ_KB894018.1 GCF_000374345.1 Heyndrickxia acidiproducens DSM 23148
AGAAATTACGCTTTATACACCATATAAAAAAGTAAAAGAAATTCTTGAAAAAAGAATTAAAGCAAAATTAAAAACATCATAATCAAAAAACAGGCCCTCTCCTATTACAAATGTCACCACTGGTTACATTTTACTCTGGGGTAGGTGAGGGCCTATCTGTTTTCCAAAATTACGGTTGTGGGAAGAAATGGTGATGGCATAGAGCAATTGTGTGTACAGCTGTTTCACTGGCTCAACCAAGACCTGTTTTCAGGAGCGAATCATCCGGATATCTAGATAATCTGTATTATTATATAGATTTATATAGGTTTTCGGAACCAGGTAATAATCATTAAATCCTCTTCTGTGATGATCGAACTGCTGATTTGCAGGTTTGTTTCGCCGGATATCAGCATATTTCCGCGTTTTGTATTCATTAAATCTTTGGAGAATTCTTTTGCAAAATTTCCTTGAGAAAAACCGGTCGCATATAAGAAAACCATTCGCGCATCTTTCAACTTTTGTAGGAATGGCTGAAAATTTGTTTGTTCTATATATCGGAAAATCCTGTCCAAGTCTTGCTTTAAAAGTTGTGTTAAATCCGAGGGTTCTAAGGGGGAGATTGTCATGGACGAACGGAGCGCATATTTTAATTCTGAAAATCCATGGTATCCCAACTTTTTTGCCAGGCGGAGCACCGAACTTTTCGAACTCAGCATGGCTTCCCCCAACTGCACAATATTCATATTGACAACATCTTGCGGCCGGTCCATGATGAACTTTACCATGTCTTTTTCCGAATCGGTCAATTGATCATAATGCATCTTGACACTTAACTCAAATTCCATTTTCACTCCACCTTGTTAATCAATACAACTGTTGAAAATTTAAGGATCAGTATAGCAGAAAAAAGCCGGCAAGAAAAGCTTCCTAGCCGGCAAGACTTTTTCATGATTCATCAATCAGGTAAATAACCGCTTCATACGGGCGAAGTTCCAAGTCGCCGAGTTCTTTCTTTGTATCCTGATAGTTTGATAACAATAATTTTCCGGATTGGTTTTTCAATGGTGCAGGCAACTTGTAGTTTACCTTATACTCCGCAAATGAACAAATCACCACAAGTTTTTGCTTTCCGAGTGTACGCGTATACCCGTAGACATCAGAATCGGTTGGGTTTATCAGTTCATATTTTCCATCTACGACAACAGGAAACATTTTGCGAAGGCGAATCAATTCTTTATAATGGTAAAACACTGAGTTTTGATCTGCAAGGCAGCTTTCCACATTAATTTCGGCATGATCCGGGCTGAAATCAATCCATGGCGTGCCTGTCGTAAAACCAAAACCGGACTGTTCATCCCCGTTCCAAGGCATCGGCGTCCGTGCGTTATCGCGGGATTTGAGAAAAATGGATTCTTTAATATACGATTCCGGCAGCCCCTTTTCCTCAAACTCTTTCTTTACGCCAAGGGTTTCAATATCCCTGTACTGGTCAAAAGAAGTAAATCGGACATTGCGCATCCCCAACTCTTCGCCCTGGTAAACATAAGGCGTGCCTTTCATCATGTGAAGAAGCGTACCCAGCATTTTTGCCGATTCCACCCGGTATTTCGTGTCATTCCCAAACCGGGTTACGGCGCGCGGCTGGTCATGGTTGCTCCAATAAAGCGAGTTCCACCCGCGGTTTTCCAGCTTGTTTTGCCATTCCGTCAACACATCCCGTAAATCGCTCATCTTAAAGCGGATATCCGAGAATTTTCCGAAAGGCCCGTAGTCCAGGTGCATATGGTCAAAATGAAAGACCATATTTAATTCTTCGCGGGCCGGATCCGTATACAAAATGGCTTGGTCACTGTTGGTATTTGCGGTTTCCCCGACGGTCATAATATTGTATTTGCTCAATACTTCCCGGTTCATTTCATGGAGAAATTCATGTACGCGCGGGCCGTTTGAAGCACCGACATAATACGATTTTGTATAAACGGCATCTTCAGGTGCATCAGGCCAGTCCTGGCGCTTGCTGATTAAGCTGATGACATCCATCCGGAACCCGTCAATTCCCAATTCAAACCAGAATTTCATCATCTCGTAAATCGCTTGACGAACGTTTGGATTCTCCCAGTTCAAATCCGGCTGTTCTTTTGCAAATAAATGCAGATAATATTGCCCCCGGCTTTCTACATACTCCCATGCCGGGCCGCCAAAAGTCGAACCCCAGTTTGTAGGCGCGCTGCCATCTTCTTTCGGATCTTTCCATATATAAAAATCGGCATACTCGTTGTCACGTGATTGACATGATTGTTTAAACCATTCGTGCTGATCGCTTGTGTGATTCACCACGAGATCCATAATAATTTTTATGCCCAGGCGGTGTGCTTCCTCCAAAAGCCGTTTAAAATCATCCATTGTTCCATAGTCTGGATTGATTTGGTAATAATCCGCAATATCATACCCATTATCCACCAGCGGCGATTGATAGATCGGGTTCAGCCAGATGACATCAATGCCCAAATCCGCCAAATAAGGGAGTTTTTCGATGATCCCATTTAAATCCCCTTTTCCGCTTCCCGTTGTATCTTTAAAACTTTGCGGATAAATCTGATAAACAACACTTTTTTTCCACCAATCTTTTTCCAAGGGCTGCTCCTTACTCATCATCTTCATCTTCTTCCGGCAGATTTGCTACGTAATCATTCACATACACCAGCTGTTCTTTCGCATCTTGGAGGGCTGATTGGATCTGTTCAGCTGTTAAATAGCCATCACCACTTTCCAATAGCAAAGAGAGGATGACCGGTAAATTCATGCCCGTAATCACATGAAAATGCGGACGGGATGTGTACGGGAAGAATGCCTGGTTGACAGAACCTCCTAATAAGTCTGTAAAAACGAGTACTTCATCTTCATCCTTTGTATCTTTTAACAGCGCTTCGATTTCTTCCTGAACCGGTGCATTCGTTAAATAGGCAGAAAACGCATGGACATTGCCCTGGCCGCCTGTAATATAGTTCAACGTATCTTTTATTCCTTCCGCCATTTTATGATGGCTTGCAATCATTATTTTTCGCATACGATTCGTTTCCTTTCTTTAAGAAAAGCCAGGCCATTTGCCACGCCCGGCTGATCATTTTGTGTCAGACCCCTAAAATGCCAAAGAATGAGCAAATCAAAGCGAATGCTATGACCATGAAAATGATTTGCGTGATGCTGCATTTCTTGGAAGCAATCAATTTATAAACCACAAATGTTAATACAGCTGGTAATAATGCTGGCATAATTTTGTCTAAAATTTCCGTTTGAATCGGCAGCTTGACTTTCCCGGTTTGGAACTGAAGCGGAATATTGACTTTTACAACGGACGGGATTAATGCGCCGACCACTGTTAAGCCCATGACGGAAGCAGCTTCGGTAAAGACATTTAATCTGTCGCCAAGTGCGGTAATTAATTTCAAACCGGATGTATGCCCCAGCTCGAATAATTTTATCCGGAAGAAGAAGAACAGGACATTTAAGATTAACCAAATGATCGCGCCTGTCGGATTGCCCTGTAATCCCATGTACCCGGCAATCGAACCCATGATGGTCGGATAAAGAACCCATACGAGCGTATCCCCGACACCGGCCAGCGGTCCCATCATCCCTGTTTTGAAGGCTTGAACGGCATCTTTTGATTTAATTCCGTCTTTTTCTTCCATAGCCACGGAGGCGCCCAGCAGGATATTCGCCATCCATGTCGTGGTATTGAAGTAGTTAAAATGGTTATTTAAAGAAGCTTTGTAATCCTCATCTTTTTTGTGGATTTTCCGCAGGATCTTGCTTAACCCGAACACCACTGCCGGCCCCTGCTGGTTTTCATAATTAAATGTGTTGCAAGCCATAAACATATAGCGGAGCGCTGCTTTTCGAATGTCTCTTTTTGTTACACCATTCGGATCTGCTTGATTCGTTTTCTTCGCTGGTTCAGTATGGCTGGCCGAAGTTGCATGCAAACTATTCATCGAAGTCGTCTCCTTGCTCCATTGTATTCGTTTCCGCCGCTGCCGCTGTTGCAGGGGTTTTATGGATATTCTGGGTGAAGTAATAATAAGCAAATGCAAAACCCAGGAGCGCAATACCCAAAATTGGAATGTTCAGATATGCTGAAATGACAAACCCGATTATCAGCATAGTCAGGTACTTTTTCACCGGCATAAATTGCAGCAGCAAGGCAATCCCGACAACCGGCAGCATCGATCCGGCAATGGATAATCCGTCTGTGAACCATTTTGGCACAACATTCAAAATCATTCTGACAATATCATCCCCGAAGAAGACACAAAGTGCTGTTGGAACCGCTGTCGTTAACCCGAAAATGAGCGGCCCGATCCAAAGCGTACGTTCCATTTTCTTGAATTTGCCTTCGTTCAAAGCCTTTTGTGCGGCATGGGATACATATGTGTTCAATAATTTTCCAAGCACATCCAATTGAATCCCCAGCATTCCGACAGGCACACCGACTGCCAAAGCGACCGCTTTCGCATGTTCAAGATCGTGCGTGGTTCTCACCGCCACATAAATCCCGACAACTGTCGCAAGCCCGTAATTTGGAACAGAAGATCCGCCGATATTTGCAACCCCCAGCGCCATTAATTGGAATGTCCCGGCGATGACCATTGCGGTTGACATATCCCCCATAATCAGCCCGGCAATCATTCCGATAATAGACGGAAACCAGGTTGTAATGACAAAACCTTGCTGGTCAAGCACCATCCAAAAGGCCAGTACAATAATCAATATTCCTTGAAGTATTTCCATTTTTATCCTTCCTATCTATATGATGATAGAATCAGTCCATATTATTGAATATAAGTTTCCAGCGGTTCTTCGTTTTCTCCCGGTACAAAGTGAAAGGTAACGGGGATTCCTCTTTCTTTTAACGCTTTCAAATCAGCAGCTTCTTTTTCGTTTACTGAAACCATTTTCTTAACCGTTTTCTTTCCTTCCCCGTCAAAAATGATCCCTACATTTACCTTTGGGATTTGAACGCCGCCGTCAGCCAACTTCAGTAAGGTTTCAGGTTCGCGGACAACAAGCAGCACATTATGGCTGTCATATTTCCCCGCTTTAAAGTTAGCGATGGCAGTGTCCGTATCAATAATCGACATTCCGGTTCCTGCAGGCTTGCTCATCCGCATCGCCGCTTTTTGAACTTCATCTTTACTTACCTCATCATCGACAACCATCAACCGTTTTGCCTTTGTATGGGCAGCCCATTGTGTAACCACAATTCCGTGAATTAAACGTTGATCTATACGTGCCAGTACTAATCCCATTTTTATGATCTCCTTTTGTTAATTCGTTTTCTTTCTTGCTACATTTCAAGATTACCACCTTAAGAAAACGCCAACAATACATTCAGGCCATGTTAGGAAATGGACAGGAGAAAGGGGAAAAGTGTCGAATGGCCGGGAAATTTCCCGATCTTAGGGAATCTGTTCATTCAAATTATTTGAGGATTTTTTGATTGTAAGTGAATTTTTGATATCCGGATCAACTGGGAATTCTTCTGGAAAGAGCTCTTGCTACTCTATACGAGGAGTTTGAAAGCAATCAATCTTCTTTGAGGGTAAACAACAGTTTAATATTTTTATGTAGTAAGCATAACAGCCCAATCAGTCGGGTCGGTGAGGAAGAAGTCTGCAAGGTGCATGTATGAAATTTTTTTCAAAAAACGAAACACTTTTTTCATTGCAAAAAAATTTTTTAAACAATTGCGATGTATTGAAATAATTTTAATACGTGAGATAATGAACATGTAAAAAAGATAACGCTTTCTCATAAGGAGATGTTCATTATGGCAGATAAAAAATTCTCAGTTGTTATTGCTGGTGGCGGGAGTACGTATACCCCGGGAATTGTGTTAACTTTGCTGGATAATTTAGATAAGTTCCCTATTAGAAGTTTGAAGTTTTACGATAACGACGGTGAACGGCAGCAAAAAATTGCAGACGCTTGCAAAATCATGATCAAAGAACGGGCGCCTGAAATTGAAGTTTTGGCAACAACGAATCCCGAAAAAGGTTTCTCAGATGTTGATTTTGTTATGGCACAAATCAGGGTCGGGAAATATGAAATGCGTGAGAAAGATGAAAAAATTCCATTAAAACATGGGGTTGTGGGACAGGAAACAACCGGCCCTGGAGGCATTGCTTATGGTTTAAGATCGATTGGGGGCGTTTTAGAGTTAATTGATTACATGGAAAAGTACTCTCCAAACGCCTGGATGCTCAATTATTCAAATCCTGCTGCTATCGTAGCTGTAGCAACAAATCGCTTAAAACCAAACTCTAAGATTATTAACATTTGTGATATGCCAATCGGAATTATGGATCGCATGGCTAAAATATTGAAATTGGATTCCTTTAAGGATTTAGACTTTGATTACTATGGATTGAATCATTTTGGCTGGTGGACGGCTCTAAGAGATAAAAAGGGGAACGATCTGATGCCGCAAATCCAGGCGCATGTCAGGGAAAATGGGTATTTACTACCTGACGAAACCGGGACGGAAAAAAGCTGGAGAGAGACTTTTGAAATGGCCAAAAATGTCTATGCCCTTGATCCGGATACCTTACCGAATACCTATCTAAAATATTATCTATATCCACAGGAAGTCGTGAAACATTCTGATCCAAATTATACAAGGACAGATGAAATCAGACACGGCCGTGAAAAATTCGTTTTTGGCGAGTGTGCCAAAATTACGGAATCCGGAACAGCCAGGAACAGTGCCTTTAAATCAGATGAACATGCTTCATATATTATAGATTTATGTCGTGCGATTGCCTACAACACGAAAGAACGCATGCTGGTTATTACGCCAAACAAAGGTGCAGTAGAGAACCTGGATTCCGACACCATGGTGGAAGTTCCTTGCTTAATTGGTGCAAACGGTCCTGAACCTCTTGCTCAAGGCAAAATTCCACGTTTTCAAAAAGGTTTAATTGAGGAACAAAGTAATGTAGAAAACCTGGTTGTCGATGCCTGGATAGAGGGTTCATATACGAAGTTATGGCAAGCATTAAGTTTAAGCAAGATTGTACCTGATGCAGGACTGGCCAAAGTCATTTTGGATGAATTGATTGAAGCCAATAAAGATTATTGGCCGGCGTTAAAAAACGGACGTTCTCTAACTGAACCGGTATTAAGTTAAAAAGCAATTTCTATATAAAATGAACGAAACATTGCGATTGCCTACTGGTAAAAGTCGTAAGGTCTTGATGTGAAAGCATAAGTTCATTTTATATATTTTAAAAGTTTTTTAGCTGAAAGATAGGATCCTTTGCATTCATTACGAAGCGGAACCTTTCTAAAAAGAGAAGCGATCAATCTTTTTTCAAAAATGAAAAGAGTTTATCGCTTCTCCATCCTATTGCAAATAGAGAAAGCGGTTCCAGTTTGGAGGGGAACAATGAAAGGAATACAAAGATTCGGCGGTGCGATGTTTACGCCTGTTTTACTTTTTTCGTTTGCAGGTATCATGCTAGCCATCAGTATTTTGTTTTGCAATCAATCTGTTTTTGGAAGCCTTGCAAGTGAAGGAACCTTATGGTACGGCATATGGGATACGATACAACAAGGTTCATGGACAGTGTTTAATCAAATAGAATTATTGTTTGTTGTCGGTTTGCCAATTGGGTTGGCCAAAAAAGCTTCTGGCAGAGCTGCAATGGAAGCTTTAGTCACGTACCTCACCTGGAATTATTTTATTGGGGCCATTCTTACCCACTGGGGAAAATTTTTTGGAATTATGCATTACGGAAGGGCTTTGGCTGAAAATAGCACAAACGAAGGCTTGAAAATGATTGCCGGGATTAAAACTTTTAATACAAGCATCATTGGAGCCTTAATTATCGCAGGTATCGTTGTTTATCTGCATAATAGATTTTTTGAATATAAATTACCGGATTTCTTAGGTACCTTCCAAGGTTCTGCATTCGTAGTCATTCTCGGTTTTTTTACTGTCTTGCCTTTAGCATTCATTACTTGTTTAATCTGGCCAAAGGTCTCCTTAGGAATCTCATCATTACAATCATTCATGGCTCACGCGGGTGCTGTAGGGGTTTGGGTGTACTGTTTTCTTGAACGTGTTTTAATTCCGACCGGTCTTCACCATTTTATTTATATCCCTTTCCAATATGGACCAGCTGCAGTTCCTGAAGGATTAACAAAATGGTGGCTCATGCACCTGGACAGTTTTGCGAATAGCAAGGAATCCCTAAAATCAATGGCACCTCAAATGGGCTTCCTGCTATATGGTAATGAAAAAGTATTTGGTATTCCTGGTATAGCAGCGGCATTTTATTTTACGGCAAAAAAAGAAAACAGGAAAAAAGTATTGGCTTTATTGGTACCGGCGGTGATTACATCTGTGCTGGCCGGTATAACGGAACCAATTGAATTTACATTTCTGTTCGTAGCGCCGCTTTTATGGGTGATCCATTCCCTTTTGGCAGCAACATTAGATACAACACTGTATTTATTTGGTGTAGTTGGTGATTTAAGCGGAGGTATTATTGACATGGCCGGGAAAAACTGGATTCCGCTTTTCCAAAATCACTGGTCAACCTATTTAACCCAAATCATCGTTGGCCTGGCATTTACGGCGATTTATTTCTTTGTATTCAGGTTCTTTATTTTAAAATTCAACTTTGCAACGCCAGGCAGGGAAGCCGATGAGGAAGAAGAGATTACATTAAAAACGAAGCAAGATTATAAAAATAAAAAATCAGAGCAAGGCGTTCAAGAAACAGCTGCGACTTATACGGATCCTTATTCAGAGAGAGCAGCCATTTACCTGGATGCACTGGGGGGAAAAGAAAATATCAGTGATGTTACAAATTGTGCGACGCGATTAAGAGTTACCGTTGTAGATCCGCAAAAGGTGAAACCTGACAGTGCATTTAAAGCAGGAAAAGCGGCAGGGGTTGTGAGAGCAGGAAAAGCATTCCAAGTCATCGTGGGATTAGATGTTCCGCAAGTCAGAGACAAATTTGAAGAACTTTTGAATTCTAAATAAAGCCAGGGTAGGGTTAGCATCTCTATTCGTGATAGAATTGGATTTAGGGACACGAGAAAGGATGCTGACTCTCCATGGATTTAGAAAAAAAGGTGAATCAAAACTTTCAATATTTGAATTCAGATGAGTTACAATGTTTAAATTTTATCATAGAACATAAAGATTCTGTCGGCCATTTGACTTTAAATGAAATCAGTAAACTTTGCCATGTTTCCGCTTCTTTCTTGTTTAGAACAATCAAGAAGGTTGGATACTCCGGTTTTTCCGAGTTAAAATATGAAATCAAAAAGGAAGAAAACAAACTGAAACAAAAGGCCAACCAACCGGAAAACATTGATTATAAACTAAATGAAGATATTGAAAAAACCATTAAATACTTCAATACTGTCAATCATAAGGAAATGTACGGTTCGATTAAAGAAGCGAAACGCATATTTTCTTACGGGACAGGTTGGGAACAGAAAATGGCTGCTGAAAAGCTCACAAGAAACTTTATATACTCGAAAAAATTTGTAACCAATTTCCCTGCATTAGAAGAATTGTCGGTGGCAGAAAAAGCATTAAATGAAAAAGACATCGTTTTTTTAATCTCGTTGAGTGGAAATAACGAACGAATTGTCAGCATAGCAAAGGATTTCAAACGGAGAAACATAAAGACAATTAGTTTTACACAATTTGGAACGAATCAATTGGCTGGAATATCAACTTATAATTTATATTACTATTCATCCGAATTTAGTAAACTACAACACAGAAGTATTGTCAGCTTATTTATTCTGGTCGAACTTTTTTCCCTGCATTACAAATTATTTACGGAGCAATTTGGCAATGGGGGCTTATAAAATGGATAAAATAAGAAGAGTTGTAGGAAATGAATCGAAAATCTTTAAATTGATGATTGCGTTACTCTTTCTTGTCCCTATTCTTTATATGATTTATTTGTGTATGATTGTGATCATTTATCCAACATCTTTTCAAGAACTCTTGTCGGGCAGCCCCTTTTCTGCAGTTATGCTGCTGGCCTCTTGTCTTAATCTGCTTATGGGGTATTATCTGTATCACCTGAAAGTTCATTTAGATCATCATGACCTTTTTATGTTAACGATTTATTTCTTGGCGCTTGCCCAGATCTTACTGGGCAATCTTTTAATCGCCGTTTTTATCGCTCTTTTTATTTGGGTTTCTCCAAATAAAAAAATAAAGTTATCAAACTTAAGAAATAATATACCCCTTTTGTCCATGTTTGGTGCTTTTTTTGTGATGTATATGTTTTGCGGTTTTGTTCTTTTCAAATTAATCATTTAGAAGGTGGGGAATAATGATGCTTCATTTCTTAAAAAAGAAAAAGAATCAAACATCAGATTTACTCGTTGCTCCTGCTGAAGGGCGGCTCATTCCAATTACAGAAGTAAATGATCCGGTATTTTCCACAAAAATGATGGGAGACGGATTTGCGGTCATTCCAAATTCCGGGGAAGTGAAGAGCCCGGTATCGGGGAAAATTATGAGTATTTTTGATACAAAGCATGCAATCAGTATTCAAACGGATCATGGATTAGAAGTATTGGTGCATATGGGAGTCGATACGGTTGAACTTAAAGGACAACCTTTTACATTATATGTAAAGGCGAATGATACGGTTAAAGCTGGAGAAAAAATAGCAGATATAGATTTAACTGCATTGAAGAAAGCTGGAAAGGATAACAGTGTAATCGTTGTCTTTACAAACGCCGATCGTATTTCAGACTTTAGTTTATTTGCAAATGGCGAAGTAAACCCGGGCAAGGAAATCGGAAAAGTCGAACTGAAATAAGAGGAAAATTGTAAAATTTGTCGCTTATATGGCTGAGCCGTTTTCAGAACACGGTTGTAACAGGTCTGTTGGCATTGGCCTCTTCATTTAAAATGTATGGCCTGCTGACAAAACCTGAGAAAGAGAATCGGGAGTACGTATCGTACTCCCGATTCTCTTCTAATGCTAATTCGTAAGCGTATAAGGTAGCAAGTACCTTTTTCGTGCAAATATGAGAAAGTGAGGGATTCTCATGAAATATGGGCTTTGAATGCAGAGACCCTTACTTAATGGAACGGATTATTAAAAGAACCCGCCGCCGCCGTAACCGCCGCCATATCCGCCGCCGTAACCACCAACATATGAAGCGCCGATGATGATCAAAAGGATAAACAATACGACAACCAAAGCGAAGCCGCCGCTGTAGCCTGTGCCATCAGACATATTTTTAACCTCCTTTCGAGATTGCCTTAACAGACTATGTGGAATTCTCAATAAGGAATGGGCGCTCACGTAATTTTTTTGTAAATGGGTCTATTGCTTTACTCGATTGCCGCCTGTAGCTGTGCAGTCATATCTGCTGCCAGTATCATGACCGCTTATTTTTTTATATTAAATGATTGAAAGATGGTTACGCCGTTGTTAGCAGTGACAAGTGGTACAAATTTTAAAATGGTAATGGATCCGCAAAAAAGTACAGTTCATTTTATATAAGATGAATTTTTTACCAGAAGAAAGGAATTAAAGCCAAAGCAGCAATTGAACCGATTGCAACGCCCCAGCCAAATCCCCATCCCCAGCCGCCGTAGCCAAACCCGCCGAAATTTCGGGGTCTTCTAAGCGGCCGAAGAAAAACTCTGTTTCCGCTCACATGATGAATAATGCCCCTATGGATTCGTCCATCAACAGTCCGGATTTGAACCGCTCTGCCCCTGTATCGATGGCACAGTGCATGGTAGTGACTAAATGACATAAAATATCCTCCAATCCTTTGGGAATAGTACAGTATATGATTTTTACCGGCAGGTACGGCGGACAAAATGACCAGGTATTTTGTGGAATTATAAGGGAGGCATTCAGAAATCCGGGCGTATTTGTGATAAATCCCGATAATACTTATCCAGAATTGATTTGAGCAATCACCTTTGAATCGGTTTTAAGCACATCTTTTACAGAGAGGCCGGTTTTTTCAAGATATTGATTGACAAGGTAATATCCGGTGCAATAACCGGACATTTTCGGGTAAGCATGTAAACCGTACAAAATATCCTGATGTCGCTGTTTTGCTTTTTTTATGTCTCTATTCGGGTATACATATTGTTTCCATATCTTTTCGATCTTGTCATTTGGATAAGAAAAGGCCCAGGATGAAACATTTTGGGGTCCGAATTTTTCCCTGACAGCATTTTCTGCCAGTCCCTCTAAAATAATCGTATCCAATAAAACATAATCGGCCTCATCTTTCGGGTATTCAGTAAGCCGGCAAACATGGTTATATTCATGCGTAAATAATGACCTGATTTCAGTTTCACTGTTCCGGGCCGAAACGAATAAAAATAATTTGTCTTTAAATGCCAGTCCTGCTTTTCCGTTAAACTCTTCCTGAATCAATAAGTTGGTTGGGTCAGACGGGAAAATATAAATCGGAACATCCGGCCCATCCCATTCTTTTTTACAGCGGAGAAATTCATTCTTTACGATTTCCCAAACATGCCGGCTCTGTAATTTTTCAACAATCCCGGCTCCGTTATTTCCCGGCTGGTACATGCCATGATAGATCAGGTAGTCATAAATTTCCGAAGCCCTTGCGCCTTTAAACAGCGCTTTTAATTTTTCGCAAATCGCTATCGGCCGGTTATATAATTGAAGCAGCCACTTGTCCGTTTCGATAACACCCATATGCCTTCCTCCATTGCTTTTTCTTAAACAACGTATGTTTCTAAACGATAAAGGTTACGATCTTTCAATCCTTTCCGCCGATCTCTGAAAATGGTACATACGGGATACAGAACGAGCCGGCTGTTTGCTTTCTACTATTTTTACATAAATTTTCTAAAGGAATGATTGCATCAAAGATCAAGCATGTGACAAAACTGTCATATGCTTTTCTAAATTGTTCGCAGAATCGAAGGAGCTTAGTGCCATTACCCGATATAATGGATTCATCAATAGGAAGGGGAGAACGGTATGATTTTGGAAGCAAAAAACATTTATAAAACGTACGGAAACAAATGGAACAAACAGGAAGTCTTAAAAGGAATTGATTTAACTATCGAGCAAGGTGAATTTACGAGCATTATGGGGCCTTCGGGTTCCGGAAAGACCACTTTATTAAACGTCCTGTCGACGATTGATAAAGCAAGCCGCGGCAGCATTAGGATTGAAGGAAATGAAATGACAAAAATGAAGGACAAGGAACTTTCTGAATTCCGCAAGCACCACCTCGGATTTGTTTTCCAAGAATACCATCTGCTTGATACGCTGACGGTAAAGGAAAATATTTTGCTGCCGTTGTCAGTGAAGAAAGTTTCAAAACAAGCAGCGGAAAAGCAATTCCAGGCCGTTGCTGAAGAACTGGGGATTTACGAGATCCGCAACAAGTATCCGAATGAAATTTCCGGCGGCCAAAAGCAACGGACATCGGCAGCACGTGCATTTATCCATGACCCCAGCCTGATTTTTGCCGATGAACCGACCGGCGCGCTGGATTCAAAATCGGCATCCGATCTTTTAAATAAGCTGAGCGGGCTCAATAAAAAAAGAAACGCAACGATCTTAATGGTAACGCATGATCCAGCGGCTGCCAGCTATTGCAGCAGGGTTGTTTTCATTAAAGACGGGAAAATTTATTCCCAGTTAAACAAAGGAAATGAATCAAGGCAGGAACTTTATAAGGCCATACTCAAAACACAGGCTGTGCTGGGCGGTGTGCAAAATGAATAGGAATGAATTGATTTTCCGCAGCCTGAAAAAGAACATGAAACATTATGCCATCTATATTTTTGCGCTGGTTTTCAGTGCGGCATTGTATTTTGCTTTTGTCACCCTGCAATACGACCCTGCGATGAATGATGCAAAAGGCTCGGTGAAAGGGGCGGCAGCGCTCCGGTCTGCTTCTGTGCTGCTGATCGCGATCATCGCCATCTTTTTGTTGTATGCGAACAACTTGTTTATCAAGCGGCGCGGCAAAGAAATCGGGCTCTTCCAACTGGTCGGGATGACAAAAAGACAGATTTTTTGGCTGTTAAGTGCTGAAAATTGGATCCTGTATTACGGTTCGCTCGTGTTGGGGGTCTTTTTTGGATTCTCTGTGTCTAAATTGATGATGATGATTTTGTTCAAAATCTTAAACGTGAATGTTAAGGCCGCCCTTCATTTTTCGCCGGAAGCTTTCATTCAGACCATTCTTGTTTTCACAGCCATCTATTTGCTGATTCTTGCAACAAGCTATATTTTTATTAAACGCCAAAGCATCTTAACCCTGTTCACTGCCTCTTCTTCGGCGGAAGATCGAGTGAAAAAGATGTCTGCCATTGAGATCATTTTGGGGATCGTTGGGTTTATTTTTATTGTGGCAGGCTATTTTATCTCATCCAAACTATTTGACGGGGATTTTACCACGATCACACAGCTTTTCACTGCCATGATATCCATTCTCGCGCTTGTGATCATCGGTACCTATTTATTTTACAAAACATCTATCCGCTACTTGTTTCACATGATTCGGAAAAAGAAAGATGGTTATATGAACATAAATGAAGTGATGTCCTTGTCGTCGATTATGTTCAGGATGAAATCAAATGCCCTGCTATTGACGATTATTACAACCATTTCAGCCCTTGCGATTGGTTTATTATCCTTGTCGTATATCACTTACTATTCCGCGGAAAAAACAGCCCGGAATATGGCAGCAGCTGACTTTTCTTTTACAAATCAAAAGGATGCCGTACAATATCTCAATGATTTGGCAGCACATGGTATTCATTTTGATACAAAAAAAACAGAAGTGATTCGCGTTAAGGCTGATTTAGAAAACATACTGGATGGATTTACGGGAGAAGGAGCGAATTTTAACCCTGCTGCCACCAATATTTCTGTGGTGAGTGAACGTTCTGTAGAAAATGTGAATGTCCGGAAAGGTGAAGCCATTTTCTTTGGTTACAGTGATGCACTTGCGAAAATCATGCCATTTAAAAAATCCGGCCCTATTCAGTTTAAAGGTGCGCATCACACGGTTTCCCTGCAATATATTGGGTTGAAAAAAGACCGCTTGCTCTCCAACTATTTTACGGATGGCGGTATGCCTGTTGCAGTGGTTGACAACGCTGTTTATGATGCGTTAAAAGCCGATAAAAATAAGAAAATACAAAAAGAGTCCCCGCTATTTTTCGCGGTTCATTTAGAGAACAAAGACGATTTAAAGAAAGCTGACCAACTTTTCAATGCCCGCCACTATAATAAAAAGGACTTTTATTACTCATGCTATGCCATCATGCAGCAACAAAAAGAAAATATGGGGCTGATTATGTTTATCGTCGGGTTTTTAGGGCTGGCATTTTTGATCACATCCGGATGCATCCTCTACTTTAAGCAAATGGAAGAAAGTGAGGAAGAAAAACCGTCATACACGATTTTAAGAAAGCTCGGGTTTACCGATTATGATTTAATTAAGGGGATTCGGTTCAAACAACTGTTCAACTTCGGCATTCCGCTGATTCTCGGATTGCTGCACAGTTATTTTGCCGTCCAGTCCGGCTGGTTTTTATTTGGGACTGAACTATGGACACCAATGCTCGTTGTGATGATCTTGTATACGGCACTCTATTCGATTTTCGCATTCCTGTCAGTAGAGGGCTATAAAAAGGTCATTCGCGAAGCTTTGTAATGTTTAGAACAGGTGGGGATGGGTCAGTATGCGGATCGTCAAATAAGTCAGCTCTCTGGCGGACAGCAGCGGCGTGTTTTTTTAGCGAGAGCACTTGCACAGGATGCAGAAATTTATTTTATGGATGAGCCGTTTGCGGGAGTGGATGCGTCTACGGAAAGGGCGATTATTGCACTGTTGATGAAGTTGAAAAAGCAAGGGAAAACAGTTCTCGTTGTCCATCACGATATCAATACAGTAAAAGAATATTTTGATTGGATCATGCTTTTGAATGTCAAACTGATAGGGATAGGCCCGACGGAAGAGCTGTTTACAAAGGATTATTTGCAGAAGACATACGATGGGAGCTTAGCCATGCTTGAATCGGATTCCGTTCCCATCATCATTGGTCCGAGGTGAGAAAATGAACTTTCTTTCAATATTATCCGACCCTAATACACAATGGATTCTAGCAGGATCCATGCTCTTAGGATTGGCGAGCGGTGTGATTGGAAGCTTTGCTTATTTACGGAAACAATCGTTAATGGGGGATGCCTTATCCCACGCGGCACTTCCGGGCGTGTGCCTTGCCTATATGGTAACGGGTACAAAGTCTATCTTTTTCTTTCTCATCGGTGCCGTCATTGCCGGGACTTTGGCAACCATAGCGATTAGCTATATTACGAGAAATACACGCATCAAACAAGACGCGGCATTAGGGATTATTTTGACTGTGTTTTTTGGGGTGGGAATTGTTTTGTTAACACAAATACAGCATAGTAATAATGGAAATCAAAGCGGGCTGGATAAATTTCTATTTGGCCACGCTGCCTCTATTGTGAAACAAGATGTTTACACGATTACCGGGATTAGTGTGGTTTTAGTAGCCCTGTGTATTATATTTTTTAAGGAATTTAAATTACTCTCGTTTGATCCGGGTTTTGCTAAAGGAATTGGGCTCCCTATTGTATGGCTGGATCAATTTATCATGTTAATGATTGTGACGGCAGTTGTCATTGGTATCCAGGCAGTAGGGGTTGTATTAATGGCCGCATTATTGATTACACCAGCTGTTGCTGCAAGATATTGGACGGAGAAACTGCATGTGATGGTGATTGTGGCTGGACTGTTTGGAGCTCTTAGCGGTTTCGCCGGGACCGCAGTCAGTTCAATGGTAAATCATTTGCCGACAGGCCCGCTGATTGTCTTATCAGCCACCAGCCTATTTATTATTTCTGTTCTTTTTGCCCCGAATCGTGGGGTATTAGCAAAAATTAGATTACGGGGTGCAGTCAAGCATGAACATGAAGCCTTTGCAAACCAGGATGTAAAGGAGGAATCTTTGTGAACCATGTTTGGATTATCCTAATTGGGGCGTTAGTAGGATCCTCCTGCAGTATTTTAGGTTGTTTTCTTGTCTTAAGAAAAATGTCCATGATTGGTGATGCCATCAGCCACTCCGTCTTGCCGGGGATTGTCATTGCTTTTTTGCTCAGCGGTTCAAGAGATTCGGTTGCGATGATGTTTGGGGCCGCCGCTATTGGATTCGTTACGGTTTTTTTAATACAAATGTTCCAAAATAGCGGGGTCCAGTCCGATGCATCCATTGGTGTGGTATTCACAGCGTTATTTGCGATTGGAGTGGTGTTAATCAGTTTATATACACGGGAGGTGGATTTGGATCTCGATTGTGTTTTATATGGAGAAATTGCTTATGCCCCCTGGGATACGCTGCATATCGGAGGATATAGTATGGGGCCAAAAGCTGTTTGGGGTGCAGGCGCAAGCTTTATCTTAAATATTCTTGTCATTGCTTTATTTTACAAACAGTTTAAAATCACTACTTTTGACCCGGCACTTGCCGCTTCATTGGGCATTCCAGTCATGTTTTTCCATTATCTATTAATGGGCTTGGTTTCAATCTCCACCGTTGCATCTTTTGAAAGTGTGGGGGCAATTTTAGTAGTGGGTATGATTATCGTCCCGGCTGCAACCGCCTATTTATTAACGGACAAATTGAGCAGGATGATGATCATTAGTATTGTCCTGAGTATTGTCAGTTCGCTGCTTGGGTATTACGTAGCCTATCTTCTGGATGCATCCATTGGGGGAACAATGGTATCTGTGACAGGCTTACTATTTACCGGAGCCTTATTCTTCTCACCAAAGCATGGAGTCTTTGTGAAAAAGTGGAGCAGAAAACATTCATAATGAGATCGCTCCAAACCTTGCACGGATAGAGCCTGCCCAATCACGGGTTTGAAGGTTACCTGTAATACCTGAAGTTTGCACGTTTTTGCGAAATAGAAGAGAAATAGTTTTAAAACAATAAGGGGTATGTGTTTGAAAAACGGCCTGTTGGGTCGTTTTTTTTATGGTTCCACCATGCGTTTGATAGGGCTACTTCTTCAAAGATACTGGAAAAACGAAGGGAACCCTGTGCAGGAACTGTATACGGATATTACAGCAGGCGAACAAAAGCGGATCGACATTCTGGTTGAAACAAAATTGCAGGGAAAAGATACAGTTATCCTTATTCACATCGAGCCTCAGTCGTATTATCAAAAACATTTTTCTGAACGGATGTATCAATATTTTTCGTTGATCCGGCAAAAACACCGCAAATCCGTTTTACCGATCGCCGTGTTCAGTTATCCTGAAAAAACCGAAATCCCCGACACCTACACCATTCAATTCCGCAACAGAGAAATTCTTCATTTTCATTATTTAACACTTCATCTTGTGAAGAAAAATTGGAAAGACTATATCAAAAGCAATAATCCCCTAGCGGCAGCGTTGTTGAGTAAAATGGGGTATACAGAAAAAGAGCGGGTGCAGGTCAAGCTGGAATTTCTTCGAATGATCGCCCGTATGGAGCTGGATCCTGCAAGAATGGGGCTCATTTATGGATTTTTTGAGACCTATTTAAAATTAAATGAAGAAGAGGAGGCAGAGGTCATGGAACACATTAAAAATTTGGAACCGGAAGAAGCCGAGCAAATCCTGCATTTGCCGAATTCGTACTTTGACCGGGGATATCAGAAGGGAAGGGAAGAGGGGAGAGAAGAAGGAATTAAGGAAGGGATAAAAAAAGGTGTAAAAAAAGGCCGGCTTGAAGCAGTTGAAAAAGTTGCTGTCAAGATGCTTCAAAACCGAATGGATGTGAGCCTCATCGCAAAACTTACAGGACTGAGCAGTGATGAAGTACTGAAATTGAAGCAGCAGATCAAGCTTTAAAGGCCTGCCTCAAGAAAAATGGCGTATTTCCGGATTTGAAGTGCTGTAGTTTAAGTAAAAGACAGTGCATAGGTGTACTGTTTGCTCGCTACTATAATTATGGTTGGACAATGGTCTCCAATCCACCATTGTCAGTCGTTAGTCAATCAGATATGAGTTAGGAATCAAAGCAGCTGAAGTACGATTAAAGAGATTAACGCAACCAGCAAAACGCTATAAAGAGTACAAGACTGCCTGCAAAATTAGTAATTCGGAAATCCTTTTAACAGGTGCCTGCCCTGCCAGTTTTGAATTCCTTACTTTCCAAGATAATAAAAAAAGCAGGAGTTTCTCAGCGCTGGAATTTTGAGGAGCTCCTGTTTTGATTTTTTCGTATTTCAGAGTGATGACACAGGCACCGTTGTATTCCTTCAAAATTAAAACTCATTTCAAGTACTCTATGAAAAACTATATTTTAATTTGTGACAATTTATAAAGTTGTGTTGACATTCGAATGTTATGAATATATTATTAAATCATGAAATAAAAAATACGTATTAATACGTTTTATCATTTTCTGTAAAAAAGAAATATAAGGGAGTGGATGAAATTGGTTAAAAAGGTGTTTAAAGCCATGATTTCTTTATCATTTATGGCTGCACTCGTTCTATCTTTATCTGCCTGCGGGAGCAGCAGTGCAAAAGAGCAGTCAAGCCTTGAAAAAATTAAGTCGAAGGGGACATTGGTTGTCGGGTTGATGGCAGCGACGCCTCCATATGAATTCCATTACAGCCATAACGGAAAAAATGAACTCAAAGGCGCTGATCTTGAGTTGATTAAACGCTTGGCCAAAAAGATGGACGTCAAGTACGAAATTAAGGAAATGGACTTTGATGGTCTGCTACCGGCTATGCAAAGCGGTAAAGTGGACATGATCGTCAACGCAATGAGCCCGACGCCGGAACGTAAAAAGGCAGCTGATTTTTCAAAAATTTATTATAAAAGTACAAATGTTTTTGTGGTAAGAAAATCGGAACTGAGTAAATACAAAAAGGCTTCTGCATTAAAAAATGCCACAGTTGCGGTTGTTAATTCTTCTACCCAGCAGCAGGTCATGCAGAAGTATTTTCCAAAAGCAAAGTTGAAACTGTTTGGGAAAAATACGGATCTGGCAATGGCGGTTGCAAATAACAAAGTCGATGCCATGCTCGTTGATGTTCCAACGGCAGCAATGTTAATCAAGGCAAGTCCTTCTTTGGTGCAAACCAACCTGAAATATAATGACGATTCAGCAGGCGCGGCAATTGCGATGCCGAAAAATTCAACGAGTGATTTGAAGAAACTTGTAAATTCCGTTGTTACGGAAAACAAATCCAAATACGAAGATTGGGTTTTGCAACAAGTCAAATATGTGAAGTAGTTTTATGCTAAGATTTCAGAAGACTGGATATCTTCCCACCTTTGGAAAATCAGCCGTACGAAAATAATATTATTCATAGATTGGGGGTTAAACCTGGTGAACTTTTCTTTTCTCAGTACATACTATACCTTCTTTCTCCAAGGTGCTTATATGACCATTTTGCTGGCTATCATTTCAGTCATTGCCGGTACGGTATTGGGTGTTATTCTGACGATGATGCGGCGGTCTGATATAAAAGTAATCAAATGGATCAGCATTGGCTACACCGAGTTTATCCGGGGGACGCCGCTTTTGGCGCAAATCTTTCTCGTCTATGTCGGCTTGCCGGCAATTCTCGGGATCAATGTCGTGGACTTTCTTACTGGCGCCATTGCCCTGACGATGCATTCCTCCGCTTATATTTCGGAAACGATTCGTTCCGGAATTGAGGCTGTACCATATGGCCAGACTGAAGCGGCCCGAAGCCTTGGTATGAGCAAGCGCCGGACGATGATGGAAATCATTCTCCCGCAGGCTTTTAAAAATATTCTCCCGGCACTTGTGAACCAGTTTATTGGAAACATCAAAGATTCCTCACTGGTTTCGGTTATCGGTATTTCCGAACTGATGTACCAGACCACGACGGTTAGAGGAACAACCGCACTTGGGCTTGAGCCGGTCATTGTGGCATCTGTGATTTATTTGATCCTTACGCTGATATTGACCCGGATGATGGGCCGCTTGGAGAGGAGGCTGAAAACCAGTGATACGCGTTGAAAATTTATGCAAATCTTTTGGGGAACATCAAGTATTGAAAAATGTCAATTGTACCGTTCATGACGGGGAAGTGATCGTTGTGATCGGCCCGTCCGGTTCCGGCAAAAGTACGTTCCTGCGCTGCCTGAATCTTCTGGAGACACCAACAGACGGATCAATCTATGTTGACAATCAGGATATTACAGCCAATAAAACCAACATCGATAAAGTCCGCGAGAAAATGGGGATGGTTTTCCAACAATTCAACCTGTTTCCACATAAAACGGTGATCCAGAATATATGCCATGCGCCTGTCAGAGTCAAAAAGATGAGTAAAACAGACGCGGAAAAACGGGGCATGGAACTGTTGGGCAAAGTCGGGCTGGCCGACAAACGGGATGTTTATCCGATTACTTTATCCGGCGGCCAGCAGCAGCGGATTGCCATTGCCCGGGCGCTTGCGATGAAGCCGGAAGCAATGCTGTTCGATGAACCGACATCGGCGCTTGATCCTGAGATGGTGAGTGAAGTGCTTGCCGTTATAAAGGACTTGGCTAAAGAAGGGATGACCATGGTGATTGTGACGCATGAAATGGGTTTTGCCAGGGAGGTTGGCGACCGTATCTTCTTTATGGATCAGGGCCAGATTGTTGAGGAGAACACGCCGGAAGAATTGTTCTTGCATCCCCGGCATGAAAGAACCAAAAATTTTCTATCAAAAGTATTACACTAACATTTACTTTTTTAATTGATTAGGAGGAATATTCGTGGAACTTCATCAAATGATTCAATCGATCCAAAACAAACAACCTGAAATCACAAGTGTCTTTTTTGTAGGGTGCGGGGGCTCACATGCCGACCTCTACCCGGCATACTATTTTCTCCGGAAAAATGCCAAAAAAATCATTTCCGCCCACTTTACTTCAAATGAATTTAATTATGCAACTCCGGAAGCTGTCGGTGAAAACAGCATTGTCATTACCTGTTCGCTCGGCGGCAACACCCCGGAAACGGTGGAAGCCACAAGCCTTGCAAAAGCACGGGGCGCTCATGTTATCGCGGTCACCCATTCGCCGGAATCTCCGTTAACAAAAGACGCAGACTATGTCGTCACACACGGATTCTTTGAAAGCTATTCAGCAAAAATGGAAAAAATGACAAAGGTTCTGACACTGGCCGCAGAAATCCTCAATACTTTTGAAGGATATGCTTACTATGACCAATTTGTTACTGGCGCGGAAAAAATCTATGGTGTCATTGATCAGGCAGTTGAGAGCCTTCTTCCTGAGGCGAAAAAATTTGGTGAAACTTACAAAGATGCGCCTGTTGTTTATGTGATGAGCAGCGGAGCAACCCATGAAGTGGCGTATTCGTTCTCGATCTGCTTATTAATGGAAATGCAATGGGTCAACTCTGGTACCTTTAGCACAGGTGAATTTTTCCATGGGCCTTTTGAAATTGTTGAGAAAGACAAACCGTTCCTGCTCTTGATGAACGATGGCAGCACCCGCCCGATGGATGCCCGTGCGCTTGAATTCTTAAATCGCTTTGATGCACAGACAACCGTCGTCGATGCAAAAGATTTCGGGCTTGGAAATCATGTGGCAAAAGAAGTCATCGATTACTTTAATCCGATTTTAATTTCAGGCGTGCTGCGTGTTTATGCGGAACAGCTGGCCATTGCGCGCAACCACCCGCTTACAAAGAGAAGATACATGTGGAAACTGGAATACTAATCGTTTTACCCATTCATATGGAGAAAGATTCAGCGGGATTCCCTCTACACATCCCGCTGGACTTTTTTATATATTAGCGGAAATCTTGTAATCTTTTGCGGCACAGCCATAGAAGGATGCCCGTTAAGGAAGGGCCAACAAAGACGGACAGAAGTGCGATGGTTGCAGAATACTGATCCTTCATTGCCGCTGTTTACGCAAGTAAAAAAGGAGGCTTTTGATATGAGAGTCTTAGGTCTGGGTGATAATGTTGTAGATATCTATGAAAATAAGCAGACCATGTATCCAGGAGGAAACGCCCTTAATTTTGCAGTCTTTGCAAGTAAACTTGGGGCAGAGGCGGCTTTTCTCGGTGCTTTCGGTACAGATGAAATGGCAAAACATGTTCAATCTTCGGCAGAGTCTTTTGGAGTGGATTTGTCTCACTGCCGTACTTATGATGGGGAAAACGGTTATGCCAGGGTTACATTAAAGGATGGTGACCGCGTTTTTCTTGGAAGCAACAAGGGAGGCGTCTTAAGCAAATACGGCTTAAATATTACGGAAAAAGATGCGGATTATCTAAAAACATTTGTTTTGGTTCATTTTAATGGCAATGGGTTTTCGGATGATGCCCTGCCAATGGTTGACGATTTGGGTGCAGTCATTTCATATGATTACTCAGATCATTTTACGGAGGATCGCATCAAAGCTACCGCTCAATATATTGATATTGCCTGTTTTTCCTGCAGCCATCTGAATGAACGGGAAATTGAAACACTGAGCAGGCTCGTACAGGAGTGCGGATGCCCGGCAGTTTTGTGTACAAGGGGAGAAAAAGGCGCTATTTTATTTACCGGCGGCAATACGTATGAGCAGCCCGCTAACTATGTTGAGGCGACCGATACGATGGGGGCCGGAGATGCGTTCATTACATGCTTCCTGATCCATTATGTCCAAGGCATAAAAAGTAATGGTAAAAAAGAAGCGGTGATAGAAAAATCACTGCAAGCAGCGGCAGATTTCTCGGCAAAGCAATGTCTTATTGACGGATCCTTCGGCAAAGGCAAAAAACTTTCATCATGATTTTGAAAAATGGCCAGCTTGAATCGCGACTAACCGGGCAAATTCTACGATGCTTTGGAATGGACTGCGGACAATATGCCAACTCTGAAATCTCTCTATAAAATAATTTAAACACTTTTCCCGGTGTAGCCGGTATATTTACCCCGGTATTTTGTGTTAGTTTATCTGACAATATAATTAAGATAATTTAAAATATTATGTTGACATATAAATCTTTTGAATATATTATTAATTTATGAAAAAGATATAACATACTAATATGTATTTCTACTATCTGAATAATGGATAGTACATTGGGAAAAGGAGAGGGATTCTGGTGGGAAAAAAGGTGTTTTGGTTTCTTTCGAATTTGGTTTTGGGATGTATTCTTTTATTCTCTTTGGCAGGATGTGGGGACAACGGAAAAAAACAGTCAAGTTTGGAAAAAATCAAGTCAAAAGGAACGCTTGTTGTGGGTATGAACGCTACAAACCCTCCGTATGAATTTCATTACAGTAATAATGGGAAAAATGAACTAAAGGGTGCCGATATTGAGTTGGTAAAGAAGATTGCAAAGAAGCTGGGTGTAAAATACGAGATAAAAGATATGGATTTTGACGGTCTGCTTCCCGCATTGCAGAGCGGAAAAGTAGACATGGTCGTCTCGTCAATGAGCCCGACGCCCGAGCGGGAAAAAGCAGCCGACTTTTCAAAAATATATTTTAAAAGTACAAACGTCTTTGTTGTGAGAAAAGATGAACTCAGCAAATATCAGAAAGCGTCTGCTTTTAAAAATGCGACAGTTGCAGTTATTAATTCTTCAACCCAGCAACAAGTAATGGAAAAACAATTTCCAAATGCAAAGCTGAAGTTATTTGGCAAAAATACAGATCTTGCCCTGGCCGTTGCGCATAAAAAAGTGAATGCCATGCTTGTTGATGTACCTCAAGCGGCTCTGTTGGTTAAGTCGAATCCTTCACTCATCCAAACCAATATGAAGTACAGTGACAACACAGCCGGAGCGGCGATCGCAATGCCGAACCATACGAGCCAGGATTTAAAAGATGCTGTCAACTCTGTCGCTGTAAAATATAAACCCCAATTTCAAGAATGGTTATTAAGTCAAGTGAAATATGTGAAATAATCCATATAGAAGTAAGTAGTTTTTAACCTGTGCCAGGCTTGGTTTTAGTTTTAAAATCATTTCGTTATCCGTGGTACGGGCGCATGTATTGTATAATCTTGATACCGTTACGATATTCGCTTTGAATTCTGGTGGGCCAGCGGCGTATATACGCCCGCTGCCCATTTTTCTTTTTTGTAATCGGATAAAAACAGTTAATCCGGCAGCAGTATCCAAGAGGCAAAAAGAAATAGTATAATAACTTTAACGATACTGACGGTTGGTGATGAGATGATGTTAAGTAAAGATAATATTTATCCACTTTATATCCAAATTGAGAGAAAAATTATCGATGAAATTCATAAGGGCACTTATATGGATGGTTCCCGCATCCCCTCCGAAAGCGAGCTTTGTGAAGAGTATGGGGTCAGCCGGGTTACAATCAGGCGTTCCCTGCAGGATTTGGTTGACAATGGTTACCTGGTTCGTAAGCAGGGAAAAGGGACATTTGTTAACGGCGGAAAAATAAAAAGAAGTTTAATAACAGCAGATGGATACACGGAATATATTGAATCAATCGGAGAAAAGCCGGAACGAAAAATTGTCTTAAAAAAAGTGGCGCCATGCCCTTCTCTCATCGCAAAACGTTTATCGATTCCGGAGGGGAGTGATATTCTGAGGCTTGGCCGAATTATGTACGTCAACGGTGCCCCGCTTGGTTATGAAGTCAGTAGTTATCCTGTCAAAAGCTTTGAAAATTTGGAGTCGGGGATTGATGACAGGACCTCTATTCATGAACTCCTGAGCAAAAAATATGGCATTGTTTTAAAAAGGAACTATAAAATATTAAATGTTTTACTGGCCGATGAGACAATCGCCGGGCATCTGGGCTGCAATATAAGCGACCCCGTTTATCAAGTGGATAAAACTGAGTTTAATCAATATGATGAGCCTGTCTATCATTCATGGCTTTACTACGATGTCAACCGCGTAAGTTTTATTATTGAAGGATGATGGCACGGAATCACAGGAATAGAAGAAAAGGCCGGTGTTGGGATTTCTGTTATATACTCTGAAACGAGCACTTAAAAAATGTTTGCGGCCTGCCTGATCAAAATAAATTTTGCACCGAAGCCATAACGTGAATCTATAAAGGCTTTTAAAAATGCTCCACATGTCTCCTGCTGCGGGTAGCTGAATTTGATATTGTACGGTGGCAAATTATTGGACAAGAAAAAAGGATCAGGCTCCCGAAAAGAGCCTGATCCTTTTAGGCATTTTATGACGGTACTGCAGTATAGCCTGATTCCTTCGCTGACCGGATCAATTTTCCAACCGGCTCACTTGTGATACCGCCGCCATCCAGATCAAATACCAGCTGTCCCCGTACAAAAGTTTTGGTCACCCGGCAATCAATTTTTCTGCCAATATACGGACTGTGCTTGTGGCGGTAATAGAGGTCTTCCGCACTTACCGTGTATGACCGGTTGGGGTCAAGAAATATGAGATCCGCATCCTTCGAGAGTGCAATTTCCCCTTTTGATTTTAAGCCAAAACGTTCAGCAGGATTTGTTGCAATCATCCGGGTGAATTGTGTAATTGGAATACCGCGCTTTTTGACAGCCTCGTTAAACATCAAATCGACATTATTCTGGCATCCCGTTATGCCGCCCCATACCTCAAAAATATTACCGGTTTCACTGTACTTCATTTCAGGCGGGCAAGGGGAATGGTCTGATGTCAACATATCGATTTTTCCTTGTTTGAACACTTCCCACAGTTTTTCCTGCTCCGTTTCACTGCGTAAAGGCGGGGAACATTTTGCAAGCGGGCCGATTTTTTCAAATTGGGCTGTTGTGATTGTAAAGTAATGCGGGCATGACTCAAGCGTGACATCCTGGCCTTCATTTTTCGCTTTCGTAATTTCTTCCACACCTTCCGCACTGCTGACATGCACAAAATGTAACTTGCACCCGGTTTGTTTCGCAAAATACAGCGCCCGCTTGATGGCATCCACTTCTGTACATACAGGCCGGGTTGCAACATAATCGGTTGGACTTGTTTTGCCTTGTTTCATCATCTCTTCTGCTAACCAGTCGGTAATGGCGGCATTCTCTGCATGAATCGATAAAATATGGCCCAGCTTGGCTAATTTTTTCATCCCGGTATAAAGCGTGTAATCATCTACATTTTTAAAGTCCCCCGGTAAATCGGTCCCGCAGCTGGCCATGAAACACTTATAAGCGACAACGCCGCAATCGGAAAGCTCTTTTAAGTGATTGAGATTATCCGGGACTAATCCGCCGTACAAGGCGTAGTCCATATAGTTTTTTCCGGCAGCAGCGGCAAGTTTTCTTTCTAAGGCATCTTTTGTTGTGGTGGCAGGCAGCGCGTTTAAAGGCATATCCACATAAGTTGTGGTTCCCCCGGCGGCAAGTGCCTTTGTCCCTGTTTCAAATCCTTCCCATTCTGTCCGCCCCGGTTCGCAAATATGCACATGTGTGTCGACCATTCCCGGCATCACATATTGGCCTGAGGCATCATAAACTTGTTCGGCCGTTTCCTCAATTTTTTCCGCAATCACAGCAATTTTACCATTTTGAATGGCAATATCAGCGATTTTTACACCATTTCCAAAAACGACTTTTCCATTTTTAATAAGCGTATCATATTTCATTGCGAATCCCCTCCCTGTGATATGGTTCTAAATCGTCCACGTTTTGAAAGATCGTATCCTTTTTAAATTTCGAATTTGGAAACGCATATTTTGATAAAACCATATAGGCTAAACCAGACGTAACAAAACCGATGATCCATGCCAGTTCTACTTTTACAAATGCAGCAGCTGCGCCAATGAATAAAGATATGACAGCCGCAGGGTTATAGCCGGAATACGGCCCGTCTTCCGCGTACAAGTCGGCGATATTCACCTTTTGTTTTCGGAATATGTAGTACTCAATCAATAGAATGGCTACAATCGGCCCTAAGAAGGCTGAGTAAGTTAAAATGAAAATGTTAAGGCCCCTTGCTGAAGAATCCTGGACAAGCACCCATGGAAAAGATGCAAAAGCAAGCAGCCCTGTAATGGTGACAGCATACTTAAACTTTAGTTTCGTAAGTAATGTAATCACGTAAGTCGGCGGAATAATATTGGCAACCATATTCACTGAAACGGTCCCAATCACGATAAAAGCAGACACAAAGAATGTAATATAGGGATTATCGACCACAACGGCAAAGGCCTTTACAGGATTTGTAATACCGGTAGCAGAAGCAAGCATGGCACCAATCGTTAAGGCAAATCCGTATGCGATAAAAATCGGAATAAAATATAATAATCTTCTTTTTGCATGGCTGATCCCTGCTTTTAACTCCCTTGAATAATCTGCTGCACTTAAAAAGATGGCGGCATAATTACCCATAAACGTCATAATAAAAGCAAAGAAGGGCAGTCCCCACGATCCTTTTGTATGTATCCATTTGTTTGCAATCATATCGCTATGGGAAGTGAGAAGAATGCTGAACACATAGAAAAGCGCAGCTAAAATCACGACTGATGTCAGGGTCTCAACCCACTTAATCGCATGAAAGCCGTAAAGAGAAAGCGCGATTTGAAACAGTTGGAGCACGATAAAGCAAACAGCTGCATTGTCAAAAGCTCCGCCGGTCGTAATTTTGGCAATTTCATTTAAAGCGGTGCCGCCAATCCAGCTCTGGTATCCGTACCAGACAATGGCCGGTATCCCGCGGCAAAGCGATGTTAAAATTGAACCTTTTACGCCGAAGGACATTCTCAGCTGGACAACGTACGGAATCCCTGTTTTGTATCCTAATCTGTCATTCAATGAAAAGATGGTTGAAATAATCCCAATGGAGATCAATGCCGCAGCAAAAGTTTGATATATGTTTAAAACCGCCATCCCCGCAACGACTAAACTTGCACCAAGCGTAATGTTTCCAATATTCACCCCGTCACCAATCCACATAAAAATATAATTCAAAGGGCCAACTGTTCTGTCCGCATCTGTCTTTGGGCTCAGGGAGCGATCCATACCAGCCTTCATCTCCACATGCGGATAAGCACTTTCATTACTTTCCAATTGAGTAGCCATTGCATCAGCTCCTAATCAATAGATTTTTTGCACCTTTCTCTTTTTAAAATTGGAACGATTAAATAATGATGAAGGAAACAGGAGGTCACTTCCTTTTTGATGTTATGTAATATTACATTGAATGCTATGTTTATACTTAATATAACAGAGGATAAACCGTTTTTCATTAGTGCTTTTGTACAATTCTTGATCTATTTATTATTCGAAATAAATAAAATGAAGGTGAATTTGCCAGATTTTTTAATTTTTATGTTAGGTAATCTGACATAATTTAAAATATGGATAAACACGAAAACGGATTAGGATTAGATAATTGGGGTGCCATTATCCGAAAAATTTTTAACCCTAAGGGGGATGAAAGCCCGCGTTGGAAGAAAATCCATGATCACGGTCGTTCATAAGGGGAGTGAAAGCCTGCGCAAGAAGAAAAACTGTGCCCGCGGTCATTCATAAGAGGAATGAAAGCCCGCGGTGGAGGAAAATTCATGATCCCGGTCGTTCATAAGGGGGATGAAAGCCCGCGCTAGAGGAAAATTCATGATTACGGTCGTTCATAAGGGAAATGAAAGCCTGCGCTGGAAGAAAAATCACGATCGCAGTCGTTCATAAGGGGGATGAAAGCCCGCGCTAGAGGAAAAACCATGGTCACGGTCGTTCATAAGGATAATGAAAGCCCGCGCCAGAAGGAAAACCATGATCGCGGTTGTTCATAGGGGGAATGAAAGTCCGAGTTGGAGGAAAAACCATGGTCACGGTCGTTCATAAGGGAAATGAAAGCCTGCGCTGGAGGAAAATTCATGATCCCGGTCGTTCATAAGTGGAGTGAAAGCCCGCGGTGGAGGAAAATTCATGATCCCGGTCGTTCATAAGGGAAATGAAAGCCCGCGCTGGAAGAAAAATCACGATCGCAGTCGTTCATAAGTGGAATGAAAGCCCGAGCCGGAAGAAAATCCATGGCCGCGGTCGTTCATAAGGATAATGAAAGCCCGAGCCGGAAGAAAAACCACGATCGCGGTCGTTCATAGGGGGAGTGCTGTCACCGACCGAAATATATCGAGTTTTATAAATGAAGGGTCACTGGAAGTTTTTGTATGCCTTTCACCATAATTAATGAAAGATTGGAAAATAACAATTTCGAATATCCTATTTAAAACCAATGCTTTATCTTATAACCATAATTTGGAATATATTTACTTAAAAAGATTTAAATTAGACCGCGAATAAGCATACACTTCTGCACCGCTCCCCCACCTTCTGTTTCTATTTACCTATGGGCCTCCATTCACCAAATTGACAGTGTTTCCACTGTGCTGGATAATAAAACCAAATCAGTTTTACGGAAATAGGGGTGTGAACATGAGTGCCATTCCACTTATGAATCTGCAGCTTTCAAGGAACCAGGAAGAACTGGAACGCCTGAAAAAAAGCAAAAAGGAACTTTTGGAATCCAAGCACGCACTGGCAGAGAAAGAACAGCTCTGCCTCCAGCCCGCCCTTTCCGCCTCCACTTGGCAGGGACAGCTGGCGAAGCAGTTCCAGGCAGTAAGAAAAAACGAACTCCTTGGAAGCTATAAAGCTACTGAAAAACAAATCAACACGGCCCTTCAACTGTTGGACGGGAAAATCAGCCAGCTTGCCTCTGAAAACACACAGATTGAGAAATCCATCCAAGCTGAAATCGTAAAAATGCGCAAAAAAGAGGTGTGACGATGGAAGTCAAAATTCAATTTGACACGGTTGAAAAATTACTCGCAAATATCCGATCAAACGCACAAAACCTGGATAGTTCAAAATCAATGGGTGACAGTGGTTCGAATCATTTATCGTCCCTTCAACATCTTGACCACTTGAATCAAAAACTGGATAACTTGCTCACTGCCTACCAGGCTGTCACATTGAAAAATGAAGCGGCAGCCAAAAAAGCAGTTCATGCTATGAAGGAATATGATGAGCAATTGGAAAAAGGTTTTGAAGGCCAGGCGATGAGCAGGTGACACAATGAAAATTCTTGATGTGCAGTTATTTGAACAAGTTGTCACGGATACGCAAAGTGCTTTAAAGGAGAAATCTGATCAAATCGCGGACCTCCAGCAGGCAATTGATGCGTTTGTGAACATGGAAGATGCGTTTAAA
>NZ_KB894019.1 GCF_000374345.1 Heyndrickxia acidiproducens DSM 23148
CCTTGCTTTTCTTGGTTTGCATGGCATAAGTGCTTCACCATGCTTGCTTTGTACGAACACTAACATGAAGTGTCCCTCCTTTATTGGAGTGGTTTCCCATCCTCAATGTTATCTAACCTTCGCAACGTGGTTCACTGTTCCTTCCCCTCAGAACTGTTTAGAGAGCCACGACAGAGCCATGAACTTGGGAATCATTCATGGGTGTCTACATGAAAGATAACGTAGCCCACATGGACTTAGAGTAGACAACTAGGGCTTTTTTCAAGCCCCCACTTCAATCAGACCGTAAGGCCGATAAGTGGTGGGTAGTTGACAAACATTCCCAACATCTCCCTGATAAGCCTTTGTTCATTTTCTAATCAGTGGGGGATGAAGGAAAACCCCCGCTGATGGAAGTTTCACTTTATAGATGCCCGGGCTTTAAAATATGTTTCTCCAAACTATGCCTGACCCCGTCCTCGTCATTGGTAGAAGTCACTTCATCAGCTTTTTCTTTGACTTGAGCAGGGGCGTTTCCCATTGCCACCCCAATGCCGGCAAATTCGAGCATATCACGATCATTAAAGTTGTCGCCCAATGCCATGATTTCATGGCGGGAAATGCCAAGTTGACTCATTAAATTCAGGATGGCGGCGGATTTGGATACTGTCTTGTCCATCATTTCCAAATACGTATCTTTTGACTTGTAAATGGACAGATTTGGAAAATAATCGGTTAGCTTTTCCTCAAGCCGGCTGATCTCCCCGGGTTGCCCCATGCAAAGAATTTTATGGATGGGCTGGCCTTCTTTTAAATAAGCATCAAGTTGCTTTTCAAGCGGGACGACCCCGGTAATCGCCTGTTCCTGAACGACCCATTCATTTTGAAGATCTTCCACAATCCACTGGTCCTCGTGGTACACATTAAAACTGATGCCGGGAAAATCAGTATGAACCAGTTTGTATAAGCGGCAGGCATCGTGATCGGAAGGCCCTTTGCTGTAAAGTTCAGGACGGGTTCCATTTTTTTCGGGCTTCCCCAGCACAAGCGCGCCGCTATAGCAAATCATCGGCGACATAATGCCCAGCTCTTTTTGAAGGGGGGCCACTCCGCTTGGCATTCTGGCAGAAACCAGAACAAATGGAACGCCTTTTTCCACACACATTTGGACTGCCCGCTTTGTTTCGGGTGAAATCTGATGGCTGGAATTCAATAAAGTTCCGTCAATATCACTAAATACTGCTTTAATGCCCATTACGCCTCACCTCTTTCGGTATGTAAGCTGTTCAATGCCGGGTTAAAGCTGCTTCACCTAAAAGTTGATACATCAAGAAAACAAATCTCCCTCCTTATCATAATAGAGCGCATCTCTCCCTTTCAAGACGATTTACTAAAAATGTCTGGCGGTGATCGCCGGCATTATTCAAATTAGGAAGTTTGCCGGATCTTTATCAGGACAATGATTAAAAAATCGATTAAACTAAAGAAAAAACATGCATATAGGAGCCTTAATCATGAACGATTCATATATTGACGGCCTGCTTCACATCAAAACAACCGGGGAACAACAAGGATTCAACCAGTCGCTGCACTATAACCGCTACGAACCGACCCCGTATGTCGCGCTGGATGAGCTGTTTGACCATTACGAAATTGAAAAAAGCGACCATGTGGTGGATTTCGGCTGCGGGAAAGGGCGCCTCAATTTTTATATTCACCATGTTTTCCATGCCACCGTGACAGGCATTGAAATGAATGATACCTTTTACCATCAGGCGCTGGAAAACAAAAGTAGATATACGAAAAAATTCGGCAACCATCCGGACCGCATCCACTTCCATAAGATGCTCGCCGAAGAATACGAAATCAATCCCGCCGACAATCGCTTTTATTTTTTCAACCCGTTCTCAGCCGGGATTTTCATGAAAGTGGTGCAGAATATCCTGCGCTCCGTTGAAAAAACGAAGCGGGAAGTGGACATCATTTTGTACTATCCATCCCTGGATTATACCTATTTTCTCGATGAACAGACCTCTTTTGAGCGAAAACTCGAAGTGCCACTCACTAATTTATACGAACATAACCCGTATGAAAAATTCTCCGTTTACCATTTGGCTTACTAGGCCGGCGCTGCGCCAAACCGCCAATTATTTGACAAACTACCGGTGCTGTGCTAAAAAGTAATATGTTAGCACTCAGATGATAGGAGTGCTAATACAATCGGACAGAAAACAAATTACATATAGAACCAAAACCACTGAAAGGGGAGATCATGAATGGCAACAAAAGAATTCAAAGCAGAATCGAAACGCCTGCTCGACATGATGATCCACTCGATTTATACACAAAAGGATATTTTTCTGCGCGAGATTATCTCAAACGCAAGCGATGCTATTGACAAAATCTATTACAAGGCACTGACAGATGAAAACCTCACGTTTGACAAAGACAGTTATTATATCAAAATTACACCGGACAAAGAAAACCGGACATTGACCATTTCTGATACCGGAATCGGCATGACAGAAGATGAACTTGAAAATAACCTCGGAACCATTGCACAAAGCGGATCCCTTGCCTTTAAAACAGAAACGGAATTAAAGGATGGGCACGATATCATCGGCCAATTCGGCGTCGGCTTCTATTCCGCCTTTATGGTTGCCGATCATATCACAGTGATCTCAAAAGCTGCCGGCAGCGGCCAGGCCTATAAATGGGAATCAAAAGGTGCGGAAGGCTATACGATTGAACCTTGCGAAAAAGACGGCACCGGCACTGATATCATTTTAAAATTAAAGGAAAACACCGAAGACGACGATTATGATCAATATCTGGATGAATACCGCCTCAAGGCGATCATCAAAAAATACTCCGACTTCATCCGCTACCCCATTAAAATGGAAGTGACCGAACAACGGCCGAAAGAAGGCAGCGACAACGAGTTTGAAGAAGTCAAAGAAGAACAGACAATTAACAGCATGGTTCCGATCTGGCGCAAAAACAAAAACGAACTGACAGACGAGGATTATGAGAACTTTTATACGGAAAAGCATTACGGCTATGATAAACCGGTGAAACATATCCATATCAAAGTCGACGGGACTGTCCGGTATAATGCGATTCTCTATATCCCGGAGAATATACCATTTGATTACTATACACCGGAATACGAAAAAGGCCTCGAACTGTATTCAAACGGTGTCCTGATCATGGAAAAATGTGCGGAGCTGCTGCCGGATTATTTCAGCTTTGTCAAAGGCATGGTTGACTCGGATGATTTATCATTGAATATCTCACGGGAAATGCTGCAGCACGACCGCCAGTTGAAACTGATCGCGAAAAATATTAAAAGCAAAATCAAACGCGAGCTTGCGAATCTCTTAAAAGACAACCGCGAACAGTACGAAGCGTTTTACAAATCGTTTGGCCGCCAGCTGAAATTCGGCGTCTACAATGAATTCGGCACCCATAAAGAAGATTTGCAGGATTTGTTGCTGTTCTATTCATCAAAAGACAAAAAGCTTGTGACGCTTGATGAATATGTCAGCCGCATGCCGGAGGACCAAAAATATATTTATTATGCAACCGGTGAATCGATTGACCGCATTGAAAAACTGCCGCAAACAGAACTTGTCGCCGATAAAGGCTATGAAATTCTCTACTTTACGGATGATATCGATGAGTTTGCGATCAAGATGCTCATGAAGTACAAAGAAAAAGAATTCAAATCTGTTGCAAGCGGCGACCTCGGCATTGAGGACGACGACAAAAAAGAAACGGAAACAGAAGAAAAGGAAAACAAAGACCTCTTTGAATTCATGAAAACCGCGCTCGACGGCAAAGTCAAAGACGTGCGCGCATCACACCGCTTAAAATCGCATCCGGTCTGCTTTACAACTGCCGGCGAAGTATCGGTTGAAATGGAAAAAGTGTTGAGCGCGATGCCGAACGGCCAAAACGTCAAAGCGGATAAGGTGCTTGAGATCAATATCCACCACGATATTTTCCGCGCATTAAAAGCGGCATTTGAAAACGACAAAGACAAATGTAAACTGTACACCAACCTGCTTTACAACCAGGCACGCTTAATTGAAGGCCTGGATATAGAAGACCCGGTTGCCTTCACAAATGATATTTGCAAAGTGATGATCTGATCACTATAAAGCTTTACTCCTTCAAAACGGGGTAAAGCTTTTTTTGAAAAAACACAGTTCGTGTGAATCCAGCCAAGCATGGATTGGGAGTGTGCCGATCATGGATGGATGGGACGTAGGAAATTTCCTGACAAAAATCAAAAAACCCCTTGTCGAATCTTGCAACCTGGTGTATATTTATAACAATGAATTTATAAATATTAATATTTTTACATTTTTATTCAGGATGAGCAGGGGGAACTTTCCAAATGAAAGCAGAATTAAAACAGCATTTAGCAGAGATCGAGCAGCAGTTATGGAAAATGAGTGACGAATTATACCATCATCCTGAACTCGGGGATCAGGAATATCAATCTATGAAACTGCTGGCCGGTTTTCTTGAATCGCACCAGTTTACAGTCGAAAAAGGAATTGCAGGCAGGCCGACCGCATTCAAAGCGGTATATGACAGCAAAAAAGAAGGCCCGGCAATTGCCTTTCTATCTGAATACGACGCACTTCCGGGCATCGGCCACGGATGCGGGCATAATATGATCGGGACGATGAGCGCAGGTGCAGGGGTTCTGTTAAGTAAACTCGCACAAGAAACCGGCGGGCGCGTTGTCGTCCTCGGAACGCCGGCGGAAGAAACCAACGGCGCCAAAGTTCCGATGTCGGAGCAGGGCATTTTTGATGACATTGACGCGGCGATGATTGTGCATCCGGCTGATCAATCTTATGAAAGCGGGGAGTCGCTCGCAATGGACGCGATTCAGTTTGACTTCCGCGGCAAATCGGCGCATGCTGCTTCCAACCCGGAAGAAGGCATCAACGCGCTAGATTCAGTCCTCCAGTTATTTAACGGCATCAATGCACTCCGCCAGCATGTGACTTCCGATGTCCGCATTCACGGGATCATAAAGGAAGGCGGAATTGCCGCAAACATCGTGCCCGATAAAGCGGTCGCCCAATTTTATGTGCGCGCCAAAGACCGTACCTATTTAAATGAAGTCGTTGAAAAGGTAAAGAACATCGCAACCGGCGCCGCGCTGATGACCGGGGCTGAGCTGCACATCTCAAACTATGAATTAAGCTATGACAATATGATCACAAATCAAACCTTGTCGCAGCTGTTTACGCAAAATCTGCTAACCACGAAAGTCAAAGAAGTGAAGAAGCAAAAAACGTCATACGGTTCGATCGATATGGGCAATGTCAGCCATGTTGTGCCGGCCATTCACCCGTACATCGGTTTGGACAAGCCGGGTCTGGTCGCGCATACGAAGGAGTTTGCCGACACCACAATTACGGACAACTCCCACCAAGTACTGTCAAGCGGAGCATTGGCACTGGCCATGACGGGTTATGACTTGATGACAGACAAAGAAATCTTTGCCAAAATGCAGCAGGAATTCGAAGCAAATGTGAAGGCTGGCGACTTGGTGAAAGCTGACTAATCTATTAAAATACTTTTCTAAAATATGTATCTTCTCAAATATCCAACAATATGTTAAAATTCATGTTGTTGAATAAAAATACTTCCAAAGATTTTATACAGCCACTAGGAGGAAAAATGGTGAAAAAGTTAATTTTGGTGATGACGCTTGCTTTTGCAATGGTACTCATGACAGCTTGCGGAGGTTCCGGCAACGAAGGCTCTTCCAAAAAGCAAAAAGTACTGACGATGGGGACTTCAGCAGACTTTGCTCCGTTTGAAACAAGAGACACTTCAGGCAATGTTGAGGGATTTGATATTGATCTGGCAAAATACATTGCAAAAGAACTGGGATATAAACTTGAAGTAAAAGATATGAAATTTGATGGGTTGATCGGCGCACTGCAATCTAAACGTGTGGATATGGTGCTTTCAGGCATGTCTGCAACAGAGGAACGTGCGAAAAACGTAGACTTTTCGAAACAGTACCACCACTCAGGAGAAATGTTTGTAACTTTAAAGGGTTCAAACATCAAGAAGCTTGAAGATATCAAAGGAAAGACCGTTGGCGTACAGCTTGGTACGATTCAGGAAGAAGGCGCGGATAAGCTGAAAGGCAAGTATGATTTCAGTGTCAAAAAACTCGATAACTCTACGAACTTAATCCAGGAATTGCTGTCCAAACGCATTCAAGTCGCCTATTTGGATAAAACAGTGGCAGACGGTTATATCAAAAAGCAGAATTTAACAGGGTTTGACGACCCAACTACAAGCTCTCCGGGCATGGCGGTTGCTTTCCCGAAAGGCAGCAACCTGAAAGACAAAGTCAACAAAGTGCTGGCGAAAGCTGAAAAGAACGGTAAGCTTGATGAATTGGAAAAGAAATGGAAAATTGATCAGCAATAATTCAGATGCAAGGCGCCTTGTTCGGCAGGGCGCCAATTTTTCAAAACAGTTACAGAAACAGACTACGATTAAAGTGAGGTGTAAGGCATGAATTTGGATTTCAGCCAAATCGTGCCTTATATCCCTTTTATTTTAAAAGGGATATGGGTAACGCTAAAATTTGTTTTCTTTGCGATTCTTTTTGGTTTTGTGCTCGGGACGATTTTTGCCCTGTTTAAAATCTCCCATGTTAAAACATTAAAGTGGATCGGTGATATTTATACTTCGATTTTCCGCGGAACGCCGCTGATTGTTCAACTCATGCTCATCTATTTCGCAATCCCCCAGCTGACCGGTTATGATATCAAGCCATTTCCTTCTGCGATATTGGCTTTCGGACTGAACTCGGCTGCCTATGTTTCGGAAATTATCCGCGCCGGCATACAGGCGGTTGATAAGGGCCAGACAGAAGCTGCCCAGGCACTCGGGGTTCCGTACCACTTAATGATGAGGGATTTGATTCTGCCGCAAGCAATGAAAAATATTCTGCCTGCGCTCATGAACGAATTCATTTCTCTTACAAAGGAATCCGCACTCGTATCCACCATCGGCTACCTGGATTTGATGTGGCGTGCCCAGGTTGTCGGTTCGCAAACTTACCACAATTTTGAACCGCTCCTTTTTGTTGCCGTCATCTACTGGATACTCGTCTTAATCTTGACAATGCTTGGCAAGCAGGTGGAAAGGAAGATGAAATACAGTGATTAAAGTGGAACATCTCTATAAACAATTCGGCCAAAACGAAGTATTAAAAGATATCTCGGTAAATGTGGCGCAAGGGGAAGTGGTCGCGGTCATCGGCCCGTCCGGATCCGGAAAATCAACATTCTTGCGCTGCCTCAATTTTTTGGAGGAGCCGACAAAGGGGCGAATCTGGATTGACGGCGAAGAAGTAACCGACCGCAAAACCAATATTATGAAAGTGCGCTCTGAAATCGGCATGGTGTTCCAGCACTTTCACCTCTTCCCGCATAAAACCGTATTGGACAATTTAATTTATGCGCCGATGAAAGTGAAAAAAGAAAGCCGCCAAGCCGCGCATGAAAAAGCGGAGGACCTGCTGGCAAAAGTAGGATTGACAGAAAAGGCGGATGCCTATCCGAACAGTCTCTCGGGCGGACAGAAACAACGGGTCGCCATTGCCCGCGCGCTTGCAATGGAACCGAAACTGATGCTGTTTGATGAACCCACTTCTGCCCTCGACCCGGAAATGGTCAAGGAAGTGCTGAACGTTATGAAAGATTTGGCCCAATCCGGCATGACCATGATTATTGTCACACACGAAATGGGATTCGCCCGTGAAGTCGCCGACCGCGTCCTTTTCATAGATGAAGGAAAAGTTCTGGAAGAAGGCGCCCCGGACGAATTTTTTGACCATCCGAAAACAAGCCGGGCGCAGGACTTTTTGGATAAGGTATTATAATCTAAATTGATTTTGAATGGCAGGGCATTGCTGAGATTGAGGTAATGCCCTGCTTTTTGAATTTCCGGGGTACTTCATATCGGCATGAAACCCAACAGGGGGAAAATTACAAACCCACACCCGTGAATCCCATTATAAAGAAAAACCAGGCTCAAATGCCCTCCATCAAGCTGGTGAAACGTTTCAAAGCAAGAATGATTAATTGCGCAAATGTTGTGCGGCTACCTGTTTTCTTTCCAACGCAGCTTTTTTTCCGTGTGCAAAATAATAAATCGCAATGCTTGCCACGATCCAAACGGAAATGGCCAAATAAAGCGAACGGAAGCTCACGGAACCGGCGGCGATTCCGAGCAGATAAGGGCCCGACCCGCTTGCCAAATCAATAAAAATAAAGAAGGTCGAAGTCGCAAGCGCTTTATGATGGGGAGGAGAAAGCTTAATCGCAATCGCCTGAAAACAAGACTGGACTGTACCGTAACCGATGCCGATTAACGCACCTGATGCGAGCAGCATCCATCCGTTATGCGCGAGGCTGAGCAGCAGAAACCCGGCAGCCAAAATGACCAATAGCGGATAGACGATGAAATTCTCGCCGCGCACATCAAACCACTTGCCGGTAAACGGGCGCGTCATCACTAATGCTACGGCATACACAATAAAGAAAAAACTGGAAACCCCGGCCAAATGGATATCTTTCGCATAGAGCGACAAGAATGTCAGAAGGCTGGAATAAGCAACCGTAATCGCAAATGTCACAGCGGAAATGGGCACGGCGGCCGGTTCAAAGAAATCTTTGACATGAAATCCGGACATCTCTTTCAACTGCTTACGTGTGACCGTTGCTTCCGGTACGGATATAAATAACGCCGAAACCAAGTCGATAAGTGCAATCAAGCTTGCTGCAAGTATAATCATTTTAAAACTGGCAACGCTGCTGATGAACATGCCCAAAAACGGCCCGATCGCCATTGCCAGGTTCATGCTTGTCGCATAATAACCAGTCCCTTCGCCGCGCCGTTCATTCGGAATAATGTCTGCAACAATGGCGCCCGCCGCCGTTGTAATCGCCCCATGCATCAATCCTTGAATAAACCGCAGTGCCATGAGGACAGCCAAACTGCCGGCTGCAAAATGGAGCACCATGACCGCAAAAAACACAGCCAATGACCAGATGATTACCCGCTTGCGCCCCCACTGGTCAAGATATTTCCCGGCAAAAACCCGCGCAATCAATGACGCAATAACAAAGATCCCCGCAGCAAGGCCCGCCGTGCTCTGGCTTGTATGGTACGCCGAGGTCACATACAGCGCCATCGTTGTCATTAACAAATAAAAAACAACATGTGTGAAAAAATTAGTAGATGAAATCAGGATAAAATCCTTTGTCCAAAGTTTTGGCCGCTTGTTCATACTGGCAAATCTCCTCTAGAAATGGTTTAAAAGATGATAATCCCATTATAAGGCCCGGCAGTTGGACGATTCAATGCATTTCTGCTTACGAAATTTATGCTGCCGGTAAAGAAAGCTTTTGGAATCCACGCCTCAGCCATTCAAATATGACAAAAATTTTAAAAAATCGTGTAAAATAAAGAGATAGAGAAGTTGATGGGGGATGGGGATGCGCAGATTAAGAGTTTCATTGCAGACGAAAATATTAGGGCTTGTGCTTTTGATGGCATTTCTCATCATTGTCATGTTGACGAGTTACTTTATGATGCTTGAAAGCAGGCAAGTCGAAGAACAAAAGGGCCGTTTGGCATTGGAAATGTCGAAAACGGTTGCATCAATGCCAACCATCGTCCAGGCCTTTCAGCAGAAAGACCCGGCAAAAACGATCGCACCGCTTGCCGAAAAAATCCGAAAACAAACGGGTGCGGAATTTATCGTAGTCGGCAATACGAAAGGAATCCGTTATTCGCACCCGCTCAAAAACCATATTGGAAAGAAAATGGTGGGCGGCGATAATGAGCGTGCGATTTTAAAGGGTGAATCGTATATTTCAAAGGCAGATGGCTCGCTTGGCCCATCACTGCGCGGAAAAACGCCGATTTATGATGACAGCGGAAAAATTATCGGGGTGGTATCTGTCGGTTATATGCTGCACGATATCAATCAGCAGATGAATCACCGCATGATGAAAGTCGGTATTGTCGCCCTGATTGCACTTTTGTTTGCGGTTTTCGGCAGTACATTGCTCGCCCGTGACATCCGCAAAGATACAATGGGGCTGGAACCATTTGAAATTGCCGCCCTTTACAAAGAAAAACGGGCCATTCTGCATGCCGTTAAAGAAGGAATCATTGCGATTGATCCGGATGGTTTTATTACGACCATGAACCAGCCCGCCAAAAAGCTGCTTCATATTCATGGTTCTGTCCGGCATACGAAAGTAGATGAATGGATCCCGGCTTCCATTTTCTATGACGTCCTCCACTCAAAACGGCCGAAGATGGATCAGGAGATTGTCTGGAAAAAGCAAAATCTCATCGTCAACAGCACACCGATTTTAAATGACCGGGGAGAAGTGGCAGGGGTCGTGGCGTCATTCCGCGACCGATCCGAGATTGAAAGAATGATCAATACGCTGAGCGAGGTCCGCAAATACTCGGAAGACTTGCGTGCCCAGTCACATGAATATACAAATAAATTGCATGTCATCTCAGGCCTATTGCAATTGGGCGCCTATGATGAAGTCGTGATGTTTATCCAGGAGGAGACCAAAAATCTGCAGAGCCAGCAAAAACGTGTCTTTGAAAATATCAAAGATGCAAAGGTGCAGGCCATCCTGCTCGGAAAGCTTGGTAAAGCCTCAGAGAAGAAGATTGTCTTTGATATTGATCCGAACAGCTCTCTGCAGCCGCTGCCGAACCAGATAAGCTTATCGCAGCTGATCATCATCATTGGCAACTTGCTCGATAATGCTTTTGAAGCGGTATCCCAATCAGAAGCGCCTGCCGTTTTATTTTTTGCAACAGACATCGGCGAAGACATTATTTTTGAAATTACCGATATTGGTATTGGCATGGACGAAAAGATGATCAATCAATTGTTTAAAAGGGGTTTTACGACAAAGAACGGTGAGGGGCAGCGTGGATTTGGATTGGCAAATGTAAGCCAGGCCGTACATGAACTTGGGGGCTTTATTGAAGTGCACAGCAAAGTTGGAAAAGGGGCCACCTTCACGATTTATTTACCGAAAACAAAGGGAGAGGATTGAATTGGAATCATTAAAAGTCGTGATTGCAGAGGATGATTTTCGTGTTGCGGATATGCATGAAAAATTTCTGGCCAAATTTTCATGTATCAAAGTGGTTGGAAAGGCGTTGACAGCAGAACAGACTTTTGAATTTCTGCAGCAAAAACAGCCGGATTTGCTGTTGCTTGATATCTATTTGCCCGATCATCTCGGCATTGATTTGCTTGCCGATATTCGGGAGAGATTTCCGCATGTCGATATCATGATGATTACAGCAGCGGCAGAAAAAGATTTTATTGAAACAGCACTCCATTACGGGGTAGAGCATTATTTTATTAAGCCGGTTACGCTCCAGCATTTTCAAGCGACGATCGAAGCCTATTTGGAAAAAAGGCGCCGCTTCCAAACCGCAGAGGCTATTGACCAGGAATGGGTGGATTCCCTATTCAGTACCCGTGGCCAGGAAGCAGCGGCAAAGGAAACACAGCTCCCAAAAGGCATTGATACGATCACACTCGGAAAAGTCAAAGCTGCTTTGCTCACAGATCAAGGCCAATCAGCAGAACAGATCGCCGGGCAAATCGGTGCTTCCCGGACAACTGCACGCCGTTATTTGGAGTATTTAATCTCGGTTCACACATGCAAGGCGGAAGTGGAATACGGGATTGTCGGCAGGCCTGAGCGCAAGTATTATCTAATTTAGTTTGCCCCTTCCTGCCAGTGCAGATATACATAAAATCGCAGGATCACAAAAATTATCTAATTTAATGGAAGGAGTTTGCAAATGTACCTGCATATTTGACAAGCGGCGTCGCGAGTATGATCTCATTCACTGCAAGGGGAAAGAGGAATGCCCCGTCCAGGCTTTCCATGAACAAAATGAACAAAAAGGTTAAAATGGTTTTTATAATCCTAATGTTGTAAACGCTTACAAATGGTGATTTGTTGTGTAAAATGAATAAAAACAAAGGGGTGGGATCATGTTAGCGATTTTAGGATTCTTAATGATTGTTGTTTTCATGTTTTTAATAATGACAAAGCGCATGTCGGCCATGATTGCTTTGATGGTGATTCCAATTGTTTTTGCCTTGATCGGCGGATTCTGGAAGGGCATCGGCAAAATGGCGCTGGATGGGGTCGCAAGTGTCGCGCCAACAGGGATTATGATCTTGTTTGCGATTCTTTATTTCGGGCTTATGATTGATGCCGGCCTGTTTGACCCGGTAATTTCAAAAATTTTAAAAGTGGTGAAGGGCGATCCGCTCAAAATCGCCATTGGGACAGCGATCCTGGTGATACTCGTTTCACTGGATGGGGATGGGACAACAACCTATATGATCACGATTTCCGCCATGCTGCCGCTTTACCAGCGGATCGGCATGAAACCGCTCATTCTGGCAGGCATTGCGGTATCCGGTTCCGGCGTTATGAATTTACTGCCTTGGGGCGGCCCGACAGCAAGAGCCATGAGCGCGCTCGGGCTTGAATCATCCGAACTTTTTACACCTGTCATTCCATCCATGATCGGTGGAGTCTTGTTCGTTTTATTTCTCGCTTTTTACTTGGGAAGAAAAGAAAGAAAGCGTCTTGGAATAGTCGATGCCGGCAACGAAGCCTTTTTGGAACAAGCCGCTGCCATTGCGGTTGGGGAAGGAGCGGATACGAAACGTCCGAAACTGATTTGGTTCAATGGTCTATTAACCATTGCACTCCTTGTCGGGTTAATTATGGAAGTACTGCCGACGTCGATATTATTCATGCTTGGTTTTGCGATTGCCATTTTGGTCAACTATCCGAACATGGAAGACCAGAAAGAACGGGTGGCTGCCTATGCAGGGAATGCATTGTCCGTTGTTACCATGATCTTTGCTGCCGGTATTTTCACTGGCATTTTATCCGGAACGAAAATGATTGATGCGATGGCCAATACCCTGATCGCGCATGTTCCGGCAGCCCTGGGGCCACATTTTGCGGTCATTACAGCCATCATCAGTGCGCCATTTACATTCTTTATGTCTAACGATGCTTTTTACTACGGCGTCCTGCCGCTCATTGCCAAAGCCGCCTCCGCTTATGGCCTGGACCCGGCAGTGATCGGAAGGGCTTCGCTGCTCGGTCTTCCGGTCCACTTGTTAAGCCCGCTTGTTCCTTCCACATATTTGCTGGTCGGCATGGTCGGCGCTGAATTTGGGGACTTGCAGCGCTCGTTTTTAAAATGGGCATGCTGCTCATCGCTGGTAATGATCATTGTCGCACTCGTTATCGGGGTCATTCCATTTTAAGTTTGTAAAAAGCAAAAGGCACCCGCTGCAGGGATGCCTTTCATTTTTTAAAGGGAGACCAAACCACCCGCGGAACTTACCTGAAATGGACCTCATAGCGTTCATCCCGGGAATGAACTTCATCTTGATTGTCTTTTTTACATGAGATAGCGTTCATTTCGGGTATGAACGTTATTTTGTATGTCTTTTTTCGCTGTAATAGCGTTCATCCGGGGTATGAACTTCACCTTGATTATCTTTTTAACTTGCAATAGCGTTCATTCGGGGTATGAACGTTATTTTGTATGTCTTTTTTCTTTGTAATAGCGTTCATCTCGGGTATGGGCTTCATCTTGACTACCTTTTTTACTTGCAATAGCGTTCATCCGGGTTATGAACTTCATCTTGACTACTTTTTTTACTTGAGATAGCGTTCATTCGGGGTATGAACGTTATTTTGTATGTCTTTTTTCGCTGTAATAGCGTTCATCCCGGGAATGAACTTCATCCTGACTATCTTTTTAACTTGCGATAGCGTTCATCCCGGGAATGAACTTCACCTTGATTGTCTTTTTAACTTGAGATAGTGTTCATCCGGGGAATGAACTTCATCTTGACTATCTTTTTCACTTACAATAGGTTCATCCCGGGGCATACCGCAGAAAAAGTCCAAAGCCGCCCGCAAAGCTTTCCTGCCTGAAATGGTCTTCATACCGCAGACGAAGACAAAACCGCCCTCAGAGCTTTTGGGTTTGCCTTTACCACAAACACCCGATCACTATTCGCTGAAAAATGGATTCAAATGAATTAAGACTTCTTGGATATGGTCATTTCTTTTCATAAGTGCTGCTTTGATTTTTTTACCGAGATTATGGCCTTCTAAAATTGTTTTATCATGGTCAATGGCAATGCGGATATCTACAAGAATATAATTGCCGTGCTCACGGGCCCGGACCCGGTCGATGCGCCTGACATCCGGAAAAGAATGGATTGTGTCCTCAAGTTCCGCCAATAATTCCGGATCGACATTGCTCTCCATTAAAATATTAAAAGACTCCGCCAAAATTTGCTGTGCAATCCTGAAAATCAAATACGCGACAAAAATACTGGCCAGCTGATCACCGTAAAGCAAAAGTGAAAGCTGAAACCTGTCCCCGATAATGGAAAGCACTACACCGGCTGCAGCGGCAATCGAAGCGGCAATATCCGCTTTATGGTCATAGGCGATTGCTTCAATTGCTTTACTGTTGTTTGCTTTTGCGACCTTTAAAGAGTAGCGGTACAACAGCAGCTTGGCAACATAGGAAAAAATCGCGACCCACAGCGTAACGATCGAGGGCAATTCGGTTTTATGGAAGAAACCGGCTATCGCTTCAAAAACAACATAAAAAGCAACAAGCAAAAGCAGTATGCCAACGATCCCGGAAACAATGACTTCCGCTTTGCCATGCCCGTAAGGATGGTCATCATCTGCCGGTCGATTGGCCACTTTAATGACGAGCAGCACAATCACCGATGCGAATACATCAGCCGCGGAATGGATCCCGTCCGCAAAAACCGCATCACTATGGCCAAACCAGCCGGCAGCCATTTTTCCGGCCATCAACACAATATTGCTCAAAACACTGACCCATGCGACTTGTTTGGCAAGGGACTCCCGCGCCGTGATCATGATCCCACCCCTAACATAAAAAATAGCGAAGCGGCACAGCTGTCACAATTTTTTTAACCAGGACCGGAAGCAAATCAGTTGATCCTTTTCGCGATATCTCTGCTTGTCCGCAGTACCTGCTGGCCCGCCGGCTCCTGAAGCGCATCCTGCTCCACCGTATAACGCGGGCGCTGCTTTGCCTCCTGGTAAATTTTCCCAATATATTCGCCAATCAGCCCCATACTTGTGAGCATAAACCCGCCCAAAAGCCAGATGGAGATGATAATCGATGTCCAGCCTTCATCCGCATGCCCGAAAAATTTTGCGTACAGGGCATAAATTCCGGCGATGCTGCTGGAAAGGAAAGTGAACAGTCCGATAAGTGTAATCAAACGGATCGGAATTACACTAAAAGAAGTGATCCCATCAAATGCAAAGGCAAGCATTTTTTTAAGCGGATACTTGGTTTCGCCGGCTGTTCGCTCTTTGCGGTCATAATAAACCTTGGCCGTTTTAAAGCCAATTAAAGTGACAACTCCACGCAAAAACAGATTCTGCTCCGTAAAGCGGGACAATTCATCCAGCGCGCGTTTGCTCATTAATCGGTAGTCGGCATGATTGTAAACGAGGTCAGCCCCGAGCCGCTTCATGATACGGTAATAGCCCTGGGCAGTGGCCCTTTTGAAAAAAGTATCTTTCTCCCTGCTTTTTCTCACGCCATAAACGATGTCGCATCCATCCTGGTATTTCTGCACAAACTCGCGCATCACGGTAATATCGTCCTGCAAATCGGCATCGATCGTGATGACGCAGTCCGACTCGTCCCTTGCTGCCTCAAGCCCGGCGAGCAGCGCTTTTTGGTGCCCAAAATTACGCGATAACTTAAGCCCCTTTACGAGCCGGTTTTTTTTTGCAATTTCTTCAATCATTGGCCAGGTTTGGTCGCGGCTGCCATCATCGACAAAAAGGATCCTGCTCTTTGGCGATACCAGCCCCTCTTTCATCAAGGAAAAGATCGCATCGGTTAATTGCTGAGCCGATTCATACAACACAGCTTCCTCATTATAGCAAGGAACAACAATGGTGAGAATAGGGTTGTCCATAAGCTTGTGAACCTCCAAAATCAAACAATAGTACTGTTATTTTTTACAAGGGCACAAAACTTTATGCTTGGAAAAAATTTAAGGCCGGCTTTAAAAGAAGGATTGGTTTTAATTTAAAAGAGGATTTTAAGTAAGTTTCCTGCGGCATGAGAGGGGAATAATACATAAAAGCGTTGGATTTTTTCTGCAAAAAAAGCAAACAAAAAGGAATTCAAACAACAGAATGGAAAGACGAATACAGGAGAGAATGACCGTGGAAAAAATACAGCTCATGTGGTATACTAAAGTTTGGAGTCATATAAATGATATGTAAATATTCTTATCCGATTATATTATACCAAATATCATTGCTGAATGTCAAATAAATTGCTTACGGTTAGGAAGGTGCCACCATGAACCAAGATGAACAATGGCTGCAGGAACAAAAACGGGTTGATTACACGATTGAAAAAATGAAAAAAGAAAAGCAGGAGCTTCTTTCTAAAGTGAAAGCGGTGCGCGGCGAAGCACAGGAAATCCGCAACACATTTTGGGAAGACGTAACGGTTAACCTGGACGAACCGGACGATGTTGTAGAAACCTCCGCAAGCGTCCGCCAGCAGGCTGAACTTCTTGCCGAACGTGAACGCAGCTACGGCCACATGGAAGAAAATGCAAAAAAACTCAACCGCATGATTGATTCCCCGTACTTTGCGCGCGTTGATTTCCATGAAGCGGATGAACCTTCCGAAGCGATCTATATCGGAATCTCGTCTTATTTGGATGACGAGGGCGAATACCTTGTCTATGATTGGCGCGCCCCGATTTCCAGCATTTATTACGACGGTGTCCCCGGCCCCGTCTCATACCGCGCCCCGGACGGCATCCGTGAAGGCGTGATGGATTTGAAAAGGCAATTTTTAATCCGCCGTGGAAAAATTGAAGCACTCTTTGATACCGGTGTGTCGATCGGCGATGAAATGCTCCAGGAAATCCTCGGTGCACACGCCAATACCCATATGAAAAACATCGTCGCGACCATTCAAAAAGAACAGAATCAAATTATCCGCGATGTCAAAAGCAACCTGCTGTTTGTACAGGGGGCTGCCGGCAGCGGAAAAACATCTGTCGCCTTGCAAAGAATCGCGTATTTATTATACCGGTACCGCGACTCGCTTGATTCCGAACAGATTGTGCTATTTTCGCCCAACCAGCTGTTCAATCATTACGTGGCAAAAGTACTCCCTGAGCTCGGTGAAAACAATATGCGCCAAACCACTTTTCTGGAGTACGCTCAAAGCCGTGTTGGAAAAACGTTGAAAGTCGAAAGCCTGCTCGATCAAATGGAAGCATCGCTGCGTGCGGAAAAAGAAGAGGCGGGGGAAATGGCGCGGATCAAAGGCAGTCTCGGTTTTTTCCGGGCGATTGAAGCGTACGCTGAAACACTGCTGAAAAGCGGCCTGCTGTTCCGCGACATCCGTTTCAAAGGCGAAACGATTATTTCAAAATCAGACATCGCCGCCATGTTTTATGCGTATGGGGAAAGCTATTCGCTGCCTAACCGTTTCCAGCTTGTCAGCAAGCAACTACTGAAAGAACTGGAACGCGTGGCCAAGGAGGAACGCAAAAAGCCGTGGGTGGAAGAGGAAATCGAACTGCTCGGCCAGGACGCATTTTTAGCAGCCCATCAATACGCCGAAAGAAAAGCCCGGAAAAATCGGGATGATTTCAGCGGTTCTGCGTATGAAAAGGAATTTCTGGCGAGGAAAATTGTCAACCGCCGTTTCAGTTCCATCCGCAAAAGCATTAAACAGTACCGCTATTTCAACGCAAAAGCACAGTATCTTGATTTTCTCAAACAAGTGCCGGAATTTGTTCAAGATGCAGCCGGACCACTCGATGCAAAAACGCGCGCTGCTTTCCGGGAAGGCAGCCTCTTATTTGAAGACACGGTCCCGTACATGTACTTGCTTGATTTGGTTACCGGCAGAAAAACAAGCAGCTCAATCAAGTATGTGTTTATAGACGAAATCCAGGATTACACACCAATCCAATTGGCCTATATGCGTTTCCTGTTCCCATACAGCAAATTTACGATGCTCGGCGACCTTAACCAATCGATATTCGGTACAACCGGCTACTCGCCAATGAAACTGGCACATGAAATTTTCGGCGAAGAAAAAGCACAAGTCGTCTATTTAACAAAAAGCTACCGCTCAACATCCGCTATCACCCGCTTTACGAAAGAAATTTTACAGGACGGGGAAAAGATCGACTGGTTCGAACGCGGCGGCAATCTCCCGGTTTTGTCTGTTACAGGGAGCGAATCCGAGTCAATCACTAAAATCGTCGATTATGCGAAAAAATTATCCAAGGAAAGCCATACAGTTGCGATCATTGGTAAATCAAGAAAACAATGCGCGCAAAGCTATGAAAAACTGCACGCACAGCTCGAGCTGACCTTCATCGAAAAAGAATACAGCGAACTCCCGGAAGGCATCATCTTAATCCCTTCCTATCTGGCAAAGGGCCTTGAGTTCGACAGCGTCATTGTTCTCGACGCTTCGGCTGACACCTATCACGATGACAGCGAGCGCACCCTGCTTTACACCGTTGGAACAAGAGCCATGCACCATTTGATACTCATCAGCAATGGCCCCGCCACCACGCTGCTTGCCGGCGTACCGGAGAATTTATACGTGAGGGAATAAGATAAAAAGTATTGGCGGTCATGAAAAGTAAATTAATGGACTAAACCATTGAGAATAGAGTGTATGATGTTATAATCATTATAACTGTTATAACAAAGGGTGTGGAATTTATGGGCCAAATTGAAAGAAAAGTTACGAAGATAGGGAATAGTATCGGAATCACGCTGCCTCCTGAGTTATTAAAGCAAGCAGGATTAACTCAAGGAGATGACGTACAAGTTGAAGTAAATGATGGAAAGATCATTTTACGAAAGAAAGATCAGCTACATCTTCCAGATGGAATAGATGCTGAATTTATGGAGTTTCTTAATGATGTAATAAAGGAGCATGACAAAGCATTTAAAGGGTTAGTGGATAGATGATGGAAGACATCATTTATTTAACAACCAATCAAGTGATCGCGATCAATACGGTACAGATTCGTCTATATTCGCCGAAAGAACAAGCAGGAGTAAAAGATCCGGGTTTACTTGACTCTGCGATTAACCGGCCGAAGCAATCAGTTTTTGGCCATGACGCTTATCCATCCATATATGAAAAGGCAGCAGCACTATTTGAATCTATCGCTAAAAATCATGCCTTCCACAATGCAAACAAAAGAACAGCTCTTGCCTCGCTCATTGTGTTTTTAAAAATAAATCATTACAGATGGACAATGGGAATAGACGAGGAACAAGATTTTACAGTCGATGTTGTTAACCATAAATATACCTTTCAAGAAATGGTCTCAACGATTAAAGAACACACAGAAAAGCTGTAAAAAAAGAAGTATTTCTTCTTAGAAAATGAGCTCAACTGCTCAGATTGATGATGAGCAATTGAGCTTTTACCCATTTATAGTGGGTAGTGTAAGTGCTTTAATATAATTTCCAGCTTATTCTCAGCTCCACACGGAACAAATAGTTTTCCAAAAAGCGTTTTGCGTTTTTTTATGCCCAAAAAATGGTAAACTAATGAGTGGTAAACTAATGATAAGGGCATTTCAAATCACTCATGGGTGCCATTTTCTCCCTTTCCTCATGGAGAGCGCTTGGCATTTGCTCAGCTGCGACTGTCGCCATTATTGTGCTTAACCGGAGAAAAGTCTGGATGGAGCTGCTCTTCTTTGGGCTGATATGGCTCGGATCCTTTTTAATTGGCAGGGGCATCAACTGGCTGTTCCGGTTTATGATGAGCGACCTGCATGTCAGTACAGATTTTCCAAACCGGTCTTCGATGCTGTTCATCTCAATTTACGGCTTTTTCATTTTGATGCTGATCCGCCACAGGAAAAACTTTCTCCTGTCTGCGATGCTGTTTTTCTTTTTTCTGTTTATTTTACTCGTATACTTTGTGAGTGGCATCTATGTCCAACATCTGCAGCCGAGCGAAATAGCAGCGGGTCTTGTATTCGGCGCTGTTTGGCTGACTTTGATGGCTCTCGGGCTCGAAATGTTCCGGCTGCTTTCATTTATTAAAAAAGATATTGAAAAAGATCCTGCATAAGAGGAGGAGAAGAGAATGGCACTTGGCCAAAAAATATTGCCTGCATCATCCAATATGAAAGAATTTGAAAAGTTTTTGCGGAGCGATTACAAGATTGGAATTTTTCTGGAACTACATATTGCACAACTCAAGCATGTCACCGCGATGGCAAAAGCGCACGGCAAAAAAATGATTTACCATGTCGATCTGATTCAGGGAATCAAAAGTGATGACTATGCGACGGAGTACTTGTGCCAGGAATTCAAACCGTACGGGCTCATTTCCACCAAATCGAGCGTCATCCAAAAAGCCAAACAAAAGGGCGTGGTCTCCATCCAAAGAATGTTTCTCATTGATTCGCACGCATTGGAAAAAAGCTACAAACTCATCGAACGTTCACAACCGGACTATATTGAAGTGCTCCCGGGAATTGCGCCCTGGATGATCAGTGAAGTCAAAGACAGGCTTGGCATTCCAATTTTTGCAGGCGGCCTGATCCGCACCCAAGAAGAAGTGGAAAAAGCAATCAAAGCCGGGGCAAAGGGCATCACAACTTCTGACACAGCACTATGGGAAGCCTTCAGGTAAGTTATGCGGCGATTGCTGAGCTCCCGGTAAAATGGCACTGAAGTATTTTGAAAAAATCGATTGCAAAGTACATTCGTAGCAAAAACACTTTCGATGAACGACAATTTAAGCGGAAAATTGAACAAATAAATTGTTCATAAGCTGGATGAACGACTGTATTGACGGAAATGCCAATCATACGGGTGTTCATCCCCCTTATGAACGCCCGAGCTGACGTGTTTTTGAATCATACGGTCGTTCATCACTCTTATGAACGCCCACGAACACGGATTATCTACTGGCGTGGTCTTTCATACCCGTAATGAACGCCCGCGAGCACAGATTTTTTCCCGGCACGGGTTTTCATACCCATAATGAACGCCCGCGAGCGCGGATATTCTTCCGGCGCGGTCTTTCATTCTTCCTATGAACGCCCGTGAGCAAGGATTTTTTCCCGGCACGGGTTTTCATACCCGTAATGAACGCCCGAGCTGACGTGTTTTTGAATCATACGGTCGTTCATCACCCTTATGAACGCCCGCGAGCGCAGATATTCTACCGGGACGGTCTTTCATACTTCCTATGAACGCCCGCGAACACGGATTTTTTCCCGGCACGGGTTTTCATACCCGTAATGAACGCCCGCGAGCGCGGATATTCTTCCGGCGCGGTCTTTCATTCTTCCTATGAACGCCCGTGAGCAAGGATATTTTTCCGGCGCAGGCATTCATCCCCCTTATGAACGACATTTCAAGCGGAAAAATCACACGAAAAGTCGTTCAAAAACACGATGAACGACTTTTCGAGGTTGGAACTTCGGAAAAGTATTTTCTTCTTTCAACTTGCGTCCAGGTTCACGCTTTGCATGGTTTAAGTTGTACATTTAAAAGGCAGGCCGGACCTGCTCAGCCTGCCTTGTTTCTTTTTCACACATTTGCTAAGATATCCGTCAAGAACTTCTTGGTCCGTTCTTCAGAAGGATTCTCAAAGATTTTTTTAGGAGATCCTTGCTCAATAATAAAACCGTCAGCCATAAAAATTACCCGATTTGAAACATCACGGGCAAAATTCATTTGGTGCGTAACGACAACCATCGTCGTCCCTGAATTAGCCAGATCCTGCATGACTTTAAGGACTTCCCCAACAAGTTCCGGGTCCAAGGCTGAAGTAGGCTCGTCAAAGAAAATCACCTGAGGATTCAGCGCAATCGCCCTGGCAATCCCGACACGCTGCTGCTGGCCGCCGGAAAGCTGCGAGGGATAGTGGTTCCTGCGATCCGTCAGGCCGACACGTTCCAATGCCTGCAGAGCAATCTTTTCCGCTTCGCTTTTTTTCATCTTGCGGGCCACGATCAAGCCTTCCGTAATGTTCTGCAATGCTGTTTTATTATTAAAAAGGTTATAGTTTTGAAAGACAAATCCGACATTGCGTCGAATGGTATGGATGTCTTTACCATTTAATTTCTGAAAGTCTTTGTCGACTCCGGCAAAAGAGATGTGCCCGCCCTCAGCCTCTTCCAATGTTGTAATTGTCCGTAAAAGCGTCGTCTTTCCGGAACCACTGGGCCCGATTATCGAAATGACATCGCCCTTGTTCACATGGAAGCTGATTCCTTTAAGAATGTCATTCCCCGCATAGCTTTTCTTTAAGCCTTCAATTTTGAGCATGATTGGTCCTCTCGCTTTCCGTTAAATCTGTTCTCACTGTTAGTTTTGGCTGCTTGGCACGAATGGGAAGCCAGTTAAAACCGGTTGTTTTCTTTGTTGGCCTTCGATATCTGCTGAAATAGCGTTCAAGCAGGTAGAAAATCACTTCGGCACTATAGCAGATAATCAGATAATAAACCCAAGCCACCAAATAGGCTTCCAGAAAGTTATAGTTGAAAGCTGCCTCCGTTTTTGCAATCGCAGTAATATCTTTAACAGACATGATAAAAGCCAAAGATGAGTTCTTAATCAGGTGCAAAGTGGTGTTCGCAATGTTGGGCAGCGCCGAAATCAACGCCTGCGGCAGAATGATGCGCCAAAAAGTTTGATGCGGCTGCATCCCGACCAGCAGCCCTGCCTCCATCTGTCCTTTGTCAACCGTCTGCAGCGCTGAGCGGAAAACTTCCGTCAAGGTCGCAATGCCGTTCAATGTAAAGACGATATATGCATAATAAATCGGATCGATGTCAAATGCTGCTTTCCCAATCATCACATTTAACAGACTCGGAAACGCACTGTACACAATCAGAATCTGTGCAATAATCGGTGTTCCTCTGACCAGGGATACATAGAGTTTCACAAGTTGTTCCAGGCCCTTTATTCGATAGATCCTGATCAATGCAAACAGGACGCCAATCGGCAATGAGATCAGTAACGCAACCAAAACAATCCTCAGTGTAACGGGGACACCATGAATTACGGCGTAGGCCACCTGAACCATAAAATCTGTATTTAATGACATTTAAGAGGCCCCCTTAAACTGCAATGGTTTTTCTTTTTGCCTGATATGATTTCTCAACCAGGGAAACGCCCTTGTCAATCGCCAGTGAAATAACCCAATAGATCGAGGCTAAGGCGCAATACGTCTGCCAAGCATAGCCGCCGGAATTATTAGCGACAATCATTTGTGCCTTGGCAACCATGTCGACGACCCCGATTGTAAACGTCAATGCCCCTTCTTTTAGAAGATTGACCACTGAATTCGCAAAGTTAGGCAGCGCCACGACAAAAGCTTGCGGCAAAATAATCCGGTAAAAGGTCTGGAAAGGGCTCATGCCGACGAGCAGCCCCGCCTCCATTTGCCCCTTGGAAATAGACTCATATGCCGAACGCATGATTTCAGAAACCGGCGCTGAAAACAGCAATGTTAAGGCAATAATGACAAAATACATGCGGTTCCATCCATCAATATTCGTATCGAACCAGCTATTAAAGAGGAGCGGCATGCCGTAGTACACCACGAAAATCATGATGATTGACGGCGTTGCCCGAATGACACTTACATAGACAGTGGCGAGTCCCCGTAAAATGACCGACTGGCTCAATCTTGCCGCTGCAAGCAGCAACCCGAGCAAACTTCCCAAAATGATCGATGTGATGGATACAATCAAGGTGATGTTAATGGCCGGCAATAACTGACCCAGGAAGTTGACGATTAATTTGATATTCTCCATTACAAACCCTCAACTTTCTTATTATTTAAACGGCTGATCCAACAATTTAAAGTTATCCTGGCCAAAATACTTTTCGGAGAGTTCTGAGGCCTTGCCGGAATCAATAATTTTTGTAATCGCCTTGTCATAAGCTGCAGCTAATTCCTTCTGATTCTTATTAAACAGCGGGTACGTTTTGATTCCGCCTAAAGTAACGTAGGTTAACTTGCCTTTCAAATCAGCGTTTGCACCCTTTTTCTTTTCAACATTGGCCTCAAACATTGGACGGATCGCGAAATATGCATCGTAACGGCCCTCGTTAACCCATTTCAGCGCATCAGAAACAACGAATGTATCGGCACTGCCCAAATTGATATTCGGATTATTATTCTTGTTATAATCCGCGATTACGGCATATTGTCCATTTTGCGGAGCGATCGGTACCAATTTCCCGTTATTCTGAGCGAGCTTGGCCAAACCGCCGAACTTCTCTTTATCCTTCGCGCGCACAACAAATCCCGAGTCACTCACACCAAAGTAATGCTTAGGAAAGAGGTACGTCTTCGCACGATCCGCAGTGTAAAAAATATTTTTAACGCCAACTTGATACTTGCCGCTTTTCACACCGATTAAAACATCATCGTCACTTGTACCGACATATTCGAATTTATATTGAGGCAATTGTTTATCCACTTCACGCATGATCGCGACATCATAACCATCACCCTGTTTCTTGTTGTTTTGATAGGTGATCGGGAAATTAGTCGTCGCATAAGCAACTTTAATCACCTTTGGACTTTCGGCACTTGGTTTATCCGAAGATGCTGATTCATTTGAACCAAAACCGCCAAGAAAGTAAGCCCCCCCAACGACAACAACGGCTAATGCGATGATTCCAATAATAATCCGGTCTAATTTTTTCATTATCTGGTTCCCCCCTTATTTAAATGAAAACTTTATGTGGTCAAGCACGACTGTTTGTTGTTTTAATTGATCACCGGCGCCGTCGAAATTCAGCTGAACCATGTGATTTTCCGGCCCTTGTTCAAAAATCAATTGCCGATCGTGCAATGGGATCCGGTATCCGGTGTCCGTTCTTTCCGGCCTGGTTTCCAGCAGCTGTCCCCAGATGCCGGCTGCCTTTTCCGGATCCGCTACCTTGAAAATGGCCTGCCTGACCTGTAAATCCCCGGCAGTATGTTGAACAATCAATCCTTGCTCCGTAAGCTTTTGCTCGCGCGATTCATCGCAGCCCTGCCATTGGATAAAAAATGGATAGGGCAGACCATCTATGGTGTCGTTGATAAAGAAAATCGACCAGGTGATCAGTTGCCCCTGTTCGTCGAGCCGTTTACCGACTTCGATGTCACCGGCATTGACTCCGGCTTTCTTCAAACGTTTATGCGTCGCTTCAATGTCTGACGTGCGGATCGCAATCGTATTGATCCGTTGTTGTTTTTGTTCATAATCTTGAACCGCATCATAAACCGCAGAAGCATCTGCGCGTGAAAAGTTCTTTGCCCGCGCCTCATCATAAACGGAAATCAGTTCAATATAATTTAAGCCAAAATAACCCAGTGCGTTTTCAGTCCCCCATTTTTCGTGGCGGCCTCCACGGGAAAACAGGATACCGTAATTTCCAAAGAACCGGGCGGCTTGATCCACATCTTGAACATTGATCATCGTATGGTCCCAATTTAGAACAGCCATTTTTATTTCTCCTTTCCCAATGCTGTTGTCCGGTTGATTGCAGCGAGTACCGCGTTCTGAATGCCTGCTGCAAAATGGCTGGCATCCAGTTCATGCTGAGCCGTAATCCCGACACCACCGGCAGAGTTATTGATATCCAGTAATTCGTACGGATGCTTTCCGGTGATCTCCAGCATTTTCGCTGCCCCCTGCAGATTCTCAAGGGCAATTTCATTGGCTTGTTTTCTTGATAAACCGCCAAGCACACCGGCATTGGTTAACGCCAGATAAAAATTATAGACATAATTTGGTCCTGCAATGGCATAACCAGTGTAAATATCAATTTGTTCCTCCGGTATATAATCAACCTTTCCAAAACTTTTCAAAAATTCATCAACATCTTCCTGTTTCGCCGCCGCATTCAGCGATGCACCGGAAACGCCGAATCCGGTATCTGTGAGTGTATTCGGAATGATACGGGCGACCGGATAGCCGGCAACTCCCAGTGCGTCTTCCAATTGCTCGATCGTGACCCCCGCGATAATCGAGATTAGCGGTTTCTTTTGGCCGCTCGCCCCAATTTGCTTGGCAATTTCCGCCCAATCATCTTGCGGGCGGACCCCCAATAAGATTAAGTCAGCGTTTCTTAATCGTTCCGGTTGAAATTCCCGGCTTGTTGAGACATGATAGGTCTCCGATAAGTAGCGCACCCGTTCCGGACTGATATCGACAACCTGTGTGGTTTCAACAGAAATGGCCTGCCTTTCCAGTGACGCACGAAGGATCGCTTCAACCATTTGACCGCCGCCAATTGCATACAAGGATTTTGTCATTTTCTTTCCTCCATTCTATAAAAAAAACGCCTCAAGCTCTGTGGGCTTAACGGCGCTGTGTGCTGATCCATGAAATTGAAACCGGATAATGTTTTTTCACTTTTTATGGGGTGATGGTTAAGTGAAATGAGACGCAGCCGGTTCGATGCCAATGGATAAACGCCGTACAAAATGATACAAAAAACATACACACGGATTGCGTACAACACATTAGCATCGTTTGGCCTGATTTCACTTATGTTCACCTCCTAAAATCATGATAGAATTCAAAACTTATAATCTTTATATCCTATAGTAATAGTATGCTTTTCCGATGTCAATCTATTTTTAAAATTGTTTAGAATCCAAAAAACTTATTCTGTAAATCCATAAAACAACTTTATCATCGGGGGAGGACGAATTCATTGCAGATACATGTTGTCCATAATAGGACAGGATGCAGGCATTCGAGGTCTCAGATGAATGGCGACAAAATAAAGCCATTCACAGGAACAGTGCGAAGGTACATGCTTAGCAATTAAGAAAAAAGGATAAAGAGCTTAAATTGCCCCATATCCTTTTATTTATCGCATAAGTAAGTTTTATTTATTTAACAGTAAATACTTTTGCCTGACTTCTTTTGTCGCCTGGACAAGATTCTTAAGCGCAGGGATGGTTTCGTCCGGTTTTCTTGTTTTCAGACCACAGTCCGGATTAATCCAGAATAATTTGGGGTTGATCACTTGAAGAGCACGTTCAATGCTTGTTTTGATTTCTTCAACACTTGGTATTCTTGGACTATGAATGTCATAGACACCAAGGCCAATCCCTTTGTCATACTGATGATCTTCAAAAGTGGAAATCATTTCTCCGTGGCTTCTGGCAGCCTCAATTGAGATCACGTCAGCATCTAATTGATCGATGGCATCAATAATTTCATCGAATTCTGAGTAACACATATGCGTATGAATTTGGGTGCTATTCTCCACATAGCTGGTTGCCAAACGGAAAACATAGACCGCATCATGTAGATACTTTTGTTTTTTCTCTTCTTTTAATGGCAGCCCTTCGCGAATAGCAGGTTCATCCACTTGAATCATCCGAATATGATTTTCCTCAAGGGCGTGAATTTCTTTTTGCAAGGCAAGAGCAATTTGTTTGTTTACGTCAAATTGGCTAATATCATTTCGAACGAATGACCAATTATAAATCGTAACAGGGCCGGTAAGCATGCCTTTAACCGGACGTTTAGTCAGACTTTGGGCATAGGCGCTTTCTTTGACGGTCATTGGAGATTCCAGGTCAACATCGCCAAATATAATAGGCGGCTTGACACATCTGGAACCATAGGATTGAACCCAGGCAAAACGGGTAAAAGCAAAACCGCGCAGTTTTTCGCCAAAATATTCGACCATGTCATTCCGTTCGAATTCCCCATGAACGAGAACATCGATGTCCAGGTCTTCCTGAATTTTAATCCATTTTTCGATATTTTGATGAATAAATTGCTCATATTGGCTTTCCGTCCATTCCCCCTTGCGCCATTTTTTTCTGGCAGAACGAATCTCTTTTGTTTGCGGCAGGCTGCCAATCGTTGTTGTTGGCAGGAGAGGAAGTTGCCATTCCTTCTCTTGTATGGCTTGCCGCCCGGAAAATGGCAATGGCCGTGACGGCATGTCTTCTCCCAGCGATTGAATTTCTTTTCGAACAGAATCAATATTTCGATGCTGCGAGTGATTCAATGCCTGTATTGCTTCTTTGCTTTGTTTGATTTCATCAAGGATGGCGTCACGCCCTTCATTCGCCCCTTTTACAAGTGTGACGACTTCTTTCAATTTTTCATCTGCAAAACTGATCGCATTTTTTAATACAGGCTCTAATTCGGTTTCTTGGCGGACAGTGACTGGAACATGCTGTAAACTGCAAGATGGTTGAATCCAAAGACGCTCTTGATCAATAAAATGAAGGAGATCATTCAATTGATGGAACGCTTCATCCAGATCGGTGCGCCAAATATTCCGGCCGTCCACCATTCCGGCAGCCAGTACTTTATCTTCCGGGAATCCGTATTTTCTAAGTGCTTCCAGATTCGCGCCATCATCATATACAAAATCGAGACCAATCCCCTGGACAGGGAGTGAGACCACGTCCTGATAGTGATCAACAGATTCAAAGTATGTTTGAAGTAAAATATTCAAATTAGGCACAGCTTGATGAAAAGCTTCGTACGTTTCTTTGAAGTAACTGAGTTCTTCTTTTTCAAGAGTTGTCGAAAGAATGGGTTCATCGACTTGAATCCATGTTGCACCTGCTTTTTGAAGATCAGTAAAGACTTCAATATATAGTGGGATAAGGGAACGTAATAGATTCGGAAAGTCTTCTTTTTCAAATCCTTTTGATAGTTTTAGTAAGGTAACGGGTCCTACAATAACGGGTTTACCATCGATATTAAGCTCTTCCTTAGCTTCGAGATAAAGATTGAGTAAACGGTTTTCAGTAATATAAGGTTTCGTATCGGCGCTTATTTCCGGGACGATGTAATGGTAATTGGTATTGAACCATTTTGTCATCTCGGAAGCAACCGCGTCATTTTTGCCACGGGCGATACTGAAATATGTATCTAAGCTGACCGCGCCGTTTTTATGGTGAAACCGTTCGGGTATAAGCCCGAATAGGATTGAAGTATCCAGAACATGATCGTATAAACTAAAATCACCGATGGGAATGAGATCGATTCCACTATTTTTCTGCTTTTCCAAATAACTTAGGCGTAATGCCTTTATCCGCTTTAAAAACGCTTCTTCAGAAAGCTGATTGGACCAAAATTGTTCGAGCGCCTGTTTCCATTCTCTTTTTTCTCCGATCCTGGGGTAACCTAAGTTGGAACTTTTTACTTTTGACATTGTTTTTCCTCCTTGTTCGTGTCCTATGTAAGAGGCTCTAATTCGAAATTGTAAAAAGATACTGGAGTTGTGAATATACTGAAATTATATTTTTTATTTTATACATACTGACGCTTTAACGCAAGAAAAAACCGGAATCGACTAATTCAATTTTAGGATGAAGAACATATCAAGCAGGAAAATGGTTAGATATGTCGTTCATAGGCCAGATGAAGACCATTTCAGGCGGAAAAATCGCTCGGAATGACGAATCATAAGGCGGATGAAGAACATTTCAAGCGGGAAAAAAGGCTCGAAATGACGTTAATAGGCTGGATGCTCCCTATGAACGCTATTACAAGAAAAAAAGGCATTCATAATAGCGTTCATCTCCCGCATGAACGCTATCGCAAGAAAAAAAGGCATTCAAGATGGCGTTCATTCCGCGTATGAACACTATCGCAAGTAAAAAGCTCAATCAAAATGAAGTTCATGCCCCCTATGAACGACCGCGGGCGCGGATTTTCTTCCGGAGCGGGCTTTCATACCGGTTATGAACGACC
>NZ_KB894020.1 GCF_000374345.1 Heyndrickxia acidiproducens DSM 23148
AGAGTACGTACAAAATTTTATTGGCTTAAGAAATTAGGAATCAATAAAAATAAAGCCTGGGAATGGGCAAACACAAGAAAAGGCTACTGGAGAATTGCCGGCAGCCATATCTTAGCCAGAACCTTAACAAACGAACTCTTTCGAAGAGCAAGGTATATAAGTTTTCTGGATTATTACCTGTCTGTAAGGTCGTAAACTTTAGAACCGCCGTGTACGGAACCGTACGCACGGTGGTGTGAGAGGTCGGCTAATCAAATAATGATTAGCCCCCTACTCGATTTTGAAAAGATACATTCCAAAAATGCCATGATTCATTTCAAAAAAGGATTAATGGATTCCGGCACAGAAGCTGGATTTAAGAGGATACTATACGATCCATGCCAATCACCCCGTCCATTCCATAAAAGACTGGTTATTTCACACCTGCTATCCGTTTCGCCTTTTCCGTATTCGCAAAATGCAGCTTTGTAAAATGCGGCAGCACATCCACACCGCGCGCTTTGATTAACCGCGCTGCAGCAACGTCTACTTGTGTGCCGGCGCCTTTTGGCAGCGTCATTCCGGCTTCCCGGCTTAATTTTTCAAACGCGCGCACGAAAGCATAGCGTGCCAAGATGGAAGCGGCCGCAACCGCAAGATGGACACTTTCTCCTTTGGTACTGAAAAATACACCGTCTTGCATGATGATTTTTTCATTTTGAAGATAGCGATAATAGGTGCCCGCTTCAGCGAACTGGTCAATTAAGATGGCTTCCGGCTTTTCAGGCGCAATTTTTTGCGACAGATTATACAATGCACGGTTATGGAGCAGGGCTTTTATCTTTCCCTGCGACATGCCGGACTGCTGGAGCCGGTTGTATTTTTCATTTGGAAGTTTTAACAGGCTGTACGGGATAAAGGTGAGCAGGTCTTTTGCGATTCTTGCAATCTGGTCATCTTTTAATCCCTTTGAATCTTTTACGCCCAATTCTTTTAAAAGCGGGATCTGCTCTTTTTTTACATAGGCGCTGACAACCGTAATCGGACCGAAATAATCGCCTGTCCCGACCTCATCAGAGCCGATCACGGACAGGGAACCAATGTTTGCGGGAAGAGAATTTCCGGATGTTTTGGTTTTGGCTGGTTTCTTCTCCAAAGCCTCTTCCCATTTCGCAGCTTCAGATGTACAGCCCGCACCCTGGAACAGGACTTTCCCCGAACGGTAAGCCGTAATCGTACATCCCGGTAGTTTGGCTATAAATATACCGCCTCCCGGAATTTTATCAAGCAACGCATCTTGATAGTATTGCTTCATTTCTTTTATTTTTGCAGGTGAAACTTTCACTACAGTATTGGACATATTCGATTCCTCCAGCCGGTTTGCAATAAGTGATCGCTGAAAATTGTTTGACAGTGTTAGACAAAGGCTTTTCCAACATGATATGATAGAATGCAGGGATTCTTTAATAGGAGGAGGCAAGAAACATTGGAAAAAAACCGAATTAATGTTGGTATATACGGACAGCAATATACCATAATTGGAACGGATCCGGCAAGCCATATTCGTTTAGTTGCCTCATTGGTTGATGAAAGAATGCGGGAAATAAGCTCCAGGAATCCTTCGTTAGATACGAGTAAACTAGCCGTTCTGACAGCCGTCAACGCTGTTCATGATTATATAAAATTGAAGGAGCAGTACGAACTGCTTGAAAAACAATATTTACAATTATTGAAGAAGGATGAAGATGGAAATGGTTAATATTGCGATTATTGTACTGCTGTTTCTCGGCTTTTTAAACGGAAAACGGCAAGGATTTATCCGCCGGGCCATCCATCTGACCGGTTTTGTTGCGGCTGCTTTTGTCGCATACTCGCTTTATGATGAATTAGCAGAAAAACTCAAATTGTGGATCCCTTATCCGTCATTCAGCGATAGCAGTTCATATGCGCTCTTACTGGACCAATCCAATATGGAAACGGCTTTTTACCGGATTATTGCCTTTGCCATTCTATTCTTTGCAGTCAGGCTGTTTTTAACGATCATTGGTTCATCGCTTACATTTGTGGCCCAGCTTCCGGTACTAAAACAGCTAAACGGCTGGGCAGGCGGGCTTTTGGGTTTTGCGGAGCTGTATTTGATCCTCTTTATTATACTATACATCGGATCACTGTTGCCGGTTGATTCCATCCAAACCGCCTTAAACCAATCCGCCGTCGCCGGAGCCATGATCAACAACACACCCTACATCTCCAACCTCGCCAAACAATGGTGGATGAAATAAAAAAGCGGAGGCGACTGTTCATCGGCGTACGGATTTCATGGACCGCGACTGAGATAAAGGAAACACGGCGAGGGACGAGCCGATGTTGACTTATCGGAGGGAGGGGGCCGGGAAATCCGCTAGCCGATAGGAGCCGCAGCTGGATCAAGAAAAGCGGAAGGCGCTTGCCCATCGGCGACAGGCAACTGGGCCGGCACCAGTGAAGTCCGCCCTTTGACTTCAATGGCGCCGGAACAGTTGACCCCGAGCCGATAGCGCCTGCTTTTTGGTGAAAGTTCATAAAGCACTTCTCTGCCGGGAGAGGTGCTTATTTATGGGTGAAAAATGCAATACTTCATGTATATATAAAAATTTGCTAGTATAGTAAAAAGAAAAAAAGTTGGGATCGGATATCCTGAGGGGGCAGGCCAATGAAAGCAGAAAAAAGCGACATCATCCGGTTATTGGAGCAAATTGCGGTCTATATGGAATTAAAAGGAGAAAACCATTTTAAAATTGCCGCATTTCGGAAAGCTGCTGCCGCATTAGAAGCAGATGAGCGCGAGGTATCAGAAATTGACGATTTTCTGGCGCTTCCCCATATCGGAAAAACGACAGCATCCGTAATAGAAGAATACCTTACAACCGGAAAGTCTGAAGTGTTTGATCAATTAAAAGCAGAAATTCCAAAAGGACTGATTCCGATGCTGCAAATCCAGGGGCTCGGGGCAAGAAAAATATCAAAGCTCTATCGGGAACTCGGCATTACCGATGTCAATGCACTGAAAAAAGCATGTGAAGAAGGAGAGGTTGAAAAACTCAAAGGATTTGGCGCCATTTCCCAGTCCAATATCCTGGACGCGATTGAAAGACTTGGCGCAGGCCAGGGACGTATTGCAATCGGGCAAATGGTTTCACCGCTTTTGGAAATCGAAGAAACCCTTTCGCAATTAAAGTATGTCGAAAAATTTTCGCGGGCTGGCAGTGCAAGGCGTTTTGAGGAAAAACTAAAGGATTTGGATTATGTAATTGCCACATTTAACCCGAAATTTGTAAAAGAACAAATCCTGCAGCTGAATAAAATGGTGGAAGCGGTCGCCGTCGGGGATACAAAAATCACGATTAAACTAAAAAATGCAGGCGGCTGCCAGGTGGACTTCCGGCTCGTTTCACCGGATCAGTACGCCACTGCCCTGCATCACTTCACCGGGTCGAAACAACATAATGTTAGGATGCGGCAGCTGGCCAAACAACGCGGCGAAAAAATCAGCGAGTACGGTGTTGAACAACTTGGCATGGGGGAGGTCTTTACTTTTCCCAGTGAAGAATCCTTCTTCCACCATTTCGGCCTCCCCTATATTCCCCCTGAAATCCGCGAAGATGGCAGTGAAATTGAGCTATATAAAGGCAGCGCGTTTATCCAGCTCGACGATATCCAGGGGGATCTGCACATGCATACAACCTGGTCCGACGGGAAAGCGTCAGTTGAGAAGATGGTCAATGCATGCAGAAAAAAAGGATACCAGTATATGGCCGTTACCGATCATTCGCAATCCCTCAAAGTGGCGAACGGCCTGACACAGGAGCGCCTGCTTGAACAAATGGAGGAAATTCGCCGGCTGAATGAGAAATATCATGATATTTTGATTTTATCCGGCATTGAGATGGAAATTCTGCCGGACGGGTCGCTTGATTTTGATGATGGGTTGTTGTCACAGCTTGATTTTGTTATTGCCTCGATCCACTCCGGTTTCGGGCAGCCACAGCGTACAATTATGAAGCGGCTGAGGCAGGCGCTTGAAAATCCGCATGTGGATATGATTGCCCATCCTACCGGGAGATTAATTGGCAAAAGGCAGGGCTATGATGTTGATATCGACCTTTTGTTCCAATGGGCAAAAGAAACCAATACCATTTTAGAATTAAACGGTGATCCGAATCGGCTTGATTTAAGTGCGAAAAATGTCAGAAAAGCGCAGGCTGCCGGAGTCAAAATCGCCATCAATACCGATGCGCACCGGGTTGAACAACTGGATGGCATCGCATTCGGTGTCGGTACGGCAAGAAAAGGCTGGATTGAAAAGAGTAATGTGCTTAATACACAACCACCGGAGCAACTGCTTAGATTTTTAAAAGAGAAGAGAGTGTAACTTTCCGCGCATCGTACATGGAATGCCGCCTTGCCGGAAAGTATGGAGGATGAATACATGCAAGGAAAAATCATTAAAACGTTGGAATTTGACAAAATCAAAAGTTTGCTGCTTGAACATGCTTCTTCAACTTTAGGTGCTGCAAAAATCCAGGAACTTTATCCCTCTTCCTCATATGAAGATGTCGTCAGAATGCAGGCGGAAACGGACGAGGCGGCACAAGTGCTGAGGTTGAAAGGAACAGTTCCGCTCAGCGGCATCCACGATATCCGGCAGCATGTTAAAAGGGCGGTGATCGGCGGCAGGCTGAATCCTGCTGAACTTGTGCAAATCGCAAGCACGATTTACGTCAGCCGCACGATCAAACGCTTTATTGAAAACATGGTGGAAGACGGGGACGAACTGCCGATATTAACGGAAAAGGCCGGGCAAATTCGTGTTTTAACCCCGCTTGAGCATGAAATTAAAAATGCAATCGATGAAACCGGCGAAGTTCTTGATTCAGCGAGTGAAACACTCCGCCAAATCCGCCAGGGGCTGCGCGCCAATGAACGGCGTATCCGTGAAAAGCTGGAAGGGATCATTCGCGGCAAGAATGCGGCAAAAATGCTGTCTGACGCGATCATTACGATCCGCAATGAACGTTACGTCATTCCGGTCAAGCAGGAATACCGCGGCAATTATGGCGGAATCGTCCACGACCAGTCTGCTTCAGGGCAGACCTTATTTATTGAGCCGCAGTCTGTTGTCGACTTGAACAACCAGCTCCGTGAATGGCATATGAAGGAAGAGCAGGAAATTGAACGAATTTTAAGCGCATTATCAAACGCTGTTGCAATAAATGCAGATGATCTTGCTGTGATCGTCGATATTCTGGCCGACCTTGATTTTATGTTTGCAAAAGCATTATACGGCAGAACGATAAAAGCGACGAAACCGGCAATAAATAGGGATGGTGTAATTCGCCTTCATAAAGCAAGGCACCCGCTGCTGCCGATGGATGAAGTCGTAGCCAATGACATCATGTTTGGCAAAGATTTTACGACAATCGTGATTACCGGCCCGAATACAGGCGGTAAAACCATCACGTTAAAAACCATCGGCCTTGTTACGCTGATGGCGCAGGCGGGATTGCAGGTTCCGGCCCTGGATGGTTCGGAAGTGGCTGTGTTTAAAGATGTTTTTGCTGATATCGGCGATGAACAGTCCATTGAACAGAGTTTGAGTACATTTTCATCACATATGACCAATATTGTCGAGATTCTCAAGCGGGTGGACCACGAATCCCTTGTTTTGTTCGATGAGCTTGGCGCCGGTACAGACCCGCAGGAAGGGGCCGCGCTCGCCATTTCAATCCTGGATGAAGTGTATAACAGAGGCGCCCGTGTTGTCGCCACAACCCACTATCCCGAATTAAAAGCGTATGGTTATAACCGTGATGGTGTTGTCAATGCAAGCGTGGAGTTCAATGTCGAGACATTAAGCCCGACATACCGGCTCTTAATCGGCGTCCCCGGCCGCAGCAACGCTTTTGAAATTTCGAAGCGGCTCGGGCTTTCCAAAACAGTGATCGAACAGGCAAAATCTTATATCGGCGCGGACACCAACCAGGTCGATAATATGATCGCTGCATTGGAAACAGCAAAGCGGCAGGCAGAAAAAGAACGGGCAGAAGCGCGCGAACTTGTGCGGGATGCCGAAAAATTGCATAAAGACATGCAGAAGCAGATGATGGAATTTTACGCGCGCCGTGATGAACTTTATGCTAAAGCTGAGGCCAAAGCAGCGAAAGTAGTGGAAAAGGCAAAAGATCAGGCAGAGGACATTATCCGTGATCTGCGCAAAATGCAGCTCGATACAAAGGCAACTGTCAAGGAACATGAATTGATCGAGGCAAGAAAAAGGCTGGAAGAAGCCGCGCCGAAACTGGAAAAATCCGGCCGGAAAATAAAAGCTGCAAAAGACAAGCATGCATTCAAGCCGGGCGATGAAGTCAAGGTACTCAGCTTGAATCAAAAAGGAAGCCTGATTGATCCCGTTGGCGACCATGAATGGCTGGTGCAAATGGGCATTATGAAAATGAAAGTAAAAGAGTCGGACCTTGAATTTGTAAAGACCCGGCAGCAAGCGCCAACGAAGCATCTGGCTACGGTAAAAGGGCGCGATTACCACGTCAGTCTCGAACTGGATTTGCGCGGCGAGCGTTATGAAGACGCGCTTTTAAAAGTCGGGAAATATATCGATGATGCCTTGCTGGCCGGTTATCCGCGCGTCTCGATTATTCATGGTAAAGGAACAGGCGCGCTCAGAACCGGTGTGCAGGAATATTTGAAACACCACCGGGCCGTTAAACGCATCCGATTGGGTGAACCAGGGGAAGGCGGCAGCGGTGTAACGATTGTAGAATTCAAATAGCTGCGCAAAATTGCAGGGCAGACCGTGAAAGCAGGGGATGGAAAATCATGTTCATGGACAAATTGGCGAAAATATTACTTTTATGCTGCATTATTTTTCTGATCCTTGGTGTGATCTATCTGGTTGCAGCAGATTGATGGTGAAAAATAGCAGTGCTGCCCGTCATGAAAAAAAAGGGTAGCACTTTTTTTGTCCAGCTGCGGGCGCTATCGGCTTGGGCTGGCGGGAAATGATTGTCAGCGGTTGCAAGTTCCGTTATAATAAAACAAGAAATGGAAATTTTCAAATATAAATATGATGGAGTTGATGTGAATGGCAGATAAGCCCTGGCTGTCCTTGTATCCGCCGGAAATTCCCGGTTCATTAGCGTATGAAAGCAAAACGGTTTGTTCCTATTTGACTGACGCGGCCCGGCAGTATCCGGAAAAGAAGGCGCTCCATTTTATGGGCAAAGAAATGACTTACAAAGCAGTGTATGATTCTGCCCTTAAATTTGCCCGCTATTTAAAAAAACTGGGAATCGATAAGGGGGACCGGGTGGCGATTATGCTTCCAAATTCCCCGCAAGCCGTCATTGGATTTTACGGTGTTTTATACGCTGGCGCCGTGGCCGTCCAGACAAACCCGCTCTATACGGAAAGAGAACTGGAATACCAGTTGAAAGATTCCGGGTCAAAAGTGATCCTGACTGTGGATTTCCTTTATCCGGTAGTTGCGAAAGTGATGAAAAAAACCGAGCTTGAACATGTTGTTGTAACCGTTATCAAAGATTATTTGCCGTTTCCGAAAAATTTCATTTATCCTTTTGTCCAAAAAAAGCAAATGGGCATTGCTGTAGAGACAAGACATGAAGGGAACCACCATTTGCTGAAAAATATTCTGGCAGAAGAAAAAGCGGAACCAATGGATATTCCGTTTGACTTTGAAGAAGACCTGGCTATTCTCCAATATACAGGCGGCACGACCGGCGTGCCAAAGGGCGTGATGCTGACCCATAAAAATCTGGTGGCGAACGCAACAATGTGTGGTGCCTGGAATTACAAAGCGAAAAAAGGCGAAGAAATCGTGCTCGGCATGCTTCCATTCTTCCATGTGTACGGGATGACTACCGTTTTAATTTTGTCCATCATGCAAGCATATAAAATCATCCTGGTTCCAAAGTTTGACGCGGCGTCTATTCTGAAAATAATTGAGAAGCAGCGCCCAACCATATTCCCCGGAGCACCAACCATTTATATCGGACTGTTGAACCATCCGAAAATGAACGAATATGACTTGTCCTCTATTGAAGCCTGCCTCAGCGGTTCCGCCCCGCTGCCTGCGGAAGTCCAGGAGAAGTTCGAAAAGGTAACAGGCGGCAACCTTGTGGAAGGCTACGGTTTAAGTGAATCTTCACCGGTAACACACGCTAATTTTATTTGGGGGGGCCGTGTGAAAGGCAGTATCGGCGTGCCATGGCCGGATACAGATTGTGCCATTCTATCCCTTGAAGATGGAAAACCTCTGCCTCCCGGGGAAGTCGGCGAACTCGCAGTAAAAGGGCCGCAAATTATGAAAGGCTATTGGAACCGGCCGGAAGAAACCGCACAAGTGTTAAAGGATGGCTGGCTGATGACCGGCGATTTGGCGTATATGGACGAGAAAGGCTATTTTTATATCGTTGACCGCAAAAAGGATATTATTATTGCGGGCGGCTATAATATTTACCCGCGTGAAATCGAAGAGGTGCTGTACGAACATCCGGCTGTCCGGGAAGCTGTTGCTATTGGCGTGCCGCATCCGTACCGCGGCGAAACAGTCAAAGCATTTATTGTTTTCAAAGACGGGCAGACCGCCACGGAAGAGGAATTGGACCAATTTGCCCGGAAATATTTGGCGGCCTATAAAGTACCGCGTATATACGAATTTCGGAGCGAGCTTCCAAAAACAGCTGTCGGTAAAATTTTGCGGCGTACACTGGTTGCTGAAGAAAAGAAAAAGATGGAAAATAGTGATGAAAAGACCGGCTGAACAGATTTTTTCACTTGGACACTTGACAATCCGTTAAATAGCAGATAAGATAAAAATATGAATGAATAGTCATTCATATTTCGGGTGAAACCGGGATTCTGAACGAATGCTGTCTTAATCTGGCAGACAAAAGAATTGAAGGGTGATTGGCCGTGAAAAAGAATAAACCAAAGTACAAACAAATTATCGATGCAGCAGTGGTGGTTATTGCAGAGCACGGCTATCATCAGGCGCAAGTGTCCAAAATCGCCAGGCAGGCCGGGGTGGCGGACGGAACGATTTATTTATACTTCAAAAATAAAGAAGATATATTAATCTCTTTATTTGAAGAAAAAATGCAGCTTTTTATCGAGAATATCGCGGAATTTATTGCAGGAAACTACAGCGCTTCAGAGAAATTATTATTAATGATCCAAAACCATTTTAAAATACTTGCGAACGACCATAATTTGGCAATCGTAACACAACTCGAACTGAGGCAGGCGAATAAAGATTTGCGCCTGAAGATCAACAGTGTACTGAAAGATTACTTAACACTCGTTGATAAAATTGTCCGTGAAGGCATGGAAACAGGGGAATTCAATCCGGCACTGGACGTCCGCCTCGTCAGGCAGATGGTTTTCGGGACAGTGGATGAAACGGTCACAACATGGGTCATGAACGAAGAAAAGTATGACCTCGTATCACTTGCCGCCCCTGTCCATCAGCTCATCATCAACGGCTGTGGCCGCTGAAAAACAGAGGGACTAAATCCGTTTACGGCAGGCAAATGCTCCGGCGCCAATAAGCCCGCCTTCCATGGCTTCATTGGCGCGGGTGGATTGGCCCCGGGGCGAAATGTACAGCCGGATTAAAAGCAGAGGCGCCGCAGCCAGTCCATAAAAGAAGAAGGGGATAAGGGATGGATTTTATTACGGTAAAACGCGAAGATATGACCGCTTGCATTGAAATCAGCAGGCCGCCTGCAAACGCATTGGCGCAAGCCGTTTTGAAAGAACTTTCGGAAGCGCTTGACCAGATCGAAAACGATTCAGGGATCCGCGTCGTCATTCTCTGCGGGAAGGGAAGGTTTTTCTCAGCCGGTGCAGACATTAAAGAATTCGTCCAGTTCCGGGAAGGCGGCCGTTTCGATGAGGTGGCCGTTTCCGGGCAGGACTTGTTTGAAAGAGTGGAATCATTTCCAAAGCCGGTCATTGCTGCCATCCACGGCGCAGCATTGGGAGGCGGCCTTGAGTTGGCGATGGCCTGTCACATCCGGCTTGTAACAGAGAATGCAAAGTTAGGGCTGCCGGAACTAAAGCTCGGGCTGGTGCCGGGTTTTGCAGGAACGCAGCGGCTTCCGCGGTATGTAGGCTGGGGAAAAGCTTTCGAAATGCTTTGGACAAGTGAACCGGTTTCCGGGACGGAAGCAGTGAAGTGGGGGCTTGCCAACCATGCTTATCATGAAGAAGAACTGCTTCCGAAAGCAAAGGAACTGGCGGCAAAAATTGCGAAGCAGAGCCCGCTCGCAACAAAAGCGGTTATTGAACTTGTAAACTTGGCAAAAACGAACGAATACAAAAGAGGACTGAAACAGGAGTCTGAAATGTTTCAAACCTTGCTCAGTTCCAAAGATGGTGAAGAGGGCATTAAAGCCTTTATCGAAAAACGAGAACCACATTTCAATGGGGAGTAAATTTTTTACAAATGAATGTATGCGCTTAAATTTATCTGAAAAACTGTTCCCAGATGAATAAGGTATATTTTTTAGAATAAATAGAATACCGGGAGGGTAAGGCATGAACATTTTTGTATTATTGAAAAGAACATTCGACACGGAAGAAAAAATTTCCATTTCCAATGGACAGATCAATGATGATGGTGCGGAATATATCATCAATCCATACGATGAGTACGCCGTGGAGGAAGCCATTCAGGTACGCGATGCACAAGGCGGTGAAGTTACAGTCGTTTCTGTCGGGAATGAAGAAACGGAAAAGCAGCTGCGGACTGCACTTGCAATGGGTGCCGATAAAGCCGTGCTGATCAATATAGAAGAGGATGTCGAATATACCGACCAGGGGACGACTGCAAAAGTGCTGGCACAATATTTGAAAGAACAGGATGCAGACCTGATTATTGGCGGCAATGTTGCCATTGACAATGCATCCGGCCAGGTCGGTCCGCGCGTGGCAGACCTGCTGGGCATCCCGTACGTGACGACGATTACAAAGCTTGAAATTGACGGTGAAAAGGTAACCGTAACAAGGGATGTTGAAGGGGATTCAGAAGTGATCGAAACGTCACTGCCGCTGCTTGTGACAGCACAGCAGGGATTAAATGAACCGCGTTACCCTTCTCTGCCGGGCATTATGAAAGCCAAGAAAAAACCGTTGGAAGAATTGGAACTGGATGATTTAGACCTTGAAGAAGAAGATGTCGAACCGAAAACAAAAACGATCGAAGTTTATCTGCCGCCGAAAAAACAAGCGGGAAAAGTGCTTGCAGGCGAAATAACCGAACAAGTGAAAGAACTGGTTCAATTGCTGCATCAGGAAGCAAAAGTGATTTAAACGAATTTTCGTATCGGAGGGGAAGAAAATGAGTCGAAAAGTATTGGTATTGGGAGAAGTCCGTGATGGCTCACTTCGCAATGTAACTTTTGAAGCCATTGCTGCAGGGAAAACCGTTGCAGAAGGCGGAGAAGTGGTGGGCGTGTTAATAGGAGAATCCGTTCAGGCATTAGGGAAAGAGATGATCCAATATGGTGCTGACCGTGTTGTAACGGTAGAAGATGAAAAATTAAAGCGTTACTCCCCGGACGGATATTCGCAGGCCTTCTTAGCAGTTGCCGGGTCTGAAAATCCTGAAGGCATCATTTTTGGACATACGGCGCTCGGCAAAGATCTGGCACCGAAAATTGCCGGAAAATTGGATGCCGGTTTGATATCGGATGCGATTGCAGTCGACGCTGCAGGGGAACATATTGTATTTACGCGCCCTATCTATTCCGGAAAAGCGTTTGAAAAGAAAATTGTAACAGACGGCATTATTTTTGCTACCGTGCGCCCGAACAATATCACTTCGCTTGAGAAAGACGAGTCAAAAACAGGGGAAATCCAAACCATTCAGGCGGAAATCAAAGATCTGCGCACCATCATCAAAGAAGTGGTGCGCAAAGCAAGTGAAGGGGTAGACTTATCTGAAGCAAAAGTCATCATATCGGGGGGCCGCGGTGTAAAAAGCGAGGAAGGCTTCAAACCGCTCAAAGAACTTGCAGATGTGCTTGGCGGAGCGGTCGGGGCTTCGCGCGGCGCATGTGATGCAGGGTACTGCGACTATTCCCTGCAGATTGGGCAAACCGGTAAAGTTGTGACGCCTGATTTGTATATCGCATGCGGCATTTCCGGTGCAATCCAGCACTTAGCCGGCATGTCCAACTCGAAAGTAATTGTGGCCATTAACAAAGACCCGGAAGCCAATATCTTCAATATAGCGGATTACGGCATTGTCGGCGACCTGTTTGAAGTCGTGCCGCTTCTGACGGAAGAATTTAAAAAATTAAAAGTAACATCGGCTTAAATATTGCCATCCCTTTTATATCAAGTAGATAATGCCTGGGCGGAAATTTCGGCCCGGGCTTTCTTCAAATTGGATATTCCTTGGAATTAGGTATAAAATAATACAATAAAATTACCGCTGCTTTTTTTTGTATAAGAATGTCCCAAACAAATCATTCGCATCATACAATGAACGATGATATACTCATCTGTAGCAGCAATAGTTATATTTAGGAGGGTATCGCAAATGGCAATTACGCATGCAACTGACGCTACTTTTTCCCAGGAAGTAAGCGAAGGTTTGGTTTTAACAGACTTCTGGGCAACATGGTGCGGGCCTTGTAAAATGATTGCACCTGTTCTGGAAGAAATCGACTCGGAAATGGGCGATCAAGTCAAAATCGTAAAAGTGGATGTTGACGAAAACCAGGAAACAGCAAGCAAATACGGCATCATGAGTATTCCAACGCTTGTTGTAATGAAAGACGGCCAGCAGGTGGATAAAGTGATCGGCTACCAGCCAAAAGAGGCTTTAGAAGAACTTGTAAAGAAACACTTATAATTTTTTCGAAAATCCGGGTCAAAAGTGGCTCGGATTTTTTACAGAGATTATTTTTTGAGGTGAAGGGAATTGAATGAAATCATCCGCAATAAACTCGCCCTCCTCCCTGACCAGCCAGGTTGCTACTTGATGAAAGACAGACAAGGCACGATCATTTATGTCGGCAAAGCCAAAATATTGAAAAACCGTGTCCGGTCTTACTTTACAGGTTCGCATGACGGAAAAACCCAGCGCCTTGTCAGTGAGATCGAAAACTTTGAATATATCGTGACAGCATCGAATATTGAAGCCCTCATCCTTGAAATCAACTTAATCAAAAAGTATGATCCAAAGTACAATATTATGTTGAAGGATGACAAAACATATCCCTATATAAAACTGACAAACGAACGGCACCCGCGCCTGATTACGACGCGGAAAGTAAAAAAAGACAAAGGCAAATATTTCGGGCCGTATCCGAATGTGCAGGCAGCAAATGAAACGAAAAAACTGCTTGACAGGCTGTATCCGTTAAGAAAATGCAACCATCTGCCGGACCGCGTCTGCCTGTACTACCATCTTGGGCAATGCCTCGCACCGTGCGTGAACGACATCAAAGAAGAAACGTACAAAGAAATTATTGATGGCATTACGCGCTTTTTAAACGGGGGCTATAAAGAAATTAAAAAGGAATTAACCGAAAAAATGCACGCCGCCGCGGAAAACCTTGAATTTGAACGCGCCCAGGAATACCGCGACCAAATCGCCAGTATTGAAATGACGATGGAAAAGCAGAAAATTACGATGACCGATTTTACCGATCGCGATATTTTCGGCTATGCGGTTGACAAAGGCTGGATGTGTGTCCAGGTATTTTTCATGCGCCAAGGCAAGCTGATTGAACGGGATGTCTCGCTTTTCCCGTTTTATGATGAACCGGAAGAAGAATTTTTAAGTTATTTGGGCCAGTTTTATGCAAAGCCTGAGCATATTAAGCCGAAAGAGGTACTGATTGCAGAAAACGTCGACCGTGACATGGCAGAACAACTGTTGGAAACGAAGGTGCGGCAGCCAAAAATAGGCCAGAAGCACGAGCTTGTGCTGATGGCTGAGAAAAATGCCGCGATTGCGCTAAAAGAAAAATTTGCGTTAATTGCACGTGATGAGGAACGGACGATTAAAGCAGTTGAGAATCTTGGCCGCCAATTGGGCATCTATACGCCGTACCGCATTGAAGCTTTCGACAACTCCAATATCCAGGGGACCAACCCGGTTTCAGCAATGGTGGTGTTTATTGACGGCAAAGCGGCAAAGAAAGAGTACCGCAAATACAAAATCAAGACGGTCACAGGGCCGGATGACTATGAATCAATGCGTGAAGTCGTGCGCCGCCGCTATGCCCGCGTCCTGAAAGAAAACCTTCCGCTTCCCGATCTCATCATCATTGACGGGGGGAAAGGCCAGATTGACGCAGCCAAGGATGTACTTGAAAACGAATTGGGGCTGGATATTCCGATCGGAGGCCTTGCGAAGGATGAAAAACACAATACTTCGCAGCTGTTATTCGGAAATCCGCTTGAGATCGTACCGCTTGAACGCCACAGCCAGGAATTTTATCTGCTCCAGCGCATACAGGATGAAGTGCACCGGTTTGCGATCACATTTCACCGCAGTTTGCGCGGAAAAACGGCATTCCAATCGGCATTGGATGATATACCCGGCATCGGCCCAAAGCGAAAAAAGCAATTGCTGCGGCATTTTGGTTCCCTAAAGAAAATGAAGGAAGCACCGCTGGAAGAATTTGTTTCAATCGGCATTCCGCCAAAAGTTTCTGCGCTATTAATCGAAAAATTACAAGAATAGCCTAGCCGGAATTCCGGGCTTATGTTATAATCAAAATAATTTCATAGGTTTCACCATGATAGAGGTGCAAAACTTAAGAGTAAAGGGCCGGAGAAGATTGAGCTTCCGGGATGGCCTTTGAAAGGAAGCTTTGCCGAAGTGGTAACGGGCTCAATGCTGTTTCCGCTGGTTCTGTGCTGAATAAGTCCGGAACTGTCAAGATGAAAAATCTTGGAGCGCTATCTCATAGAAGTGACTGCGTTTAGGCGTAATCAAGAGCAATGGGATATTCGTTCTCATTGCTTTTTTCATGCTGGTCCGGCGGGGAGACGGGTTTTTTGCTTCCAGCCGGCGAAGCGCGTTGCTTTTTACAGGAGCGCCTCAAAAACGATGGAGTGTTTCAAAAGCAAATGAAGAAAGTAGGCGGCATTTTTGGGTATTATTGTACAAAAATTCGGGGGAACTTCTGTTGGCAGCGTGGAGAGGATCCGGAATACTGTCAACCGCATTATTGAAGAAAAGAATAAAGGAAACAAGGTTGTTGTCGTTGTCTCGGCAATGGGAAAAACGACGGACCAGCTTGTTTCGCTGGCAGATGAGCTTTCATCTTATCCGGCCAAACGCGAAATGGATATGTTATTATCGACAGGCGAACAAGTGACCATTTCATTAGTGGCCATGGCCCTGATCGACAAGGGTTATGAAGCAGTTTCTTATACCGGGTGGCAGGCAGGCATTGTCACAGAGGCAGTCCATACCAATGCGCGCATTCTTGATATCCATCCGGAAAAAATCAGATCACATTTAGATAAAGGGCAGATCGTCATTGTCGCGGGATTCCAGGGCGTAACAGAAGACGGGGAAATCACTACCCTGGGCCGCGGCGGCTCGGATACAACGGCGGTTGCCCTGGCGGCAGCGCTGCATGCAGACCGCTGCAGTATTTTCACGGATGTGACAGGCGTTTTCACATCTGATCCGCGCTATATTCCGAACGCACGCCAGCTGCAGGCAATTTCATATGATGAAATGCTGGAACTCGCCAATCTTGGGGCAGGTGTCCTGCATGCGCGGGCGGTTGAATTTGCCAAAAATTATGCGGTGCCGCTGGAAGTTTGTTCCAGTCTGGAAAGAGTAGCAGGAACGATGATTGAGGAGGAAGCAGCAGTGGAAAAAAATTTAATTGTCCGCGGCGTGGCATTTGAAGACGCCATTACAAGAGTGACGATTTTCGGATTGGAGAACGGATTCCATAATCTGTCAACGATTTTCACCACATTGGCAGAACACCATATCGATGTTGACATTATTATTCAGAACCAAACGGCAGACGGAAGGACATACTTATCTTTTTCAATTAAAAACCAGGATTTGAAAGAAACGGTTGATCTGCTGGAGACCAACAAAACAAGTCTTGGCATTGACCATTTTGAAACAGAGACAGGGCTGGCAAAAGTTTCGATTATCGGTTCGGGCATGGTATCCAATCCGGGGGTTGCTGCAAAAATGTTTCAGGTGCTGGCCGAGAACGGGGTTGCCATTAAAATGATCAGCACTTCTGAAATCAAAGTATCCACGGTCGTCGACGATAAAGAAATGATTCGTGCTGCACAAAGCCTGCATCATGCGTTTGAACTGGATGCCGCTGAGCAAAAAATTTAACGGGGCCCCTCCCGAAAACCATAAAAGCAGGAAGCCTCCGCTTCCTGCTTTTATTCATGATGATGCGTTTTTTTAATCATCAATCACCGGATCTTTTTGGTCCCATTGAACGATGATCTGTACTGTTTTGCTTCGCTTCTGCACTTCTTCTGTTGCCTCTGTAACCAATTTCATTCTCTGCTGGTATTGCTCCGCCAAGAAACCGGCCTCCAGTTTAAAAGTCGATTCCTTGCCCATATCCAGCTGCCTGTCAATGATCGGACTTGAAAGCTCAAATTCAATCCGGTATTTTTCTTCCTTTTTGATCGACAGTGCCCCCCAGCCGGCCTCTTCAAAAAAAGAAATCAATTCATCGCTGGATAATAGCGGGAATTTACGTGCAAGATGTTTACCGGCCCAGTATAAAATTTCCGGTGTTTCTTTTCCGAATATATCCGGAATCAATATATTACGCAGCAGCTCGTACCCGAAAGCAGGTACGGTTAAGCGGCCAGATGTTGCTTGCTCATTATCAATAGAAGATTTCACGCGATTCCCCTCTTTCTCTATTGCTTATTATATACAAAACCGGTTCGGACTTGAAAGCTATTTTTAATGAAAATTTGCAGGAATACCGGATCCTGCCAGCAGGCAAAATCATTGTCTCCGTTACCAATTGGTTTAGCATCAGGATGATGTGGGGCATCCTGCGGGCGTATTTCCGGATCAATTCTGCCGGGTACATGCTGTTTTTTTGCCTATACCCCCGAAAAGGTACAATAACGAATTTTTATCATGAAAAACTTAAGAAAAGCATTAAACCGGAGTTTAATACTAAGTTAGCTGCGATGATTCGTATGTTTTTATTTGTTGGAGCCTATATTGCAATTTTTCCCTATTAAAAGACGTTAAAATTTATCCTGAAAAGCGCTATTTTAATAAAATTTTAAAAAAGAAAGGAAGCAGGCAGAAATACTCAAATTAGTGACAGTTTTGCTGCATTTTTATGAATGCGTTTCCTTGACGCGTACTGTGGTCGGTTGTAAAATAAAGTTGTCACATAATTGTTATAAAATATTTATGCGGATTGAAAGCAGTTACAATTTTTGCTTTCTTTGCATAAATTTACACAATCAAAGGGGGATACATTGTGGCTGGAAATCGGGAGTTTTTTAATCGCAGACTGCATTCTTTGTTGGGTGTCATTCCAATCGGCTTGTTTTTAGTCATACACTTGACAGTGAACCATTATGCAGTAAACGGCGCAGCTTCATTCAATAAGGCAGCCGGTTTTATGGAAAACCTGCCGTTTCTTCTTTTTATGGAGGTTGTATTTATCTATTTGCCGTTGCTGTTCCATGCAATTTACGGTTTGTACATTGCATTTACAGCATCCAGTAATGTAGGCAGAATGGGCTATTTCAGGAATTGGATGTATTTGCTGCAAAGAATCAGCGGTGTGCTCGTATTAATCTTTCTCGTATTTCATATCTATGAAACTCGCATTCAAATGGCGCTTGGTAAAGAATTGAATTTCGATTTGATGGCGAATCTGCTGTCAAATCCATGGATGCTTGCCTGGTACATAATTGGAACAGTGGCAGCAATCTTCCACTTTGCGAACGGCTTGTGGTCATTTCTTGTAAGCTGGGGCATCACCCAATCACCGCGTTCGCAGCAAATTTCTTCGTACGTGATGGTTGTGGTATTTGTTCTGCTTTCAATCGTTGGTGTCAGAGCATTATTAGCATTTGCATAAGAATTGCGCCGCAAAGCAAAATGAAGAGTTTAGCAGTTTACAATTTTACAGAAGAGCATCGCAGTATGAAAAGGGAGTGAATCACGATGAGCAAAGGAAAAATCATCGTAGTTGGCGGTGGATTAGCAGGGTTGATGTCAACCTTAAAAGTGGCGGAAGCAGGACGGCAGGTCGATTTGTTTTCGCTGGTGCCGGTGAAACGTTCGCACTCTGTCTGTGCACAGGGCGGGATTAACGGTGCAGTTAATACAAAAGGTGAAGGGGATTCCACATGGACCCACTTTGATGATACGGTTTACGGCGGCGACTTTCTGGCCAATCAGCCTCCTGTAAAGGCCATGTGTGAAGCCGCACCTGGCATTATCCATTTATTTGACCGCATGGGTGTCATGTTTAACCGTACACCGGAAGGGCTTTTGGATTTCAGGCGTTTTGGCGGCACACAGTTCCACCGTACGGCTTTTGCAGGCGCCACAACCGGCCAGCAGCTGCTGTATGCATTGGATGAGCAGGTACGGCGCCATGAAGTGGACGGCCTCGTAACCAAATATGAAGGCTGGGAATTCCTCGGCATTATCAAAGATGAGCAGGGCGTTTGCCGCGGAATTGTTTCGCAAAACCTGACGACAATGGAAATCAAAGCGTTCCCTGCGGATGCGGTGATCATGGCATCGGGCGGCCTTGGCATTATTTTCGGCAAGTCTACCAACTCCATGATTAACACAGGTTCCGCAGCAGCCACTGTATACCTGCAGGGCGCCACATATGCAAACGGGGAATTTATCCAGATCCACCCGACAGCCATTCCGGGTGATGACAAACTGCGCCTGATGAGTGAATCAGCCCGTGGGGAAGGCGGCCGGCTCTGGACATATAAAGATGGAAAACCGTGGTATTTCCTGGAAGAAAAATACCCGGCTTATGGCAACCTTGTTCCGCGTGATATTGCAACCCGCGAAATCTTCCATGTCTGTGTTGATATGAAACTCGGAATCAATGGCGAAAACATGGTTTATCTTGATTTGTCGCACAAAGATCCGCATGAACTGGATGTGAAACTGGGCGGTATCATTGAAATCTATGAAAAATTCGTAGGCGAAGACCCGCATAAAGTACCAATGAAAGTATTCCCGGCTGTACACTATTCGATGGGCGGCCTCTGGGTCGACTATAAGCAGCACACCAGCATTCCGGGATTGTTTGCGGCAGGAGAATGCGATTATTCCCAGCACGGCGCAAACCGCCTCGGCGCAAACTCTTTGCTGTCCGCGATTTATGGCGGGATGGTTGCCGGCCCTGAAGCGGTGAACTATATTGATGGCCTCGAAACCAGCACGGATGGCCTTTCTTCTGAAATCTTTGACCGTGCCGTCCGGGAACAGCAAGAAAAATGGAATAATATTATGTCTTTGGATGGAACGGAAAATGCCTATGTCCTGCATAAAGAACTGGGCGAAATCATGACTGAAAACGTGACGGTTGTCCGCTATAATGACCGTTTAAAGAAAACAGATGAAAAGATTCAGGAATTAATGGAAAGATGGAAGCATATCAATGTGGTCGATACGTCGAAATGGAGCAACCAGGCTGCATCTTTCACCAGACAATTACAAAATATGCTTCAATTAGCTCGTGTTATTACGATTGGCGCATTAAACCGCAATGAAAGCCGCGGGGCACATTATAAACCGGATTACCCGGATCGTAATGACGAGGAATGGTTAAAAACCACGATGGCCAATTACGACCCGGACAAAAACGAACCGGTATTCAGCTACGAAGATGTGGATATATCCCTTATTAAGCCTCGTGTACGCGACTATACGAAAAAACATTAATTTTTGGAGGGGGGAGTCTGACCCCTCTTCTTGCAAGCGAAGCAGCAAAGCGCGAACAAAATCAAAATGAAAGAGGAGAATAAGGATGGGTGAACAAAAAACTGTTACATTTATCATTACACGCCAAGATAATCCACAATCAGAACCTTATGAGGAAACTTTCAAAGTCCCTTATCGTCCAAATATGAATGTGATTTCAGCCTTAATGGAAATCCGCCGCAATCCGGTCAATGCAAAAGGGGAAAAAACGACACCGGTTGTTTGGGAAATGAATTGTTTGGAAGAAGTCTGCGGGGCCTGCTCTATGGTGATTAATGGCAAGCCGCGCCAATCGTGTTCGGCGCTTGTGGATAAACTGGAGCAGCCGATCCGCCTTGCGCCAATGAGTACATTTCCGGTTGTCCGCGATTTGCAGGTAGACCGCAGCCGTATGTTTGATTCGCTGAAAAAGGTAAAAGCCTGGATTCCGATTGACGGAACTTATGACTTGGGCGAGGGCCCGCGCATGCCTGAGAAAAAGCGGCAATGGGCATATGAATTATCAAAATGCATGACTTGCGGGGTTTGCCTGGAAGCATGCCCGAATGTGAACAGCCATTCAAACTTTATCGGACCTGCGCCGCTATCCCAAGTGCGCTTATTTAATGCACATCCGACAGGCGCAATGAACCGGGATGAACGTTTGGAAGCAATCATGGGGGACGGGGGCTTGGCAAACTGCGGAAACTCGCAAAACTGTGTTCAGGCCTGCCCGAAAGGCATTCCGCTTACCACATCCATTGCTGCTCTGAACCGCGAAACGACATTCCATATGTTTAGGAGTTTCTTTGGCAGTGACCATGAAGTAGATTAATTGTATCAGGCTCCGCATCACGGACAGCGGGTATCCAATCAGATGCGGAGCCTGTTTTTATAAAGAGGAAACGAATGAACAATCATTCATTAGGAGGGAATTGGTTGAAAAACATCTCATACATTGATGATTGGACTTCCTGGCTGGAAGGATTTGAATTTTATCAGCCTGTAACCGTGCGTTTTTCTGAAACGGATATGTTTGGCCATTTAAACAATACGGTTCCTTTTATTTATTTTGAGCAAGCGCGGATCGCTTTTTTACATGAAAAAGGTTTTATGGCGGACTGGGCTGAAAAAGGCGCCAAAAGTATTCCGGTTGTAGCAGATTTGCAGTGCGACTATTTGAAGCAGGTTTTCTTTAATGAAAAGCTGCGGATTTATGTGAAAGTCGGGCGCGTCGGAAGTTCATCGGTCGACATCCATTATTTGGGCAGGAATGAGGCCGGTGACATTTGTTTTACCGGCCGCGGTACAATGGTGCAAATTCTGCTGGAAACGGGTAAAGGACTGGCCTGGACGGAGGAAGAAAGGGAACGGTTATTGGGTTCCGGACATGCATTATCGCCTCGGCACAGGAAATAATTTATTCCAGCAGACCTTACTTCGCCCTTTTTTTGCCTATTTATGCGTTTCCTTGCCTCGCCATGTCACTCCCCATACTGCCTTGACATATGATATCGTGACAATCTAAATACCCATCCCCGCGGTTTAAAGCTGGCGAAGGCAAGGAGGGTTACCATAGTTGAAGGACAATGATTTCACACATAAACCGCTGCTAACAAAAAGAGAAAAAGAAGTGTTCGAGCTGTTAGTCCAGGATAAAACAACAAAAGAAATTGCGGGCGAATTGTTTATCAGCGAAAAAACAGTTCGAAACCATATTTCCAACGCCATGCAAAAGCTTGGAGTGAAGGGGCGTTCCCAAGCTGTTGTGGAGCTGCTTCGCATGGGAGAATTAAAGCTTTGAAACAAAATCGGCTGCATTTGTGCAGTCGATTTTGTGCGTAGAGGGAGAAGGAAGCTATCTTACAAATGAATGCCTATGAAAGAAGCTATTTAACCGGTTTCCATTATCCCGCACACGTCTTAAAATTTATCCTGTTCTAATCAGTGGGGATAAAGGAAAACCCCCAGTGATGAAGTTTCACTTATTTTCTTCCACAGTAAGAAAACGGTTCAGACATCATATGAATTGTAGTAAGATGGACTTAAGATAGAAAAAAGGGGGAGTGCCAATGACAGTGAGACACGTAAATATCCCGGATATTATATTCCAGTTCATATTTTTTGCAATGATTGCTGCCGTGATCATAGCGGTTGTTTTATTGATCCGTTCATATTTTAATGGACGGAAGCAGCTGGATAGAATTGAACGACAGATCAAGGAACTGAGTGAGAAGATTGACCAATTTGATAACAAGGAGAAGAATTAATGATTGTTACCGCATTGATTTCCATTTTGTTTATGTTAGCTCTGACCGGGCTGGTTGTATTCCTGGTAGTTTATGTGATTAAAAGAAACAACCGCCTCAAGCGGATTGAGAATCAGCTAAGCAGGTTGAATGAAAAAATAGATCGAATCAATTATTCCTGATTAGGAAGAAAAAAGGGGGAGAGATATGCAGAGGCCGATCAGAAAAAAGGATTATGAAAAGATCCGGGATGAACTTGAATTTTTTGAACGGAACGGGTCGATAACAGCAGAGCAGAAAGATGACATGCTGGCACAGTACCAGGTTGCGGAAGGTGTTAGTTTTATACGGATTCTGCTGTTGGTGGGCGCCCTGTTATTGGGGGCGGGCGTGTTCAGCTTTATCGCCAGCAACTGGATGTATATCGGGAAGCCGGTTAAGTTTCTTATGATCATCGCTGCTGTTCTCGCTGTGGATCTGGCCGGCTGGAAAATGGAAAAGCGCCATCCGAAAACAGCGCGCGCCATGTATGATTTGGGGATTTTATTTTTCGGCGCCGGGATATTCCTTGTCGGGCAGATTTTTAATCTGGGGGGAGATTTTCGGAATGCTTTTTTGCTGTGGGGGCTCGGAACTTTGCCAATCGGCTGGATACTGAAAGATAAATGGATTTGCACCTTTGCATGCGGGTTATTGTTTTTCTTTCTCAGTATCGGGTTTGGTGAAAACGGGTACCCCACCATGTTGCTTATTGGGCTGGCAACGGCTTTCTTATACTGGCTCAATGTAAAAGTGATTGCTTCAAGGCTGTTCCTGTTTGCCGCCAATGCCCTCGCAATTGAAGTGCTGGCTGTTTTTTTCTTTAAACTCGCCGGCTTTGAAGACCGGTACGCGGTTTACCCGCTGATTGGTTTGTTCCTTGTTGGAATTTCGATGCTCGAAATGCCCGTGCAGGAAAAAATGAAAGCAGTTTTCCGGCTGCAGGGCCATCTGCTCCATGGCTTGGCCGGCATTCTTCTTACATTTTCATCCTATTGGGAGCAAACGTTTTTCGGCAGCCATTTTAACATCGTATTTTCAGTTGGCTACTTCTTATTTGTCTTATTCCTCATTAAAAAAGGCAGCCTTTTAAGCATTTTCATTTTGTGTGCGTTTATTTTGCGCTTTTACTTTGACTTTTCCTATGATTTTCTGCCAAAATCTGCCGTTTTTATCATCGGCGGCCTGATCTTCATTGCATTCGGCTATTATTTTGAAAAACAGCGGAAGGAAGGGGGAGACGGCCGTGCGTAATGGTTTTCAAAAAACAGCTGCCTTTGCCGTGCCCTTTTTGATTTTAATCGCCATGACAATCCCGCCCCTTATGACTCTGGCTTTCGGGAAAGAGATTGATCTTCAGATGAAGGCAGTTGACCCGACAGACGCTTTCCGCGGGGATTATGTAACTGTCAATCTTGAGGCGGAAACGGTACCGTCCAGCCGTCTGGACAATCAGGTGATTCAAAAAATCAAGCGCCATGAAAATGAGAAACATACGGTTTATGCCGTCTTGAAAAAAGGCAAAAACGGCAGTTATGTTGTAGATAAAGTGGTGGCAAAAAAGCCGGCATACGGGCTATATTTAAGAGGGACCATTGACATGTACTGGGGAAGTGCAGACAACGCCGCTGTCATTGATTACCACCTTGATCGTTATTTTGTTCCGGAAAATTCGGGAAAACAGCTGGAGAATGCTTCGGCTCAGGGAAAGGCACAGGCTGTCGTCAAAGTCTGGCGCGGCCGGGCCGTACTGGTCAATGTCAAAGCGGAGTGAAGCGGCTCCGCTGACCGGCTTACGCTGCCACTGAATTATTATGTTTGTTTTTTTAAAAAAATAGAGAACCCTTGGCAAAAAGTGGAAGAGCCCTGACCCCGGTTTACAAGCATAAAAACTCCTTCTTGAAATTTTCTGCGAAAAAGGTCAAAATAGCATATAGTAATCCTGCAGTAATTTAATAGAGAGGGGCCGCTTTTGGCATGGAAAAGCAACCATATTTACACGATCCTCAAGTCGTGGCGCAGCTCGAAAAAGATTTGCGCTACATTTCCGGGATTGTGAAGCAAAAGGGCCGGGAATTATTAAGCGATTATAAAATCACGCCTCCTCAATTTCTGGCATTGCAATGGCTTTTTGAAGAAGGGGATATGACAATCGGAGAATTATCGACAAAAATGTATCTGGCTTTCAGCACGACGACAGATCTTATTGACCGCATGGAAAAAAACGAACTGGTCCTGCGTGTGAAGGATCCGCGGGACAGGCGCGTTGTCCGCATCCATCTTTTGGAAAAAGGCCGTGTGCTGATTGATGAAGTGATTAAAAAAAGGCAGTTATACTTACAGGAAGTGCTGGTCGGATTTTCACCGGAAGAACTGGTAAAATTAAAAAACAACTTAGTAAAATTACATCAGGAAATGAAATAAGAATGAGGCGAGAATTTTGAATGCACCAATTGGGGTTATCGATTCCGGGGTAGGCGGCCTTACTGTCGCTAAGGAAATGATGCGGCAGCTGCCGAATGAGACGATCTATTATGTTGGGGATACGGCACGCTGCCCATATGGACCCAGGCCCGTTGAAGAAGTAAAAAAATTCACTTGGCAAATGATCCGCTTTTTGCTGGATAAACAAATCAAAATGCTGGTGATTGCCTGCAATACGGCAACGGCTGTTATACTGGATGAAGTGAGGGAACAGGTGAAAATTCCTGTCCTGGGCGTCATTTATCCCGGTGCGCGCGCGGCCCTCAAACATACGAAGAATTTTAAAATCGGTGTACTGGGGACAAGTGTCACCATCAACAGCCAGGCCTATGAACGGGCTTTAAAGAGCATCAATAAAAAAGTTGGCATCACGGCGCTTGCATGCCCGAAATTTGTGCCGCTCGTTGAAAGCGGCCAGTATAACAGCCCGATTGCGAAGAAAATTGTCGCAGAAACCTTGTATCCGATCCAAAATTGCGGAATCGATACACTCATCCTTGGCTGTACCCATTACCCGCTTTTAGGCCCGATTATTAAAAATGTGATGGGTAAAAAAGTATCGGTGATCAGTTCCGGGGAAGAAACAGCGCGGGAAGTGAGCACAATTCTTTATTTCCACGACTTGTTTAATATGGAAGATACAAGAGCGAAACACCGCTTTTTTACAACCGGATCAAGCAAGATTTTTGCGGAGCTGGCTTCCGACTGGCTCGAACAGGATATAACAGATGTAGAAACCATTTTATTGGGAGACACTTTCTCCTGATAAAATGGCTTTTTTTATCCCAACTAAACGGGCAGTAAGACTCCCACCTGGAGATTTAAGGACGAAGAAGATAGGTGGGAGATCAAACTGCCCGTAAAGTTCCGATTGGTTCAACTAACCATCAGTGGGGGATGAAGGAAAACCCCCACTGATGGAAGTTTCACTTTATGTAACGCATAGAACCGGGATATACGTGGCACAATACACCATGAAAAATGGAGGTGCAGGGATGGAAAACAATGGATTGGCTTACCATGAAACAATGGAGCTTCATGAAATGCTGAATTTCAAAACCACATGCTTATTAAAATCAAAAATGATGTCAGGACTGGTATTTGACCAGGATTTAAAAACGCTGTTGGAAAAAGATGTGCAGCAAACGGTTCAGGCGATTGAATCGCTTCAGGAGATGTACAAACTGCCAAATCAGCTGAACGGAGGGACGGCCCATTGATTCACGATTACCTTGAAGTTGAAAATGCGGAAGGAATGCCGGAGATGGCGGACTCGGCTTTGGCGCTTGAATTCCTGCAGAATATTAAAACAGGGATCAGAAATGCTGCAGCTGCCATTGCGGAATCAAGGACACCTGAAGTCAGGGTATTTTTAAAAAAACAGCTGGATGACGGGCTCGCGCTGCATGAGGAAGTATCCAAATTTATGATGAAAAAGGGCTGGCTCCATCCGCACCATCTGGAGGAACAGCGTAAAATTGATTTAAAAGCGGCAGAAACTGCCCTCATGATCGGAAAACTGAAGCTTTTCCCAGGCAATACTTCACGTATGGGGATGATGGCACAAATTGATGCGGATGAATAATTGAAGGGGGTTTATCATGAAAGCTGTAACATTTCAGGGAATAAAAGATGTGAAAGTGAAAGAAGTGCCAAGCCCTGTCATCAAGAAAAACGACGATATTATCGTTAGAGTTACGTCTTCTGCTATTTGCGGATCCGATCTGCATCTTATTCACGGGATGATCCCGAATTTTCCCGAAGACTATATTATCGGGCATGAGCCGCTTGGGATTGTTGAAGAGGCAGGCCCCGGTGTAACCAAGCTGAAAAAAGGCGACCGTGTCGTGATTCCTTTTACGGCTGCATGCGGGGAATGCTACTATTGCAAGCACCAGTTGGAAAGCCAATGCGATAACGCCAATGAGAATGGCGAAATGGGCGGCTTTTTTGGCTACTCGCATCTGACAGGCGGTTATCCGGGCGGGCAGGCTGAATATTTGCGTGTTCCATACGCCAATTTTACACCGTTTAAAATTCCTGAACATACTGAAATAAAGGATGACATCATGGTGTTGCTGGCAGATGTTGCGCCGACTGCATACTGGTCAGTGGACAATGCCGGCGTAAAAGACGGTGATACCGTTGTGGTGCTGGGCTGCGGGCCGGTTGGACTGCTCGCCCAAAAATTTGCCTGGCTGAAAGGGGCAAAACGCGTCATTGCAGTAGATTATATCGATTACCGGCTTGCCCATGCGAAAAAGCACAATCAGGTTGAAACCATCAACTTCGAACGGCACGACAATACCGGTGAGTATCTAAAAGAAATCACAAAAGGCGGTGCCGATGTTGTCATTGATGCGGTCGGGATGGACGGCAAAATGACACCGATGGAGTATCTCGAATCGGGGTTGAAACTCCAGGGCGGGGCGATGAGCGCACTCGTTATTGCAACCCAGGCAGTGAGAAAAGGCGGTACGATCCAGGTTTCAGGTGTGTACGGAGGCAGGTACAATGCATTTCCGCTCGGAGATATATTTCAGCGTAATGTCAATGTCCGGACAGGCCAGGCACCTGTCATTCACTATATGCCGTTTCTGTTTGATTTAATCTCCCGGGAAAAAGTGGACATCGGTGACATTATCACCCATGTGCTGCCGCTTGATGAGGCTGAAAAAGGATACGAAGTTTTCGATACAAGAACAGACAACTGCATCAAAGTCGTTTTGAAACCTTAAAGAGTCTGCCGCCGCTTTTGGTAACCATGTTACCGGAAGCGGCGGCAGACTCTTTCATTAAGGTAAAGGAAGTTTTAAAGCCGTTTGGGCGGCTTGCATATCGGTGTTTAACTGTTCCTGCAACTGGTACGGGTGATAATAGCCTTTTTCAATCATAAAATCGGTGATCTGTCCATGAAAGTCAATTGCGTTGTGAAGCTGCTGTGTCAAAGCCGCTCTGACTTCATCGGTTGCTGCTTCGGTCACGGCAAATGACAGCATTTTAATGCCGGATTTGACAGACGTTAACAAGTCGGTTGCAATGACCTGGTCCGACATACCGCCCAGTCCGATCAGATTTTGGATAACATTATTCATGTTTTTGCCCCCCCAGGAAAGATAATAATTGTCCAATATCCTGTTGTGTCTGCTGCGCATCATGGGAGAGCAATGATTTTAATGCCGGGTCCTGGGCAAAATGGGCCATCGCAGCAGACTTGGTTAAACAAATGTTTTTAAAAGTCAGGATCTCATGCATATCAAGCGTTTCGTGCAGTCCAAGTGATTTCTCCACTGGTTCTCCTCCTTTTTTCATTTTCACAGTCTAATTTTAGTATGAAGAGGAGTTGTGTATTTATACTGGCAGGGTGTAAAAAAGCGTTCTAATTTCTTTTCAGGCTCGTATACTTGGTAGTACAAACAGTCTTTAGGAGGGGAAAAAGGATGTCTAAAACACCGAGGGCGGTAATTGCCGCGGCTGCCGTACTGACAACAAGCGTTTATTTGTCGGGATGCGGGCTGTTTTCAAACAAGGAGCCGGAAAAAATAGATCCTCACCAAAATGTGTCCTATTCACTAAAGGATGGGACAAAGACAGCTGTTAATGCCAAAAAAGGCCAGGTGCTGACAGAACTTTATTTGATTGATAAAAACGGCTATGTTGTACCGCAGACCCTTGCGCTTCCTGACAGCAAGAGTGTCGCGAAACAGGCACTGGAATATCTTGTACAGGACGGGCCGGTTTCCAATCTTCTTCCTAACGGCTTCCGTGCGGTGCTCCCGGCCAATACACAAGTCAATCTGGCTGTAAAAGACAAGGTTGCGACCGTTAACTTTTCAAAAGACTTTAAAAGCTACAACGCGGCAGATGAACAAAAAATCCTCGACTCGGTTACCTGGACACTAACCCAATTTAATTCCATCAAAAAAGTAAAGTTCAAGATGAATGGGGTGGCCCTGAAGGATATGCCAGTGAACGGGACGCCGATTAACGCGGAAGGATTAACCAGAGCCATGGGCATTAATACCGATACTGACCGGGTGACAGATATTACCAATACCCATCCGGTAACAGTCTACTACCTGGCCCAAAATAACAAAAAAGAGTATTACGTGCCGGTTACAAAGCGCGTCTCCAACAAAGCGGAAAATGATGTAAAGGCAGCAGTAGAGGAACTCGTCAAAGGGCCGTCGCCAAACTCGAACCTTGTTTCCGGATTTATGGACGGTGTCGTTTTGCTGAATCAGCCGGAAATCAAAAACGGCAAAGTTAAGCTGAATTTTAATAAAGAAATCCTCGGCAGCCTCGATAAAAAAATGATCTCCAATGAAGTACTGAACCCGCTCGTTTTAACGCTGACAGAACAAAAAGGAATAAAACGTGTTGAAATTGAAGTAAATGGCAGCACGAAACTGGTCAGTGAAAATGGAAAATCGATTTCGGAACCGGTTACAAGACCGGAAAATGTGAACACAGGTAGTTTTTAATCGTATATTTTTGATATACTATAAGGTATGAAAGATAGGAGGTAGAGTTTACTACCTCTTATTTGTTGGTGCGCCGCGCATGACGATTCGCTAGGCGGCGAAAGTCCGCTATGGGGGTAGATAGCGACCAACCATTAGCCAAGAGCAAGGGTGTCCATTGTGAAGTGGAATCTGAAGGAAGCTGGAGGCAAAATTCTGACCCGAGGAACACGAATACCATCAGGCGTACTCTTACAGGGTAAGACTGCCAAACAAGTCAAAGCCCAAAAGCTATCCGGATGTGGAGGCGTAAATGGTACGGGTGCATGGAATGAAAGGGAATCGTCTT
>NZ_KB894021.1 GCF_000374345.1 Heyndrickxia acidiproducens DSM 23148
GAATGGTATCATTGGGCAGTTCGCTCACAATTAGAGCCAATGAAAAAGGCAGCCCAAACACTTAAGAAACATGAAAAAGGCATTTTAAGATGGTTCGTTTCAAAGATGACAAATGGGCTTCTTGAAGGGATCAACAGTTTAGTTCAAGCAGCAAAACGCAAGGCCAGAGGTTACAGGACAACCAAAAACTTTATCGCCATGATCTATGCCACGGTGAACAAGCTCATTATTCAGGTGGGACCGTAAGCAAGGGTAGCTCCTTCTCAACTTAACTGACAGCTCTTCATTCTGTAGGCAGTCTGTCAAGTGCTCTCCTTGACAGACTGCCTACAGAATGGAACTCTATCCAAAGTTGAGAAGGGGCTTACCCTATCATTCTGGGGCAGGGGTGGGTATAGCACTCTCTTCAGCCCACACAAATTAGCGAAGAGCCGTAAAAATTATTGAATCGGAAGAATATCATAAAAAAATAATGACTTTGTAACGAATTAATAAATTCTTGGATATATAAATGAGAAACATTTTAAAAGCTGTAATGCTGACGTTAAACAGCTAATGTAAAATTACGATTCTCTAACTTACCTAAAATTATTAACAACTAAGAATGATTTTATTTGCAATGTTTCTATTTATTCTAAATATCTGGAGATTACTCCACTGATGAAAGGAGGTAAAGCGTGGATACAGATAGCATATATCAAGACTATGCGAACTTTATTTATAGATACTTATTATCACTAACCAAAAGTAATCAAGCTGCTGAAGAATTAACGCAGGAAACGTTTTATCAAGCAATTAAATCCATTGATAACTTTAATGATAATGGAAAAGCAAAGTTTTCTACATGGTTATGTTCTATTGCGAAAAATGTTTGGTTGCAAGAATTAAATAAAGAAAAGAAAAGAAACCAATTAGCTAAATTGATACGTAATAAAAATGAATACTCCTATAATTTGGAAGAGGAATTCTTTAATAATGAAGATAAAATCTCATTTTTTAAACAAGCACATCAACTTAGTCATAAAAATCGTGAAATTCTATATCTCCGGTTATTAGGTGATTTATCTTTTAAAGAAATTGGTTCCATTTTTGGAGAAACAGAAAATTGGGCAAGAGTAACGTTTTACCGCGCTAAACAACAAATACGAAAGGGTGATATTACCAATGGATCATGATGTATTTAAAGATTTAGTACCAAGCTATCTTGAAAATTTGACAAGTAAAGAAACAAATAAACAAATGGAAGAACATATGAAACAATGCGCAGATTGTCGAGAGTATCTTAAAGGAATGCAAGAGGATTTGTTAATAGAACGTAATGATGAGCATAGAAAGGAGAAGAAAAATATCGACTACTTAAAAAAGGTTCGATCTAAAAATAGAAAAAAGATTTTTACTGTAGTAATGTCATTGCTAATTATTTTCATTATTATATGCATTGGGAGTTATTTTCTCTTTGCACACATGTGGATAGCTGATGAAAATGATGTGCGTACAACTATTCAACGACAAGATAACATTATTACTTTATCTTTCCAAACTAAACATGATAATCGTTATCTTTTAACAATGGAAAACAGTGAAAACAGTTATACGAATGAGATTATAATTTATGAAAAGTGGAATGATTTTTCTGAAGCAGCGTCATTGTTTAAAGATGGAAGTGAAGTAACTTATACATTTTTAGATAAAAACACATTATTGCTAAACAATGGTGAACAAAGAAAACTTACTGATGAAGACGTAGTACACATTCGATATAAAGATAATACAGAAAAAATACCATTAAAGGATTTATACAATGCAACAAACAATAACTGAAGGAGGATGCTATAATCATGACTTTAGAAATTAAAAATATAACAAGGTCAAGTCCTTGCTTTACCCAATGACTTCATGGTTGTTTGTGAAGGTGATGAAATAAAAGCAGTATTAAACGAAAACGATGTAGATGTTTTTAAAGGCTCTATATAGATTTTATTTGCGAAACTCTTGATTTATACTATTAAACATACAGGAATAAACATTAATAAAGCACTTGATTGTCTGCTATAGGCAGCAAGTGCTCTTTGTTTTTTTGTGAGGAATTTATGCATCGGACAAATTAAAAACAGATAAAAGAAAGTAAAGATTTTGAGTGAGATAAAAAATGATTTACTTGGAAATCGAAAGCTCATAATGGTTGTATCATCATGAAGTATCACTTTAATACTTGGATGTGATTACGGCCACCGGATTTTACCACCCTTGCCATCTTTTTTACCAGCGTATGCCAAGGAATTTACCGCGCATTGCCAGCGTATTTACCGGTGATTAAAAAAGCCCTATGATCAATATTTTATAAGTTACAGGATATAGCTTTGTTTCTTGAGTAATGCGGATAGATTAAAGCCAGCCGTGCGGGGGTTTGAGCCGTTGTTTACTGAGGGTTGGTTCAGTGGGCGCTGTACAGAGAGCACCTTTGGTATAACGACATCATGATTAATAGCCATTGGAATAGATTTCAATTCCAATGGCTGTTTTGATTAATCGTATTTATTTATTACCTAATTGCTCTTGAATAATCTCAATTCCCCAACGGACAAGTTCGTCATGGTCTAAATCCTCTTCCTTGTTCCATATGCAGGAGGGCAATAGCCTACCTTCAATTTCATTCATTACCCTATCAGGTAAATACATTTGGAAAAAATACTTAGCTATACGGTTTTCAACTTCTACGGGTATCATTTGGTTCCTCCCAATCCATGGCGTTCACGCATGGAAACTTCTCCGTCTATTAAAATTTGGTAGGAATCATGAATAATGCGGTCTAAAATAGCCTCCGCAATCGTTTCACTTCCTAATTTCATATGCCATCCACTTGGTGTTACTGGCGCCCCAAAGTGGCGGGAAATTACAGACGGTGTTATTTGTCCAGAAATTCACGGAATTGTTGTCAATTAAGGGGGAAGCCAGTTTGCGCTTTATTGTGGCTTCCCCCAAAGAGTTTAATACTTAAATTTAAATCATTGTCATTTCACGAAAGTTCCCCTTCAATTACACGTTTTACCATATGATCGTCAATGATTCGATGCCTGTTTTGCGCTCCGTAAAGTAGACGGTGGGCACAAATCTTGTTGATGATCCTTGCGCTCCCCCGGAAAAACGATAGATTTCATCCAAAGCTACATCTGTGAAAATTTGCTCAGTTGACAATTACAAGTAGATACTGGTGTTGATTTAGCCGTCGGAGGAGCCATTCAAGGTGGGTTGACGATAATAGCAGGTATGGCTATTCCAGGGGTAGGGCTTGTTGTGGGTTACGGTTTATCCTTTATGATTGTATATATGTTAAATATAAAATCAAAAGATGCATACGGAAGAGAAAGAAAAGATTCGATTATGGTTAAACTAAAAAGTTGGTATCATTGAAGGAGAAATACATATGCTAAAAAATTTATCAGAAAGCAGTTTTGCGACATTAAGATTGCCTTTTGAATCGGGGAAACAAACTCCGAGGAATATCGGTCTCTTAAACTTCTTATTAATAGTATTTCAAGCGCTCCTTATAAGTATGGAGTACCACTTCGCCCAATTTTCACACTATCCGGGTAGGTATGAAATATTAGATGTACACCTTCGTATTTCTATAATTTTGTCAGTTTTGATGCTTATATATAGTATTCCTTTTGTTTATAAAACGAGTCAAAAAATACAATATATAATTTTAATTCTCACTTCGCAAAATATGTTTTCGGTGTCTCCATTGTTACTGGCATTGGTGTTGATGGGCGAGGGGGATGTTGGATCAGAATTTTTAATTCTGTTTACGAAAGTTGTACTGATTATTGGAGTGCTGGTTTTCAGCGCCGAGGCTATTCGGTTTTATATTTTACTAAAGAAAGGCGCTTTTAAGAGAAATTCAAAGAAAGATATTCAGAGAAGAGTTACGGAAAAAAATATGATGGCCTTAATGCCTGTGCTTATTACTTCAGGAACCGGCTTATCCTTTACCATTATCTTCTTATCAAGACATGTTCGCATTATAGATATTGACTTTTTTATGTCAGTTATATTTCCTATATTGATATTTTATGTAGTGCTTTGTATTCTTCCTGAACAGCTGGTGATGCTATACTGCAAGTTTAGGTTTAAAAGCTTCAATTTTGATAAAGAGGGTAATTTATATCCTTTTTCCGAAGATATAGAGGAAAGGAAGAAAAAAATACCGGTAGTTGAAGCGGGTACTTCTTTTGTAGATAAAAGGAGCAAAAAAGCCGGGGATAATGAGAAGACAAGTATAATAATTGATAAATTTAAAAATTGGTACCATTGATTAAAAACGGGAAAGGAAGATGAAAATGAAAATTGAAAAACGTCCGCTGCTATTTGATAATGTATTGGTCTATGAAACGATCCAATTAAAAGAAGACTGGACTGAATCTTATCTTATGATGGAAGGTTTGCCACTGCAGGAAAACGTATATCAAAATGGGCCGGTATTTTTCTCTGTCGCGCCCGTTGAAGGGGAGGAAAAGTTCGGGCATTTTACATTTTATTTGCCGATTAATTTACCGGTAAAGACGAATCATGAAAAACCTGTCCATTTTCAGGAATGGTTTGAATTGAATAATGCCCTCTGCCTGCGCCAGGCTGATGAAGAGCTTGATTTTTATGCGGCTTATGAGAAAGTAAAAAAATATGCTGCGGCAGAAAATATAAAACTGCAAGACACATTCTATATTGTTCTTTTGGAAGTTTTTGATGATGTTCTGATAGATTTGTATGTGCCGGTTGAGGAGGAAGTATCATGATCTTTGAAAACCATCACATTGCCCATCGAAATATTGTCTCTAAACTGTATAACTTTGTCCCGGAAGAAATTCAACTGGCTGTTGAAGATTTTGATAAAATCCTGACCAATCACGGCTATCACCCGAATGGAAAGATGTTTTTTTCAATGATGAGTGATCCGCGTGATGAAGTTATGGCAGCAGAAATTTTTTTACAAATTGAAGAAGACTATTGTGAAATCCCGGATGAGCTTATTTTTTTTCGCAGCTATTTTTACGTTTCCTCAATGCTCATGACAAGGATCACTGAAGACTTTAATGTTCAGTCACAGGTCAAGTACTGGGAACTGGTGGATTACTTCGACAGCCATAACATCGTGCAGTTGACACCTGTATTTGTGGAATATAAGACTGACCCGTCAGGAAAGCATTATGCGGAAATGAGTGTCGGGTATGGACTGTTGCCTGAAGAAAATTCTTAAGGGGTTTCAACTACGGAGATTTGGGCAAGGCATGTTTGCCGCCCTAAGGGACATCCCATATGGTATATTTCTATCATTAATATTTTCCTAAAAATACTTTGAAAACTTTATGATATTGGTATAATATGGATGGGGGAAATGGAAAAAAATACTATCTTGAAAACGGCAAACTTCTTGAAAGGGAAGGACGCAAAGCTGCGAGTCTAAGGTTGAATAACTAAGACAGTCGGGTTGCCAAAAAGAACATTGGATTTTGTTGTAATGGGATATGAAGATGCCATTACTGAAAATGTCTTCCACTCTTTTTGGGTGGATTTTTTTATTGTTACACAAGGTTTTACGCATTCCCTAATCATAAATAGAAAGGAAAATTATAAGTGAATTTTAGAATCATCACAACCTATTTGACTTTGTTCGTTCCTAATGTTCTCATTTTGATTTTTTTATTTGAAAATGATTCTAACCTGCTATTATATTTCGCTATTATCATTTCCGTTTTCATCTCGGTTTTTGATCTCATTTTTTTCAAAAAAGAGACCAAAATAACACAAACACCAGATCTGCAGGTGCCTGGCCCATTGGAACAAAATAAACTTTCCGATTTTATTGAATCCATTCACGGTTATACAAAACGATTAGATCAAGCTCTGGTGGATTTATCAAAAAATGTGGAGCTGGCACAACAAGCCTCGTCCGATATTTTAAAAGGTGCAATCATCCAAACTGAAAACGTGGAAAAAAGCACAAGTACGATGAATGAAATCTCAAGCAGTATTCAACAAATTGCAGAAAGTGCCGCGATTGTCTCCAACCATTCTATATCTGCATCTGAAACGGCTGCAGATGGCTATCAATCTATTCAAGCAGTAATCAACCAGATGAATTCCATTTATGAGCATGTGAATGGACTTTCGGCAGTCATTTCTTCATTATCACAGCAATCCATTGAAATTGGCCAAATTATTGAAACAATATCCGATGTCTCCAGCCAAACCAACTTATTGGCGCTGAATGCATCAATTGAAGCAGCGAGAGCGGGAGAACATGGAAAAGGTTTTGCAATTGTTGCAGACGAAGTGAAAAAGCTCTCGAGAGAAGCCGATTTGGCCACTAAAAAAGTGAGCACGATTGTAAATGCTGTTCAAGATAACGTAAAGAGGTCCGTGCAATTTATGATGCAGAGTAAGAATGAAGTGTCAGATGGCATTCAGGGAGTCAATAAAGCGAAACATGCATTTGAAACCATTCAATCAAAAGTAGGCGGAGTTACCGACCAAATAACGTCAGTAGCCGCTTCTGTCCAGGAATTATCCTCCGGTTCAGAAGAAGTCACGAATATAACGGCCTTTACAATGAAAGTTCAACAAGGCGGAACAGCGAAAATTAAAGAATTAGATACCGTTGTGAACGATCTTTCTAAGAAACTGGGCGACGTAAAGAAATTTTCTGCAGGCCTAAATAACTTACATAATCGGATTCAGAAAGAAGGCAACAAGGATGTTGAAAGATCAGAAGTTTCTTGATGCAGCATTGAAATCACCGTTTTATCAACGGTTTTTAAAAGATAAAAAAATAACAGATTGGAATTCGATTCCCTTCACCACAAAAGTACACTTAAGAAATGCAGACGCTTTTGACCTTATGGGCGTGCCCGCTGGGGAAATTGCCACCTACCACGAAACAAGTGGAACAACAGGAACGCCTACACCCAGCTGGTACAGTTATAAAGATGCCGAAAAGGAAGCAGAGGTTGTTGTCAACTCATCTATACAGTTAAATAGGGATGATCTTATTTTAAACCATTTTCCATTTGCCATGGCCATCCCTTCCTTTATTGTTTACTGGGCATGCCAGAAAACCCATGCCGGGCATATCGGTGCGGATAAAGCCAGTTCGGTTACACCTGAAAAAAGAATCGTGGAAATCATGGATCGTACACATCCGACCATTTTGGCAATGCTGCCATCCGAAGCGGAAAAGATCCATCAAACGGCCAAACAGCTGGGGTATTCTTTCCCGCAGAAAAGTTTGCGTGCGCTTTTACTGGCGGGTGAACTAGTTTCTCCGGCTCGAAAAAAGTATATTGAAAAAATGTGGGGAGTACCCGTTTACCTGTTGTTTGGAAGTACAGAAACCGGCGGCTTATTCATGAGCTGTGAACACGGCCATTACCATTTAAGTAATCCAAATGTGAAAGTCGAAGCAGTGAATCAAATGGGACAACCCGTTGAAAATGGAAATAAAGGCAACTGTGTTCTCTCTACAATGCGGGAAGGAATGCCACTGCTCCGGTATTTCAATAATGATTTGATAGAAATAAAAGATGGCAGCTGTTGTCAATGCCATAATCAGGACCCGATTATGATTCATTATGGGAGAAATGATGATGTTGTTCACTATGGTAATGAAATAAAATCTTTTTATGATTTCCAAGAAGCCATCTATTCATTATCATCTGTTCCGTTTATGTGGAAAGCCAAAATTGAACAAGAAAAGATCACATTACGCTTACAATATGTGCAAGCAATAAAATCGGAATCCATTAAAGCAGAACTCATTTCACGATTGGGTATTCCGGTCAGTGTAGAATTTCATGATATTATTCCACTTGCAAAATTAGTCGAAGTTCCGGCTTATAGCAAATATGCTTATATCGAAATTCCGTGAATGAAAATCAAGCAACAGGGCAAAACAATCTTATAAATCAACCGGCTTGGGAGTGTTCATGATGCACATCAGAGGAAATGTGATTACCGGAGAGTTTGATAAGAATCGGAATGAATTTTCACTGCAGCATGTAAAACAATTTGTAACAGCATCGACCATAAATGAAAACCAGTTCAGATCATTATACGATTATTTGAAAAAACACCAGGATGATCATGAAGGCCAAATCCTGACTTTATATGATCAAATGCCAGTCCATTTATCCGCTGAAGAAATCAATCTGTTCATTGAAGATCTTGAAAACCTGCAGCCATTGTACCGCCCGGAAGGAATGTAAGGTTCCTTTTTGTAAAAACCTCTATCAAGCACGGATCAACCGGCTGGTTATGTGATCCATTTTCTTTACAGGTATAATGGAACCAAAGCCAATGCTTAAAACAATCCATTTTGAATACGGGGACTGCGGGAAATGCTGGAGCCGCAGCAGTTAATTCCCAACACGCGTTGTGAATACTTACTTACAAAAAACATCTCCTTCTAGCATGCCGGAGATGTTTTTTGCCGTTCATTATCTGTGCGGGTGCTTCATTCCTAGTCTGTAACCGTCAACTTCACAGTGCCAATTCCTTCAAATTTTCCGCTGTATGTTCCGGCTTCCGGCGGCTTCGGCAGGACAAATGTGCCGGATGAGACAAACATGCCCGGTTCAAGTGCTCTCTTTTGTTCACCCAATTTTTTCAAAAGCCATTTTACGGCATGAAGCGGGTGCCCCATGACAACTGAAGATTTGCCTTCGTCGAGCACCTGGCCATTAAAGAACAGTTGGCCATTGATATCATCAATATCGTCATATGTATAATCTTTGGCATCCCCAAAAGTCACTTTTCCGCCGACAGCTCCATCTGCGCAAACTTGTTCTTTTGGCATTTTAGGGAACCAGTCCTTAAATCGGGAATCAGGAATTTCAAGTCCCGGTGCAACTTGTGTTTTTTGGATGATTTCCGCTTCAGAGGCGTTTGCCGTAAGCCGTTCCTTGACAAGAAAAACCAATTCCAATTCGACCAACGGATTAAGCATATCTTTGCTTAAAGAAACATGATTTGTCACTTGTTTATCTGTCAACTCGCCGTACAATGGTTCTTTTGCATCAAATAATGCCTGTGTTTCGGGGCTTGTCATGCTGATTTTATACCCTTTTAAGGTTTCATGGTTTTCTTTTTTTGCTGCAGTAAAGGCGTGCTGGACCTGGTAAGCCTTATCTAAATCCATGCCTGCCGGAAAAATATCTTTGTTCAGCGCTTTTACATTTTTGTACGATTCATACAAGGTACTTAAAAAAGCTTCGTTTAACATCACCAAACCACCTTTGCTAAAATTTTATATTTATATAATTTATCTATCATTCTAACACTTTTTGGTCAGGATAGACAAAATTTAATGGAAACTTTTCGGAATAAAAAATGAAAGGGGAGCAGGGAAGTTAGATAAAATATCGATTTCAACAGCTGCTCATTTTTTCCGGAGAAAAAAGTCCCGTCACCTATTTTTGCAAAGCGGTTCGATTTGGTCATGTACATGGTTGAGTCCGCGAAACTGGGAAAGAAATGATAATTAAACGAGCAGGCAGGCGGTAAAGCAGTGCAAAAGTTCGGCTGTTTAAGGTGAAGATTTCGTGTTACAATAGTTCATTATATACACTTTAATGCACGGATTCGAAGGGAGTTGCATGAAATGGATACGTCCCCAAACGATATACGCTGGAAACAAAGGTTTGAAAATTTTGAGAAGTCGTATAAACTATTAGAAAAGTATCATAATCAAGATACCCCGTCCGAAATTGAAAAAGCAGGAATCGTTCAGTTCTTTGAAATGACTTTTGAATTGGCATGGAAAGTGCAAAAAGATTATTTGGAAGCCCAGGGTTATCTTGTAAAAAGCCCAAGGGAAACCATAAAACAAGCATTTCAATTTGGATTGATTGAGGATGGCCATGTATGGATGGATGCCTTGTCCAAAAGGAATTTAAGCACGCATACATATGATGAAGCATTTGCTGAAAAATTTGTTGAAGAAGTTAAGCATGTTTACTTTCCCGCTTTTCGATCGCTCTACGAAAAATTGTTAAAGGAGTAAATAACATGTACGGATTACTGGAACGGGATATTCAGTATATATTACAGGCGTTGAAAAAATTCGATGAAATTGAGTGCGCTATTTTGTTTGGAAGCCGGGCAACGGGAAACTATAAAAACGGTTCAGACGTGGATATTGCGATACGCGGGGAGAAAGTTACGGATAACGTTATTTTTGAATTGAATGATTTACTGAATGAGGTCTATCCCATCCCGTATTTTTTTGACATTCTTCATTACGAGGAAATCCATAATGAGAAATTATTGGATCATATTGACAGGAAAGGGAAAGTCTTGTATCAAAAACGAAAAATTGTATCATAAGAATGAAAACAGCCAAATTAAATACTGAATTTCTTACGCATTTCTTCCTGCAATAATGTTCATAGATTCACTTTCCTTGACTTATTAAAAACTTTTCTTAAACTGTACCGTTTGTAATAAAAGTGAGGGGGACCTTAAAAAATTTCAATTTAAACAGGGCCGGACTATTTGAACTACCCGCCACTTAGGCTATCGCCTTGAAGTGGGGGATTCCTGCGAACACCAGTGCAACCACTAGTTATTGAGCAGGCTCCACCCGTAGTCCCTACGGTGAGAATTCATATCTTGTACGTTACTCTGCCATACACCCTACTACTTTAGCTTGGTTTTCGCAACTTCGGTATACATGGTGTAGGCGATTGAACGTTGAAGATTTTACGTGACAGACGTTTTTCCTGTCACAACCTCATATCTTCAGTTTTCAAAGAACAACTTACAAATATATAATAGCACATATGTTCCTGCTCTTCAACAACTTTGGCTAACGCCAACCGACATTCATCTCCCACCTATTCATTGGGCTAATGCCCTTCACATTCCTTGAGGTGGGAGTCTTCTGTCGGAAAATGATAAAAATCCGGCCCTGATTTTTATTTTGCAAGCAGCTGCCTGTAGGATAGGGGATCTTTTACTAAATCTTCCAGTGTATATTTGTCGAGCACACGGAGATAAGCGTTGAGGGCTTCGTTTAAAACATGCTTTAATCCGCAAACGGGGGAGATGATACAGGCAGAGGCTCCATCTTCCATACATTCCACTAGTTTAAAATCATCTTCTGTTATGCGGATCAGTTTTCCAACATTAATTTCGCGGGGATGTTTGTTCAGGCATATGCCGCCTCCCCTTCCGCGCACTGTTTTGATCAATCCGAGTTTGCTTAACTCGTATGTGATTTTCATTAAATGATTTTTTGAGATGTTGTAGGCATCCGCGATTTCTTTGATGCTGGCTAATCTTCCTTCTTCCATTGAAGCCAGATAAAGTAATTCGCGTAAAGCATAATCAGAGTAATTGGTTAAACGCATCTGTATCACCTGCCAATCCCATTATACCTGTTCACGCCGAAAATGGCGTTCTTTTTTTCTTTATGAAACCTTCTTCAAAGAAAAATGTGACAACATTATTAAAGATGTATTTTATATATTGCTTTAAAAAGAAAGAAGCACTATCTTAAAGATATATTTTAAATATTACTATTTGGAGAGTGGAAATCATGTTATCACAGAAAACCATTGAAATTGTGAAATCAACTGTACCTGTATTAAAAACACAAGGGACGAACATTACTACATACTTTTATAAAACCATGTTTGCAGCACATCCCGAGCTGCTGAATATTTTTAATCAAACGAATCAGTCACAGGGGAGGCAGCAAACAGCACTGGCCAATGCCGTATTAGCGGCTGCTTCTTATATTGACCATTTGGAAACGATCTTGCCGGTTGTGGAACAAATTGCACACAAACACCGCGGCCTGGGCATTAAACCGGAGCATTATCCGATTGTCGGGGAATTTCTACTGAAAGCCATTAAAGAAGTATTAGGAGATGCGGCTACGGACGAAGTTTTACAGGCTTGGGCTGAAGCATATGGGGCCATTGCCGATGTTTTCATTCAAGTCGAGAAAAAAATGTACCGGGAAGCTGAAACCAAAAGAGGCGGATGGGAAGGCTTTAAACCGTTTACAGTTGTAAAAAAAGTAAAAGAAAGCAATGTCATTACTTCATTTTATTTAAAACCGGCGGATGGAGGACCGGTGCCGTCTTATCTTCCGGGGCAGTATCTTACGCTGAGAGTAAAAATTCCGGGTGAGACATACTTGTTTAACCGCCAGTACAGTCTTTCATGCGGGCCGGGACATGAGTACTTCCGGATTTCGGTGAAACGGGAAGCGGATCATGAGCCGAATGGAAAGGTGTCAACGTATTTACATGATCAAGTCAAAGTGGGGGATGAGCTGGAGATCAGCGCACCGGCCGGCGTCTTCACACTTACCGATGAACCAGCCCCGATTGCCCTGATCAGCGGCGGGGTCGGCCTGACGCCGCTGATGAGTATGCTGGAAGCTCTGGCGGATGCCGGCTCTAAACGCGAAGTCCATTTTATTCATGCTGCCCGCAATGAAGAATTTCATGCTTTTAAGGATGAAGCAGAACACCATATTGAAAAACTCGAAAATGGGCATCATTATTTCGGGTACGGCCACCCGCTTCATGAAAACAGCGGCTGCGATTTTACAGGCCATCTTTCCAAAACATTTATGGAAAAGATGGTAACATCGCAAACTGTTTGTTATGTTTGCGGACCGGTCCCGTTTTTGAAAAACGCGGTACAGATTTTAAGAGAGCTTGGCGTTGCCAAAGAAAATATCCGCTATGAATTTTTTGGGCCGGCAATGGAACTGGCTCCGGCTGCAGCAGTTTAAATCAGTCTGATTTCAATCAGTGGGGAAAAGAAAATCCCACTGATTGAAGTTTCACTATTTTTTACTTGCCGGTTCATCATTTGCGGCATGAATCAGCAACTCTTTTGTCCAGGCCAAAAGTTTTAAATCTTGTCCATAGCCCGCAATCAAAGACAGCCCGAGCGGTTTTCCATCATCGGTTGTAAAAGGTATTGTTAATTGCGGCAGTCCGGCCAGGCCTGCAATACAGCTGAGCTGCATGGTACTTGTCCGGGTCTTTTCCACTTCCTGCAATGGCCTGCCGATAGCCGGCGCCGGGCCGGGCGTTGTCGGGATCACAATCAGCCCCGTACTGCCCAGCATGTCCCTTAACCGATTCCGGATCTTTACACGTAACTGATTGGCTTTATCCCATTCCCCATCTTTTGGAATTGCAGAAGCCCACTCAAATCTGTCATGAATATCCGGCCCGAACTTTGGATGGGTGTTTTTAATCCAGTCCCCATGTGTTTCCCAAATTTGCCTGCCTTGCAGCAAACGGAATGCAGCACTCCAGGTCCCTAATAATTCATCGGCAATTCTCGATTTTAAGACTGGCAAAGAAGCCGGTTTCAGCTCCGCCATTTTACTTATAAGCGTGTTTTTTGTCACTTCTTCAGCCAATTCCCATGCATCTTCGGCGTAATAGCATTGCTTGAATGCTGCCCCGGGATCTGTCTTCTGCTGTAGTAACACCTGGCCTGCTTTGTATAATACACGGGCATCCCGGGCCATCCATCCGATCGTATCAAATGCCGGTGCTAACGGGATGACCCCGTCCATATTCGTTGCGCCGTGTGAGGGACGGAAGCCAAAGATGCCGCAATAGGAAGACGGAATCCTGACTGAGCCGCCTGTATCGGTTCCAATCGCAAAATCAACACAGCCGGCCGCTGCTGCGGCTGCAGAACCGCTGGAAGATCCTCCGGGGATGCAATCCTTCGAACGGGGATTGACCGGCGTTCCATAATGGTAATTTTCACCATTTAAACTGTACATTAGTTCATCCGTATGCGTTATGCCCGTCAAGCATGCCCCTGCTTTTAAAAGTAAATCGATTGAGGCCGCATGCTGATCCGCTGCAGCGTGGGATTTAAACCAATCCGGATTGCCGGCAGCATTGCGATGTCCTTTTACCGCAAAAACATCTTTAACAGCAAAATGTGTACCGTTCAGGATGCCGTTTCCTTGCGGCTGAATACATAATTCCGGATCGATAAAAGCATTGAATGTATCTTCCATGATCATTACTCCTTGATTAAAATGATGTTGGGACAGCCTTTACTTGATTTTTAATACTTGCTGCAAGTTAGGACGGAACAGGCATAAGTTCAGCAATTACCATCCAATTGCAGCACCATCGCAACGGGGGTCTGTTCCTCCGCTTCGAAATCCTTGTTCATCAATTTGAATCATATGTGCATGGCCCATCATGCCATCATAAGGCGGCACTTTGCGAACGAGATGTCCGGCTTTTGAGAGGGCAGTATATACATCGGCGCCGACTCTTGCTTCAATTTTTAATTCTTCGGTCGGTTCCCCCCAGGTTCTTCCCCAAACCCATCTTGGTTCGGATACTGCTTGTTGCGGATCCATCCCATAATGGATTACCCGGGTGATAAGGGCCGTTTGTGTCTGCGGCTGGCCTTCTCCTCCTTGTGTACCGTATAGAATTCTTGGTTTTCCATCTAAAAACGCCATCGCGGGCATTAGCGTATGGAAAGTACGTTTGTTTGGTTCCAATGTATTCACATGATTCGGATCCAAAGAGAAAAAGGATCCTCTGTTTTGCAATAAGATTCCTGTTGAACCTGCTACAATAGCTGAGCCAAATTCAAAATAAAGGCTTTGAATAAAGGACACAGCATTCCCTTCTTCATCCACTACAGCTGCATACGCCGTATCACTGCCCAAAGGTTCGGTTTGAAATTCGGCTGCACGGTTCATTTGAATCTCTTTTGCAAGTGCTGCTGCATACTTTTTGCTGAGTAATTTTTCCAGTGGAACAGGGGAAAACGCAGGATCTGTTAACACTTCGTTGCGATCTTTGAAGGCCCTTTTTAAGGCTTCTATTAATAAATGATAGTATTCATAAGATCCGTGTTCTATTGTATGAAAATCATAGTTTTCCAAGATATTGAGCGCCATCAAAGCTGAAAAACCCTGGGAATTCGGGGGGACTTGATAGACTGTATAATCATGGTAGGCAGTTGAAATCGGATCGGCCCAGTTACCATAATGGTTTTCAAAATCATCAAGCAGCAAATATCCGCCTTGTTCCTTCATTACGTTGACAATTTCTTCTGCAATCGCTCCTTTATAAAAAGCGTCCCGGCCTTTTTCCGCGATCTCTATTAGCGTATGGCCCAGATCCTTTTGAAAAAACTTTTCCCCGATTTTTGGCACTTTCCCAAAAGGAAGGTAAATATCCGAAGTGCGCTTTGCCTCCATCAGGACATCCTGGACCATGGCTGTATTTTGGTACTGGTCAGGTGAAACCGGGAAGCCATTTAGCGCATAATCAATCGCAGGTTCAAGCACCTCTTTCAGTGTGAATCTCCCGTATTCTTTTAAAATTGCATCCCAGCTGTCTGCCATTCCTGGAACTGTAATGGCACTCCTAATCCCTCTCGTGGGGATCTTCTCCTCTGCAGCGTAATTTTGCCGCTTCACTAAATAGCCGGACCGGCCGCTGCCGTTATATGCGCGAATCCGGCCCTCCTGGTGGTGCCAGGTAAGCCAAAAAGCATCCCCGCCTAATCCGGTCATATGCGGGTAAACAACCGCCAGGCATGCGCTTACCGCTACCGCTGCATCAAAAGCATTGCCGCCTTTTTCCAATATTCTTGCTCCGGCAGCCGATGCTAAATAATGAGGACTAACAACCATTGTTTTTGTTCCGGTTTTTGATTGATTGCACTTCATTGTTTTTTCTCCCTCTATAAATAAAATTGGATCATGAATCATTTGGCCTCACAAAGATTCTGTTGTTTTTTACTTTTCCACTTTTTCTGATACTTAATGTTATTAAACATAACACCCAAAACATTGTCAATATCATTGATTTTCAAAGCCGGTGTTCACTTTTAAATTTTCTTTCAAAATGTAATCAGATAGATTGATTTTTTAACATTTTGAAAGCGGGTCGGCGTTTAGCGGCATATTGAAATACTGTTTTGTAAAATATCCCCAAAAATATTGCAACTGAAATTTTCTTTTCAACTTCATTTCGTAATTAAAAGGTCAAAAAAATATTGAAAGTGTTTAGTTTATTGATTATTATTAATACATATAGAAATAGATGGCTTTATTTTGTTTTCATATTGAAATAGAGGAGGAACTGTATGCCTAAACAAGATCATGAATCCGCCGTTCAGTTAGATGAAATTGACCGCCATATCATTCAGCTGCTAAATAAAAATGGGAGAATATCGTTTACAGATTTAGCGAAGGAAATAAAACTTTCCCGGGTGGCCGTCCAGGCACGCATTCATGCCATGGTTGAAAGTGGTGTCATTGAATGCTTTACCGCCGTGATTAATCCGGAAAAAGCCGGGCTTCACTTATCAGCCTTTTTTAACGTTGAAGTGGAACCGAAATATTTACAGGAAGTTGCCGAAAATTTATCGAAAGATCCCGCCGTTTCCAGTCTTTATCATATGACAGGCCCGAGCAAGCTCCATATGCATGGTTTGTTCAAAGACAACCGGGAAATGGAGGCTTTTTTAGAAAAAAGATTGTATCCTTTGCCCGGCATCATGAGTGTGGATTGCCAAATCTTAATCAAGCGCTATAAAAGCCGCATTGGTATGAAGTTATAAAGGAGGAAGACCTTTTGAAAAAAACAGAAAATCCCTACTGTCAGTTGGCAATGGCGATGCTGCGCACGGGCATACTCGGATTTGGGGGCGGCCCGTCTGTCATGCCTCTTTTCCGTTATGAATCTGTGGAAAGGTATAAATGGATTGACGAGGATGAATTTGGAGAAACATTGGCAATAGCAAATGCACTTCCCGGGCCGATTGCAACAAAAATGGCGGCCTATTTGGGCTATAAATTGAAAAAAACAACCGGGGCGGCCTTTGCTATTATTTGCCATATCCTGCCAAGCTGCATTGCCATGATCACATTGCTATCGGCTGTCAGTTTTTTAAGCCATTCCAAAATTGTTTCAGGCATGATTGCTGCAGTCATGCCGGTGGTCGCTGTGATGCTGGGCATGATGGGCTATAATTTTGGAAAAAAAACAGTAAAAGGCCTTGGCATAATCATGGGGATTGCAGGATTTGCGCTATCATTCCTTCTGTTGCAAGTCTTCCATGTCCATTCCGGCATTGTCATTGTCCTTTTCTTAGCTTACGGAAGCATGCATTTTCGTGCAGTCACAAAATGGAAGAAAAATAAAAATAAAGATAAAGAGAGGAGTGCTGTAGGATAATGTGGACCTGGCTTCATTTATTTCTTGGTTTTTTCATCGCCAATATTCTTGGTTATGGGGGCGGGCCTTCTTCCATACCGCTCATGTATGACGAAATTGTTAAACATTATCATTGGTTGGAAAACAGGGATTTTTCCAACATGCTTGCACTGGGCAATGCATTACCCGGGCCGATCGCAACGAAAATTGCCGCATTTGTTGGTTTCCAAGTGCAAGGGTGGCCGGGTGTCCTTGCTGCATTAGCTGCCACAATTGTCCCTACTGCCGTTTTGCTCATTATCTTGTTGAAGGTATTACAAAAACACCGCAATTCACCTGTTGTCAAAGGGATGACTTTACTGGTGCAGCCCGTTCTTGCAATCATGATGCTTATGATCACCTGGCAAATGGTGAAAGACTCTGTTGTTTCAATCGGGATCCTGCAATCACTTGGAATCGCGGCCATCGCTTTTTGGGCAATGGAAATCCGGAAAATCCATCCGGCTATTGTGCTTGTTTGCGCTTTTGCTTATGGAGGGATTGTACTGCAGCATTTTGTTTGAAAACCTCAATTCTTATATAAGACGGCCCGGGTCCCGTAAAAAATCCATCGCCTAAGTCCCCGCATCCATTCCGCCGGTGTTGGGAATACCGTATGCGCAGGATGATCCTTTTTGAAAAGCATACGATTAAAATGGCGGGGCAAGCGCGGAAAAGGCCATGAAAGCCTTCATTCCGGTCTTCAACCCCGCCGGATTTTACACGATTAACAAAAAGCTTGCGACAATCGGCACGGCAATCATCGACGATTTTAACAGCTGTACGGGCGCCCGGTTCGTGAATTTGGCGCCAATATAGGAACCGGCCATTGTTCCGGCAACCACTTCAAGTAAAAGCCGGATGTCCAGATAGCCCTGCTGGAAGCTCCCAATCCCGCCGCCGATTGCAATCGGAATGATCACCATCATCGTGGTTCCTGCGGCCTGGCGAACCGGCAGACCGAGCAGCACCATTAATCCCAGTTGAATAAAAGGGGTGGAGCCAATTCCAAACATGCCGGATAATATGCCTGTAATGATCCCGATTACGATGGAACGGGCGATAAAATTTACGCCGGCAGGGAGATTTTTTGCCTGGATGGATTGCCTGGATAATAGGAACATCCTCAGCCACAATAGACAGGCGGAAAACAAAAGCATCCCTGCTGTCAACCATTTTAATTCAGTGCTGGGGATTTGAGCGGAAAAATGCGACCCGATAAAGGCCCCGGCCGCGCCAAACAGCCCGGCTGTTATCCCTGTTTTTACAGAAAGATTGCCTTCCCGGTAATGGCTGACTGCTCCGGATAAAGACGAAAAGATCATGGCAGTCAGTGCGGTTGCCAAAGCAGTATGGATGGATACGCCGAAAAGCAGCGTTAACAGGGATATAATAAACCCGGATCCGCCTGCGCCAATAAAGCCTAAAATGATGCCGACAAAAAGCATGGTAATGATAATTGAAACATGCACGAAAATGCCTTCTTTCTCTGTATCATGATGCTTCAATTTTAGCGTGAAACGGAAGAAACGTCTATGACAAGCTTACAATTTAATGGAAAATCCTAAAAAAAAATGCCCGCCGCCACAAATAGGCGTACGGGCTTTTTTCACTGCAATTAATGTGCAACCGGAACGGAGACCAATGCGCTCAGCATCCAAACCGTCTTTTCCACACTTTCCACTAAAGTGGTGGCCATGTCGGCTGTCCCATAGTCTTTTTCATCGTCAGCCAGTTTGATCAGCTTGTTTAATTCATTAACCATTTGTTTGTAATCACTAATCAGGGTGCTGACCATTTCTTCAGCAGTTAATCCGGATTTTGCTTCTTCAATCGTGGCTATTTTTCGGAATGCCTCAAAAGAAGCAACCGGTTTGCCGCCAATGGCAAGAATGCGTTCGGCAAAATCATCAACAACGGTAGAAGCTTCGTTGTAAAGTTCTTCAAATTTTGGATGCAGGGTAAAGAATAACGGCCCCTTTACATACCAGTGGAAGTTATGTAGCTTTGTGTAAAGTACGCTCCAGTTTGCGACTTGTACGTTTAAAGCAGATTCAATATACATATAAAATCCTCCTTAGAAAGTGGCTTGCGGTTTCAGGCAAAAGCCCGGGATGCAAATCAAAACGATTTACTATATATATTATAGTACATATTAAATTAAAATCAATATTAAATGATAATAACTATAAAAAGAGTGGAAACAGGGTTAACTGCGGTCAGTTCTGAAATGGATGCCGTTTTGCTTTCGGGACTTCTCGAGGACGGTAAGCACGTCAAAACTTTCCTGCCTTAATCTTTGATAGGCTTCCCGGTCTTTTTCTTCCATGATTTTTACAAAGTCCCTGATTTCATAAACCATGTTTTGTTCTTCCTGATTTTCAGAAAATAATACGGCCTCTTTCGTATGGGCGTCGACGAGCTGCATCTTTGATAATTCCGAAATACCTTCAATCACAATGCTCGCTTTCTCGCCGTGGATCTCGCTTGGGATAAAGGAATGGGAAATTTTTGAGCACATGACCGTGATGTTAAAATCCGCATACTCTAAAACAAGCGTGCCGGCTCCGTCAATGCCGTTGCGCAAAAGCACCGGGAAATAATGGCTGTCTTTAGGCGCGCCGAATAAAAAGACGGCAAGCGAGAGCGGATAAACGCCAAGATCCATTAAAGCGCCGCCGGAAAATTTTCTTGAGAATACATTTGGTTCCTTGCCATCCAGGAAGGCATCATAACGTGAGGAATACTGGACATACTGGAAGATTGCGCTTCTAATCTGCCCGGCCGCTTTTAATTTGTCTTTGAGCAGAAGGGTGTTCGGATAGTGGATGTTCCGAATCGCTTCGAATAAATATACACCGTTTTCATCCGCGGCAGCGAATGCTTCTTTAAATTCTTCGGTATTTGAGAAAATTGGTTTTTCGCAGATGACATGCTTTTTGTTTATTAAAAAAGTGAGCACTTGTTTGAAGTGCAGTGCATTTGGCGAAGCGATGTAGACGAGGTCAATTTTATCGCTTTTTGCCATTTGCTCAAGATCTGTGAATTGTTCAGGGGCCTGATGCTTAGCTGCCATTTGTTCAGCACTTTCTTTTCTGCGCGAGTAAACAGCTTGCAAGGATAATTTGCCCGATAATTTTGCGGCATCAATAAATGCCGATGTGATCCAGCCTGTTCCGACTGTTGCAAATTTCATATCATCGCTTCCTTTTTTGGTTAATGATGGCTGCAAGCTCATTGTATCACATGACGATTCGGTTGATAAATAACTTTAATCTCAAGAAATTTTAATAAAAAGTTGGATATTTTTGTTTGAAAAGAGATATAGTTGAGATGTATATACATAAGAATGAATAGAAAGCAAAATGAAATTTCCACATCAAAAGACATCATCCGACCAAAACAGCCATTTTGTGAAACGCCGGCTGCAGTTTTTAATAGAGTGATAAGGTAGGTGTAAGCAATATATGTGTGATGCTAAACGGTCTTTTCATTTTATGGATCTTCCTTTCCAATTCAAATATTTCACCGCTGTTACCGGCATGGACGGCATGATTGAATCCATTTCCCCGGGTCTGCAGGAAGTTACGGGTTACAGCATGGAAGAGTGGATCGGGAAGAAGTTTCCATCTTTTATTCATTCGGACGATATTGATCAATTCAAGGGCCTTTTCCGAAAAAAAGCGGAAGATATGGGGATGTTCTTATACCGGCTGCAAACAAAAAGCGGAAACTATAAATGGGTAGAGTCAACTTATTCCATTTACAATGATACAGAGCTTAATGGGCGGGGCCATATCCGCATATTGACAAAGGACATGACCGTTGTAAAAGATTTGTATGATTACCTGATTTATTCTGAAAAATTGTCGATGATCGGCCAGCTCGCTGCAGGGATTGCACATGAGATCCGAAATCCGCTTACCTCGATTAAAGGGTTTTTGCAACTGATGCAGGCGGGGGTGATTGATACGAAAAATTATTTGGATATTATGGAGAACGAAATTGACCGGATTGAAACCATTTCGAGTGAGCTTCTTTTTCTTGGCAGGCCAAAAGAATCTCAATTGAAGATATGCAGCATTCAAAAATTATTGGATGAAGTACTGATCCTGATGGAGTCGCAATCATTTAAGCAAAATGTCCGGATTGAAACCAATTTCCTTTGTAAACCGTTTTACATCCGTTGTGATGAGTCCAAGTTAAAACAGGTTTTTATCAATCTTGTTAAAAATGGGTTGGAAGCGATGGAACAGGGCGGTACGCTGAAAATTGAAATCTATGAGGCAGCTTTTCATCAGGTGGCCGTTGCCATTAAGGACGAAGGCTACGGGATCCCGCAAGAAAATCTTGAACAAATCGGCCAGCCTTTTTATACGACAAAAGAAGGGGGCAATGGTTTAGGGCTGATGGTATGTTTTCAGATTATCCATGAACATCATGGGAAGATTTCAATTGCAAGCGAACCGCAAAAAGGCTCAACGTTTACGGTTGTGCTGCCGACAGTACAGCCGGAGGAAAACGGGCAGACTTAAAATCCATGTTTTAAGCTTTGAAGCTGGTGAAGGATTCAGGTAAAATAGGAACAGGTTAAAAAATGGAGGGGCTTATGCATCCTTCTCACAACGGGAACGGATTGGCAGAATCAGAACAGGTGATAAAAAATGAGCCGGATACGCTATTCCGCTGCTATTGATACGGGATTGTTTTTTAGCAGGTGAAATATAGAGGATAAAAAGGTGGTTCCCATGTAAAAAAAGACGACAACTGAATCTGTACCCATATGTTTATTTTGCAATTGAAAGGAACTGGATGATGACAAGTTTTAAAGATGAAGTATTATCAAGACGGACGTTCGCCATTATTTCCCACCCGGACGCCGGGAAAACGACATTGACCGAGCAGCTGCTTTTATTTGGCGGGGCAATCCGCGCGGCGGGCACGGTAAAAGGTAAAAAAACGGGAAAATTTGCGACTTCTGACTGGATGGAGATTGAAAAGCAGCGGGGTATTTCAGTTACCTCGTCCGTGATGCAATTTGAATATGCCGGCAAGCGTGTTAATATTCTGGATACACCGGGACACCAGGATTTCAGTGAAGATACGTACAGAACGCTGATGGCCGTGGATAGCGCCGTGATGATCATTGATGCTGCAAAAGGGATCGAGGCGCAGACCATTAAACTGTTTAAAGTCTGCCGGATGCGGGGGATACCGATTTTTACATTTATCAACAAGCTTGACCGCCAAGGGAAAATGCCTTTGGATTTATTGGCAGAATTGGAGGAAGTGCTGGGAATTGAGTCCTATCCGATGAACTGGCCGATCGGCATGGGAAAAGAGTTTTTGGGCATTTACGACCGCTATCACCACCGGATTGAACAGTTCCGGGCCGAAGAAGGCGGCCGCTTTCTTAAGCTGAATGACGATGGCGAAGTGGAAGGCGATGCGCCCATCAAAGAAAATGCACTGTATGACCAGGCATTGGAAGAAATTATGTTACTGGATGAAGCGGGAAATGAATTTTCAAGGGAACGGGTTGAAAACGGCACCCTCACGCCCGTCTTTTTCGGAAGTGCATTAACAAATTTCGGCGTCCGGACATTTCTGGAAACATACCTTCAGTTTGCCCCGTCCCCGCAGCCAAGAAAGTCGGATATGGGCATGATAGATCCGGCGAGTGAAGCATTTTCCGGATTTGTGTTTAAAATCCAGGCCAATATGAACCCGGCCCACCGTGACCGGATCGCATTTATCCGCGTATGCTCCGGCAAGTTTGAGCGCGGTATGACGGTCACCCTGGCGAGGACAGGAAAGCAAATGAAACTGTCGCAATCGACCCAGTTTCTCGCCGATGACAGAAGCACGGTTGAAATGGCGGTAAGCGGTGATATTCTTGGCTTGTATGATACTGGAACCTACCAGATCGGCGATACGATTTATTCAGGAAAACAGGCGATCCATTTTGAAAAGTTGCCGCAGTTTACACCGGAACTGTTTGTGAAGGTGTCCGCGAAAAACGTCATGAAACAGAAAAGCTTTCATAAAGGGATTAACCAGCTTGTCCAGGAAGGGGCGATCCAGCTGTACCGCACCTATCATACCGATGATTATATTTTAGGTGCGGTCGGGCAGCTGCAGTTTGAGGTGTTCGAGCACCGTATGAAAAATGAATACCACTCGGATGTCGTGATGGAGCCGATTGGTTCGAAAATCCCGCGCTGGATTGACGAAGAGGCGGTTGACGAGTCGCTCTCCAGCTCTCGCAGCCTGCTCGTAAAAGACCGTTTTGATCAGCCATTGTTTTTATTTGAGAATGATTTTGCGCTGCGCTGGTTTGGAGAGAAACATCCTGACATAAAGCTTTACAATCCACTGGAATCATAAGATCACACCGCATGGACAAACTGTTTCATGCGGTCATTTTTGATTCGCGGGAAGGAAACACGGGTTTTCAAACCCGTGATGAATTCCCGCATCGCCTTTAGGCGAACGTCTATTGTTTGAATACATATTGTCTTTTCATTGTTTTCCAAATGAACCTGGCTCCATTCCCCCTGTGACTACATTTCCTTAAATCAGGGAACGATAGGGTTAAACAAGGAGGAAGATTCGATATGATAGATATGCGAACAATGGGATGGATCGTATGTTGCGGGATAAGCAGACTGGAAGGGATTCGCATCCCTGTTCTTTAAAGGTGAATGGATGAAAAAAATCATGCCACTGGAGGCCATTCTTTGGAGCATCGCTTTGCCGGGATTTGCCCAGCTGTTATCCGGCGCATACATCAAGGGGATTTTATTTGTTTTACTCGAATTTTTAATTAATGTGCGCAGCCGCTTTAACGAAGCGATTATGCTGAGTTTTTTGGGAAAAACAGTGCAGGCAGGTGAAATCATCGACTATGAATGGCTGATGTTTTATCCTTGTTTATATTTTTTCGCGATGTGGGATGCGTTTAGAAACAGTTTTGATCATCCGCCAAAGTATATATTCATTCCCTTTGCGTTTGCAGCCTATTTTGTGACTGTAGGATTGATCTACTCCCCGGCAGCTGTGATTAAAAACAAACCAATCGGGCCGGTTTTTTTCCCGATTCTTTGTCTGATCCCCGGTTTATTGATTGGCTGCGGCATCCGCACCATTTTGCTCCGAAAAAAAGCATCCCCCCTAAAAGGGGTTCATCAAGAAAAAATCAGGCGAACTGAAAAAAAGGATTGACTTATTGAGAAACAGCCGTTATAATCAAAATAACAAAATACTTTTGACAATTGTCAAAGGGGAGTAGCGTTAAGTGTGTCCGGCACACTTAAAACAAAGTCGTCATTACATGATTCCTTCGGGGAAAGAGGATCATCGGCTTTGTTGGCATTGATTTGAAATGTCCAGCAAGACCTTTGCCTGTACTGGCAGGGGTCTTGCTTTTTGTCGTATAGGAAATTGTTCAAAAGTGGCACAATGCATCTAATCAAGCTAAAAAGCGATTAGAATCGGCGGCCGCTTTTCTTTCCTGGAAATTTCAAAGCGGCAGATGCAGATTCCGATCGCGGACAAAGGGAGGACGGTTGGAATGGATATTTCATTGATACTGGAGTACGCATGGGTTTTATTGATCTTAGTAGGTCTTGAAGGAATTTTGGCAGCCGATAATGCGGTTGTGATGGCGGTTATGGTGAAACATCTTCCGCAGGACCAGCAGAAGAAGGCTTTGTTCTACGGGCTGCTTGGCGCATTTGTTTTCCGCTTCGCTGCTTTATTCCTGATTTCTTTTCTCGTGGATTTATGGCAGATTCAAGCGATTGGCGCCGCCTATTTGTTTTTCATCACCGTTCATCATTTTCTCAAAAAGAAAAAGCAGACAACCGCGGATATTACAAAAACGCCGCAGAAAAATTCATCTTTTTGGATGTCTGTGCTAAAAGTAGAGCTTGCAGATATCGCCTTTGCCATTGATTCGATGCTGGCAGCAGTGGCTTTGGCGGTGACGCTGCGGCCGGCAGGGTGGTTTGAAATTGGAGGAATTGACGGCGGCCAGTTTGCTGTAATGTTTTTGGGCGGCGTGATCGGGCTTGTGTTGATCCGCTTTGCCGCTAACCAGTTTGTCCGTTTGCTGAAAAAATTCCCGGCCCTCGAAGACGCTGCTTTCTTAGTGGTCGGCTGGGTCGGTGTCAAACTGCTTGTTTTCACGCTTTCCCATCCGGGTGTCGGTGTCCTTGATGAACATTTTCCGGAATCGGCCGCATGGAAGCTCGTCTTCTGGACGGTGCTGCTGTCGATTGTCGGAGTAGGGTATTTTGTTTCCGTAAAGAAGGCAGCCGGCGGGGAAAAAGAAGAAAAACAGCAGTCTTCCCCTGTGGATAACAAAGAGAAAAGGCGGGAGAATTTACTTTAGTGCATGAAGGCGTCCGGGCCCTTGAAATAGAAACGTAACCCGATCGAAACTGGGCTGACGCATGCAAATGATATAATACGGCTGAAATGGGGTGACAATTATGCCTGTAGCAGCCGTAAAAAGAGATTGGGCCCGCCCGCCTGAAGAAATGGCATGGCTGGCGCAGCAGGGAGACAGGCAAATGGAAGATCTTTTGTTGCGAAAATACCAGCCTTTTATTAAAAAAACCGTATCCAAAGTTTGCAAACGATATATTGACCATAAAGACGATGAATTCAGCATCGGTTTGCTGGCGTTTCACGACAGTATGATGAAGTATGACAGAACAAAGGGCGCATCCTTACTGTCTTTTGCGGAAGTGATCATTAGGAGAAGGGTCATTGACTATATCCGCCAGGCAGCAAAACATCAAGCCGCCAGTCTGGATTGGAACAGCCGGGAAGATGAAGAAAAAGCGGGAACCTGCCGCATTGAATATTCCATCTCGCTGAAAAAGTACAGGGAAATACGGGAAGAAGAAAACAGGAGAGCAGAACTGGACCGGTTCCAGTCTGCTTTACATACATACGGGATCCGGATTCACGAACTGATCCGGCAGGCACCGAAGCACCGGGATGCGAAACTGCATGCTTTACAGGTTGCGGAAATGCTGATACAGGAACCGGGTTTCATGGCTTATCTAAAGAATAAACACAGGCTGCCTTTAAAGAAGCTTGAACGTAAAGTCAATGTCAGCCGCAAAACTTTAGAGCGGAACCGGAAATATATCATTGCAGTTGTTTTGATTTTAAACGGGGATTATGATTTTCTAAGGGAATATGTAAGAATGTAAACGGGGCTGTTTTAATAAGCCCCGTTATTGGTGCCGGAAAATATCTTTTACCCGCGCCTTTGCCCGGAAAGTTGTGACTGTGCTTGGTGGACCAGCCGTTTTGTGATTTCCCCGCCTACGGATCCGTTTGCACGCGATACCGTGTCAGAGCCTAATTGGACGCCGAACTCCTGGGCGATTTCATATTTCACTTGATCCATGTATTGTTCAATTCCGGGAATTAATAATTTATTGCTGCTTCTTGCCATAGTTGATTCTCCTTTGTTTGTCATTTTTTTATCTTTGTTTCCTGTTCATAGTATGGTTGTAATGAAGCCATTTATGTTTGGAAAAGCCTGTAACCGCCGCCATGGCATATTTTTCAGCCTTTAATCCGCTAAACATGCGGAGAAACTAAAGGCGTAAGCAATTCTTATTTGGGAGGCTTTAGACATGGCAAAAAGAAAAGCAGAAATCGATGCAGCCCGGAAAAATAATCAAACGCCAAGGGAAAATTTAGTTGAAACCGAATTTTCGGCTGAGTTTACACATGGTGAGGAAGCAATCAAAGCGGCGAACCGCAATTCAAAACAAGGAAGAAAAGGAAAGTCGCATGCGTAAGAAAAAAGGCGTTTATTCTGAAGAAACAGCGCTGGAATTTGGCGATATCAATGCAGGAAAAATTTATGAGGTGCTGGCCAATCCAAAAAGCGGCTGCAACAAAAAACAGAAACCAGGGAAAAAGTAAAAGCGGGAAGGGGGGCAATTATGCCGCCCTTCTATTTATGTAAGAATTTTTTTCTAATAAGCAGGAAATTCCCGCTATCTAGCGAAATTATTTCATGTATGCACTTTTTTCGCCAGCTTAATTTGACATCTTTTTACATGATACGCGTTTGTTTTTGCCCGGATTTAATGATCGGTTTCAAACTTAAACTGATTGAAGTATTGGTGCTTGCTTCGCCAGCCGGATTCCGGTGATTTCCTGGAATGGGCGAAAGAGGGGGGGTTACTGCCCTGTTGGCAAGTCACGAATGCTTTTTCCAATTGTAATCGTTTCATTCAAGAGTTAAAAAACCATGATGATGCTTCTTAAGATGAAGGGGGGAACAAATTTGGAAACAAATCGGTTTATATTGCGAAAACAAAATCACAGCCATTTTGAAAAAAAGGAGAGGACACTGCTTACGGACAATGAACAGTTGTATAGAACCCTTTTTTTGGAAGCCATTGACGCGATTGTCTTTTGGGATCGCGAGGGGCGGATTTTATTGGCTAATAATGCAGCTTTGAAAATATTTGAGTGCACAATAGAAGAATTTACAAAGAAAAAACTTTTCGATTTTGTTTATTTGGAAAATGAGCGGACATGCCGGCTGTTAGACAGGCTGAAACAGATGGAGGCGGTCCGCGACGAATTGTTGTTCCGGATGCCGAACGGCCAGTTGAAGCATTTGGAATTCACCTCAAAATATATGAGCAAAGAAAAATACCATATGACGATTTTCCGAAACATTAGTGACAGATATCAAATGGAACAGACTTTGCGGGATAGTGAGGAACGCTTTCGAAAGGTTTTTGAAGGTTCTTTTGACGGCATGGTCTTATGGAGCGGAGATTTGAAAATTCTGGATATCAATCCGGTTGCGGCCCGGTATTTTGATTTTGAACGCGACTTTATCATTGGAAAATCGCTGCAAGTTTTACTACATACAAATGATGAAAAAATAGAAAAGGCCTTTTACAGCCATCTGCGCAGGCTGAAAGAAAATGGTGTAGCCGATTTTTTCTTTTCAATTTCAAAACCGAATGTGACAAGATATTTTGAGATTACATCAAAGGGGAATTTAGCATCGAATCTGAATTTAACAGTGATAAGAGATGTAACAGAAAGGAGAGCGCTGCAGGAGCAGCTGCGCAAATCGGACACCCTGAATATTGTCGGGGAACTTGCGGCCGGGATTGCGCATGAAATCAGAAATCCGATGACGGCGTTAAAGGGCTTTATCCAATTGTTGCAAAACAGCATGAAAGAAGAAGACCATTCGCTGTATTTTAATGTGATTACTTCGGAACTGGCAAGAATCGAATCGATTATTACTGAATTTTTAGTACTGGCCAAACCGCAGGCCACCCAGTTTCAATACCATGATATCCGCAAAATTATGAGCGATACAATTGATCTATTAAATGCACAGGCACTGATGCATAATATTCAGATTTCCTGTTTTTTTGATGAGGGGCTGCCGGATGTTTACTGCGAAGGGAATCAGATCAAACAAGTTTTTATTAATGTCATTAAAAATGCGATTGAAGTGATGCCAAACGGTGGCAATATCGTGATTACCATCCGTGATGAGGCCGGGGATGGCATGATTCATACCAGCATTAAGGATGAGGGGGAAGGCATACCGGAAGACAAAATTGAAAAACTGGGCGAACCTTTTTATACGACAAAAGAAAGAGGTACTGGACTCGGATTGATGGTCAGTTATAAAATTACCTGAATCCGTGACAAAAACCTAATTTGCGGCATTAATAGGTAGATTTCATTGTGCAGCCTTCCGGTAAGTGACTGATTATTTGTTAAACAGTAGTTTTCTTGTTTTCAATCTTTGAAAAAGCTGTTCAGGTGATTTTCCAGGCACAACAAATAAACTTGCCACTTCCATTTTTTTGCAAGTTTTACGGCAATGTATTGGTACTGGTTCATGCCTGATTAGAAAAAGGCATAGTAGAGGCGTCCGAAAACTGGAAGCCATTTGTTGGTTGAACTTATTTTTAGC